>JBFWYP010000002.1:0-218144 GCA_050186295.1 Thermoanaerobaculia bacterium | reverse complement strand
AGGGCGTCGAGGCGCCGCTCCACTGGGTCGAGGGGGGCGGCAGCCCGGTGCAGATCCGCTTCGGCGAGCCGGTCCGGCCTCCGACACGCAGCGAGGTCTTCGCGCGCTATTCGCGTCTCGGTTTCGAGCACATCCTGCCGCGCGGGCTGGATCACATCTGCTTCGTCCTCGGGCTCTTCCTCCTCTCGACCCGCTGGCGTCCGCTGCTGCTCCAGATCTCGGCGTTCACCCTTGCGCACACCCTGACGCTGGGTGCCGCGGTCTATGGCGTCGTCCGCCTGTCGCCGTCGATCGTCGAGCCGCTGATCGCGCTCTCGATCGCCTGGGTCGCGATCGAGAACCTGTGGACCAGCGAGCTCAAACCGTGGCGGACGGCGCTGGTCTTCGCTTTCGGTCTCCTGCACGGCCTGGGCTTCGCCGGCGTACTCGCCGAGGTCGGAGTTCCGCCGTCACGCTTCCTCGCGGCGCTCCTCTCGTTCAATCTCGGCGTCGAGGCGGGACAGCTCACGGTAGTTGCCGGCGCGTTCCTGCTGGTTGGTGCCCGCTTCTCGCAGCGTTCCTGGTACCGGCAGAGGGTCGTGCTGCCGGCGTCGCTCGCCATCGCGGCGATCGGAGTCTGGTGGCTCGTGGAGCGGACCCTGCTCGCCGCCTGACCGGAACGCGTCGCGGAACCCCGCGACCGCCTACCGCGGGTTCCCGTAGAGGCGGGCGAGTCGTGCCGGTGAGACCCCGAGCGCGTAGAGAAGCGGGAAGCAGTTGATGGCCAGCGGATAGTAGAAAGGACGGGCGAGGAAGCGCCGACCGGAGACCGTCACCTCGGCGCGATCGATGCGGATCCTCCCCAGCCGCCGCAGCCGTCGCGAGAGCTCCAGGTCCTCCATCAGGGGCTGATCCGGAAACCCGCCGACGTCGCGGAACGTCGATGCCCGGAGGTGCAGGGCCTGATCTCCGTAGGGAAGGGAGGAGTAGCGCGAACGGGCGTCGGCGATGCGGAGCAGGGGACGGATCCATCCGCGGCGGCTTTCGGCCACCGTGCGGGTCCGGAACGCACCGGCGACGACCCCGTCGCGGGTGAGTGTGCTCCGGATCCGTTCCGCAGCGTCGAGCGGAGGCTGCACGTCGGCGTGCAGAAAGAGCAGGAGATCGCCGGATGCGCTCGCCGCGCCGCGGTTCATCTGGCGGGCGCGCCCCCGCGGCGAGTGGAGCACGCGGACTCCCGGCCGCGCGGAGGCGATCGCGACCGACTCGTCCGAGCTGCCGCCGTCGACGACGACGATCTCGTCGATTCCGGCGAGCCCGCGCAGCCGGTCGAGCTGTTCACCGAGTCGCCCGGCCTCGTCCAGGACCGGGACGATCACCGAAAGGGTGGCGTCGTCTCGCACTCCCGGCCGGGCGAAAGCCGGGTCGAGCGCCGCCGCGGTCCTCGGGAGCTCGCGGCGGAGCGCCGGGTCCGATCGCAGGTCGCGCTCGAGGCGGGCGAGATCGGCGGATTCGTCGATGTCACGCCAGGGAGCGAGGAGCTCGCAGCGGAGGCCGGCGGCACGGAGCCTTTCGAGCGTTCGCGCGCAGGTGTCGGAACGGCTCCAGGGGATCCCGGCGAGCGCTCCCGCCGGGCAGCGGCGCAGCGCCAGCAGGCAGAAGCCGCCGTCCTCGGCCGGCACGACGACGGCGTCCGCACCCCCGGCGAGACGGGAGCGTGCGGCGTCGATCCGGTCGCGCGGGAGGTCCGGTGCATCCGCTCCGACGGCGATCGCGACGGGCGCGCGGGCGAGGGCGCGGACGAGGATCCGTTCGAGCTTCGCGCCGAGATCTCCCGATCCCTGATCCCATCTCTCGGTCCACGGCAGCGCGTCCCACTCGCTGGCAGTCGTCTCGGTGGTCGCGAGGACCAGCTCGGCGGCGGGCAGGTCGCGGAAGCGATCGATCGTGTCGCCCACGAACGCCTCGGCGAGGAGCGCGGCCCTTCCGTCGCCGATCGCGGCGGCGAGGCGAGTCTTGGTCAACCCGCGCCGAGGCGGCTTGGCGAAGAGACAGAGGATCGCGGCTTCGGTCATTCCCCGGACTTCGCCGAGCCGTCACGGAACGGAGCGAGCGAACGCGGCAGGTAGGCGCCGACGCGATTCCGGTAGTCGACGAAGCGCGTGCCGTGCACGCTCTCGAGATCGTGCTCCTCCAGGCGTTGGCCGACGAGGATGTAGAGCGTGAAGAGCGCCGCGAGGAGCAGCCGACCGGCGCTCATCGCGGGAGCCGCCCAGAGCGCGACGACGGTTCCGGTGTAGAGCGGGTGGCGGATCCAGCGGTATGGCCCACCGATCGCCAGCTCCTCGCCGGCCGCAGGACGACGGCGGAAGCGCCCCCAGACCGCCGCCAGTCCGTAGAGCCGGGTCGTGCCGAGCGCCAGCGCTCCGGCGAGGACGATCGACCAGCCGCACCAGAAAAGCGCCCAGATCGACACGCGCAGCGGAGCCGCATCGGCCTCCCACACGAGCCCCGGGAGCGGTCGCCAGCACCAGATCAGGGCCACGAACTGCAGGCCGGCGATGGCGCTGTAGAGGGGGCGCTCGAGATCGTCGGCCAGGAAACGGCGGAGCCATCGTTTCGCCGCCGGCCGTGCGAGCAGACTGTGCACCAGTGCGAAGGCCAGGACGAGCGCCGTGTCGATCGCCACGGCGCTGCCGGGCGGACCGGGCACACCGGAGTCGATCGTCTTGCCGACGAGGAAGTTCCCGAGGAAGCCGACGAAATAGATCATCGGCGCGATCGCCAGCAGGTAGGCGAGGAGCGCGAACGCCAGCGCGCCGGATTGCCGCACGGCGCCGCTCATCGCCGGCCCGCGCCGGTGAGCCGGAACCAGAACGAGAGCACCCGGCGGACGAACGGTGTGAGTCGCTGGCGGTTCCAGGCGTCGCCCGCCTTGCGCAGGATCTCGGCCCGGGTCGGATACGGATGGATCACGCCGGCGAGCCGGCCGAGCGTCACCCCGCCGGCGATCGCCACCGCCACCTCGCCGACGAGCTCGCCGGCGCTCTCGCCGACGATCGTCGCCGCGAGGATCCGCCCCTTCTTCTCGTCGGTGATCAGCCGTGCATAGCCCTCCGTGGCCTCCTGCACGACGGCCCGATCGACCTCGGCGAAGGGCACCCGGACGATGCGGAGCCGCTGCCCTCGCTGGCGGAGCTCGTCCTCGGTCGGTCCGATCGCCGCGATCTCCGGATCGGTGTAGGTGACGCGCGGCACGACGAGAGAGGAGAGACGCCGGCGCGGCCCGGGGAAGAGGGCGTTCTGGAGGACGACGCGCGACATGGCGTCGGCTGCGTGGGTGAACAGGTAGCGACCGTCGACGTCACCCGAGGCGAACACCCGGCGGTTGGTCGTCCGGAGCCGGTCGTCGACGACGAGACGACCATCGACGGTGCGGACGCCCGCCCGGTCGAGATCGAGCTCCTCGAGATTCGGCAGGCGACCGGTCGCGACCAGGAGCTCGTCGGCGACGAGCTCGGTGACGCCGTCGGAGCCTGCGAGCTCCAGCTTCCGGATCGCTCCGTCCGCGACGACGCGGCGCAGGGTCGACGAGAGCCGGATGTCGACCCCCTCGGCGCGCAGTCGGCTCTCCACCAACAGCGCCGCCTCCTCCTCTTCGCGCGGCAGGATCCGCTCCCGGTTGGAGATCAGGATCACCCGCGAACCGAGACGCACGAACGCCTGGGCGAGCTCGCACCCGACCGGTCCGGCGCCGAGGACGGCGAGCCGCGGCGGGAGTTCGTTCAGATCGAAGATCGTCTCGTTCGTGCGGAATCCGGACCCGGAGAGCCCCTCCACCGGCGGGATGCGCGGCCGCCCACCGGTCGCGATGAGGGCCCGGCGGAACGGGAGAGGGGTGCCGTCGACGGCGATCGTCCGCGGCGAGGTGAACCGCCCGGTGCCGAGGAAGACGTCGACACCGAGGCGGTCGCGGAAACGGGCGACAGAATCGTTGCGTGCGATCTCCGCCCGTCGCCGGCGCAGGCGTTCCATCACCTCGGCGAAGCGGACCTCGACCGGACCGCCGCCGACGCCGAGGCTCGCGGCGGTCGCGATCCGGGCGGCACGCTCGGCCGAGGCGAGCAGCGCCTTGGACGGCACGCAGCCGACGAGGAGGCAGTCGCCGCCGAGGCGGCTGCGCTCGACGAGCGCGACCTTCGCTCCGAGCCCCGAAGCACCGGCCGCTGCGACCAGTCCGGCGGTACCGCCACCGAGGACGACCAGGTCGTAGAGCGTCGCAGGCTGCGGATTGCGGTGATCGCGCGGCCCGACGAGCGCTTCGAGCTCGCGGTCGAAAGCGGATCCGGGCACAGGATCGCTCATCGCGACTCGCGATCCTCGGCTTCGGCGTCGCGCAGCCAGCGGCGGGCGCGCCGGGTGGCGAGCACGACGACGATCGCGGCGAGGGCGAGCGCGCCGATCACCGCCGGAGAGACGGTGCCGCCGGAGAGGCCGCGAAACAGGGTGTCGCCACCGAAGACGTAGAGCGCCGTCCCGGGGAGCATGAAGAGCCACGAAGCCCAGACGTAGGTACCGAACCGGATCCCGGTGAGGCCGAAGGCGTAGTTGAGGAGGTTGAAGGGGAAGAGCGGGATCAGCCGCGTGATCGCGACGACGACCCAGCCGTTCCGTTCGACCAGCCGGTCGAGCCGGAGGAAGGTCGCGTTCCCTGCCAGGCGGCGTGCGACCGCGTCGCGCGCCAGCCAGCGCGCGACGGCGAACGCGGCGGCGGCGCCGAGGGTGGCCCCGGCGGAGACCGCGGCGAAGCCGAGCGCAGGGCCGAACATCGGGCCCGCGGCGACGGTGAGGACGATCGCAGGAGCGGCCGCCACCGTCGCCACGGCGTACAGGGCGACGAATACGGCGGGCCCCCAGGGGCCGAGCGCAGCGATCCAGTCGCGGGCAGAGTCGATCCATTCGCCGGCGGGCAGGAGCCGGAAGGCGACGAAGAGCGCGGCGAACAGGGCGGCGGCGAGCCAGAGGCGAGTGGAGCCGCGCGGCCTGCCGGAAGCCGTCGCGCCGTCGTCACGGTTCACGTTGTCGCTCCGCCGCACGAGCTGCCGGCGCCGGCGGTGCAGCCGAAGCAGTGCCGGTCGACGACGATCGCCCGCCCGGCCATCGCCTGCGGCTCGAAATCGCGGACGTGACGACTCCCCGGCAGCTCCATCTCGAGGTCGAGCATCTGGTTGAAATCGCAGTCGAAGAGGCGGCCGTCCCACGAGACCGAGATCGTGTTGCGGCACATCAGTCCGTCGATTGCCGCGGGGTTGAACGAGCGCCGCAGGAGCGACATGTACTCCCCGAGGTTGTCCGACTGGATCAGCCACTCGAGATAGCGCGCGATCGGCATGTTGTTGAGCGCGAAGAGCCGGTCGAAGGTGACGCCGTGGTGCCGGGCGAGCGCCTCCTTCCATTCCTTCTCGAGCGCCGACTGGTCTCCGGAAAGGAAGGCACCGGCCGGGTTGGTCACCAGGGTCAGCCGCCGCCGAGGGTCGCCGCTACCGTAGCCGGCCTCGTTCAACCGGCGGATCGCGGCGATCGACTTCTCGTACGTGCCGTCGCCGCGCTGCGCGTCGGTGTTCCTCGCCCGGACGTGCGGCAGCGAGGCGACGACCTCGACGCCGCGCGCAGCGAGCCAATCCGGCAGATGGGCGAACCGGGGGAGGAGGAGGATCGTCAGATTCGAGCGATCGATCACCTTCCGTCCGCGTGCCACGCACTCCTCGACCAGGTACTCGAAATGGGGATTGAGCTCCGGGGCGCCACCGGTGAGGTCGACCGTGTGGCAGGCGGAGCGCCCGATCGCCGCCAGGCAGAGATCGACGGTCTCGCGATCCATGTTCTCGTCCGTGCGGTCGGGACCGGCATCGACGTGGCAGTGCCGGCAGGTCATGTTGCACAGCTTGCCGAGGTTGATCTGGAAATACTCGGGCGCGGCCGGACGAAGGAGCGGATGCCCGGCGGCGCGCAGCCGTCTTGCGAAATCGCCCGCAGCCCCGGCACCCGTGTCGCGGTCGCTGCGCTCGAGTCTCAAGAGCTGCTCCGCCGGCGCCGCCAGCGGATCGTGACGCGAGCGCAGAGTGCGCGCCGCCCGCGGGCTCTCGGGCTCCGCCGGCAGAACCGGCAGCGCGGTCGTCACATGCCGGCCTTGGATGCCTGATCCAGCATCTGCATTCCGTGCACGAGAGATGCCCCACCGCGGATGGCGACCGCGACGTGGATCGCCTCCGTCATCTGCTCGAGATCCGCCCCCAGTCGCTGCGATTCCGACGTGTAGGCGTCGATGCAGTAGGGACACTGGACGGTGTGGGCCACGGCGAGAGCGATGAGCGACTTCTCGCGCTGCGTCAGCGCCCCCTCCTCGAACACCTTGGCGTAGTAGTCGAAGAACTTCGCGCCGAGCTCCGGATGCCCCGTGGCGATGTCGCCGAATCGCTTCAACTGGTCCTTCTGGTAGTAGTCGTTCAACCGAACCTCCTCGTCGTCTCTCCATCCTACGGAATTGACCCGCGATCCGGCTTCCCGGCCGCGATCGCGGCGGAATCGAGGGCCGAAGGGAGGCGCGATACGATCGTGGCAATAATGTCGTCGGTCGATGCAGAGGACGGCAACGGTGGTTCGTCGAGCTCTGCCCGGCGTCTGATCTCGCAGCTCCGCCGCCGCCACGAGCGCCGGCGGCGACTCTTCCCCCGGGCCCTGCTGGTCGGCGCCGTCGCCGGGCTGGTGGCATCGCTCTTCCGGGCGGCGGTGGAACGCGTGGAGGAGGGGCGGAGCGAGCTCGTCCAGAACCTGCACGCGCGAGGGATTTCCGGGCTTCTGCTCCTCGTCCTGCTCTGCGCCGCCGGCGTGACGTTCGCCGTCTGGCTGGTCCGCCGCTTCGAGCCCTCCGCGGGAGGCAGCGGAATTCCGCAGCTCAAGGCGGTCCTCCATCGCCTGCGCCCGATGTCCGGCGCCCGCCTGCTCGCCGTCAAGTTCACCGGTGGTGTCTCGGCGATCGCCTCCGGACTGGCGCTCGGGCGGGAGGGGCCGACAATCCAGATGGGAGGCGCGATCGGGCGGATCGTGGCGCGCTGGTTCCCGAGCTCGACGCACGAACGTGGGATCCTGATCGCCGCCGGCGCGGGGAGTGGTCTCGCGGCGGCGTTCAACGCGCCGCTCGCGGGGCTGATCTTCGTGCTCGAGGAGATCCAGCGGAACTTCGCGCCCGGGGTCTTCAGCACGACCTTCCTGGCCTGTGTGACGGCGGACGCCGTGAGCCGGTTGCTCTTCGGGCAGACGGCGGTCTTCCATACCTCGCCGATTCCAGCGCCCCACCTCGGCGCGCTGATCTTCTTCGTCCTCCTCGGCGCCGCGATCGGGCTCCTCTCCGTGGCGTTCAACCGCGGGCTGCTCTTCACCCTCCGCCTGTTCGACCGCACCTCGCCCCGCGGTCGCCTGGCGGCCGCTGCGGGGATGGGAGCGCTGGTCGCGATCGTCGCCTGGTACGCGCCGACGCTCGTCGGCGGCGGGGCGCTCCTGGTCGATCGTTCGCTGGCCGGAAATGGGATCGTCGCCGGTCTGCTGCTGGCGCTCGCCGCGCGCTTCTTCCTCAGCCTCGGCAGCTACGGCACGGGCGCGCCCGGCGGGATCTTCGCCCCGCTGCTGGTGCTGGGATCGCAGGCCGGCCTGGCCGCGGGTCTGGGGATGGCGGCGTTCTCGCCGGCGCTCGCCGGAGAGCCGCGCGCCTGGGCGGTCGCCGGGATGGCGGCTCTCTTCGCCGGCACCGTCCGGGCGCCGCTCACCGGCATCGTGCTGATGCTCGAGATGACCGAGAGCTACACCCTGATGCTGCCGCTCCTCGCCGCCAGCTTCGCCGCGCAGTGGACCGCGGACCGGCTGGGCGATCCGCCGATCTACGACTCGCTCCTCGAGCGCGAGCTGCATCGCGAGAAGAAGACCGAGGCGCTCGACGGCGCGCTGATGCTCGAGCTCGATCTGCTGCCCGAGGCGCCGTTCGTCGGCCGGCGCGTCTCCGACCTCGGACTTCCGCAGGGCTGCCTGATCGTGACGCTCGAACGCCGCCACCACCACGTGGTGGTGACGGGCGACACGGAGCTCCGTGCCGGCGATCGTCTGCACGTCGTGGTCGCCCCCGAGGCGGCAGACGCCGTCGGCCTGCTGCGCGTCGGCGTCGGCGTCGACGGGGCCCGCTGAAGCCGCGGCCGGCTGGCTCGGTGCCCCGGCCCTCAAACTACCCTGCGGTTCAGCCGCGAGTGCGCTGGAACTCGGCCATGAAGCCGGTGAGCGCTTCCACGCCCTCCTCGGGGAAGGCGTTGTAGATCGAAGCCCGGATGCCGCCCACCGAGCGATGTCCCTTGAGGCCGTCGAGGCCCGCCGCGGTCGCCTCGGCGACGAAGCGCTTCTCGAGCTCCTCCGACGGCAGGCGGAAGGTGACGTTCATCCACGAACGGTCCTCGACCCTCGCGTGGCCGCGGTAGAAGCCGCCCGAACCGTCGATCGCCTCGTAGAGCCTGCCGGCCTTGCGCCGGTTGCGCGTCTCGACGGCCGCGAGGCCGCCTTCGGCGAGCAGCTTGCGGAGGACGAGGTGGAGGACGTAGATCGCGAAGACCGGCGGCGTATTGAAGAGCGAGCGCTCCTTGGCGTGCGTGGCGTAGTCGAGGTAGAGCGGCGTCGCGCTGCCGGCCTTGCCGACCAGGTCGGCGCGGACGATCACCAGGGTCAGTCCGGCGATCGACAGATTTTTCTGGGCGCCGGCGTAGATCAGACCGTGAGCGGCGACGTCGATCGGCCGGCAGAAGATGTCGGACGAAGCGTCGTTGACGAGCGGGACGCCTTCGGGGATCGCCGGCAGACGATGCCACTGGGTGCCGTAGATCGTGTTGTTCGATGTCATGTGGACGTAGGCCGGCGCGGCGCTCCACTGCATCTCGCTGTCGGCCGGGATCCGGTCGTGGTTCGTGGCACGGGTGGATGCCGCGATGTTCACGGAACAGAACTTCGTCGCTTCCGCGATCGCCTTCTGCGACCAGACTCCCGTCTCGACGTAGTCGGCCATGCCCTCGGAGGTCGCGAGATTCAGCGGCACGGCGGAGAACTGCGACGTCGCGCCGCCCTGCAGGAAGAGGACGTGATAGCCGTCCGGAACCCCGGCGAGCTCGCGCACGCCGGCCTCGGCGCCGAAGCAGATCTCCTCGAAAGGCTTCGAGCGATGGCTGATCTCGAGGATCGACATGCCGACGCCGGGGAGGGCGAGCAGGTGCTCGCGCGCCTCTTCGAGGACGGCCAGGGGCAACACGGCCGGTCCGGCCGAGAAGTTGAAGATGCGGGAAACGGTCGACATGCGGGAAGCCTCCGGTGAAGTGTGGTGAAGGCGAAATCGTATCAACGCCGCTGTTCGGCTACGGCGCCGAGGGATTCGACGAACGGGCGCGCGAGTCGTGCGACCTTGCGCGGGCCGACCGGGGAAGGTCGGAAGGGACGCCAGGGGGCGCCGAGGAGGTCGCGCCGGACCTCGACGCAGAGGACCCGTCCGGGATAGCGGGCCGCCAGCAGATGGCCGGTCGTCGCCGGGTGCAGGTGGTAGGTGGCATTTTCGGCCACCGCGAACCCGTGCCGGCTGCAGGCCGCCCGGAGGCCGGCGACGAGCTCCCGCGGCGAGAGGTCGTGCCCCTCGGCGTCCCTGGTGATCAGGTCGATCTCCGGCCGCAGCGTCCAGGTCGGGTAGACCGCCGGGCGGTAGGCGGCGCGGAGCGCCTGCACGATGTCGGCGTCGACCGGGACCTCGACCGTCCGCGGAGCGTAGGTGTGGAGCGCCAGGGCGCGGCCGCCACTCGCCATCACCTCGCGGTAGAGCGTCTCGGCTTCGGCGAGGTAGCTCCGGTGGAGTTGCGCGAGGAGCGTCCGGTCGCTCTCGTGCACGATGTAGGGCGGGAGCCCGGGAGTCATCCCGGCGCGTACCTCTTCGCCGATCACCCGGTTCAGATCGACGAAGGTGCGCGGAACCGTGGCGCGAAGGACGGCGACGCCGCGGATCCCGGAGCTCTTTCCGTTCCGGACGAGGCCGCGGGCGACCGCGAAGGCGAGCTCGGGCGCTCCGAAGTCCGTGTTGGCGTGGAAGAACCGTTCGAGACCCGGGGGCTGCGGGCTCGTCAGGCGTCGCGCCAGCTCGTCGAACTGCTCCCGCGTCGTGGCGCCGTGGGGGACCTCGATGAGGAGGTCGATCGTCGCCGGATCGCCGAAGCGTGAGAGCTCCGCGACCTCCGAGAGGGAGAAGGCGCCGGGGGCCGGGTCGCCGCCCGGCTGCGCTCGTGGCTTCAGGATCCACCTCCTTCGAGCTCGGCCCAGCGCGAGTAGAGCCGATCGACCGTCGCGGCGGCGATGCCGAGCTCGTCGTAACGGGCGGCGACGAGCGCAGCGTCCGCGGCGATCGCGGGATCCTCGACCGCCGCCCGGCAGCGCTCGAGCTCGCGCTCGGCGGCCTCGATCGCCGCCTCCATGCCGTCCCATTCGCGCTGCTCGAGGTAGCTCCGCTTGCGCGGCCGTCTCGGCGCCGCTTCCGGATCGTCCCGCCGCGCGCTCCGCGCCGCGGGGGGCGCTTCGCGGCGTACGGCGCGTCGGGCGAGCTCCCACTGGGCGAGCTCGGCGTACGGGGTCGCCAGGCCGCGACCGTCGAGGGCGAGGATCGCGGTGGAGACGCGGTCGAGGAGGTAGCGGTCGTGGGTGACGAGAACGACGGCGCCGGGAAATTCGAGCAGGCTCTCCTCTAGGACCTCGAGCGTCGGGATGTCGAGGTCGTTGGTCGGCTCGTCGAGGATCAGCAGGTCGGCCGGCTGCAGCATCAGCCGTGCGATCAGGATGCGGGCCTGCTCGCCGCCCGAGAGACTGCCGACCGGCGTGTCGAGCTGCTCGCCGCGAAACAGGAACCGCCTGGCCCACGCCGCGACGTGCACGGCCTGGTCGAGGTGGACGACGGAGTCGCTGTCGGGAGCGAGGGCGCGTCGGAGCGGTAGTCCGGGATCGAGCGAGGCCCGCGACTGCTCGAAGTAGACCGTCCGGAGTCCGGGTGCGCGATCGATCGTCCCTTCGCGCGGTGCGGCCGTGCCGGCGAGAAGAGAGAGGAGGGTCGTCTTGCCGCTGCCGTTGGCGCCGAGAACACCGAGACGGACGCCGGGACCGAGCTCGAGGTCGATTCCGTCGAGGACGCGCCGATCGCCGTAGCTCGCTCCCAGTCCGCGCGCGACGAGGAGCCGTCGCGTCTTCCGGCCGGTGCCCTCGAAGTCGATGCCGGCGGGCGCTCCGCCGGCGTTCCGGGTCCGGACTTCGGCCAGCTCGTCGAGCAGGCGGTGGGCCTCGTCGATCCGCGCCTTCGACTTGGTCGTCCGCGCCTTCGGTCCGCGCCGCAGCCACTCGACTTCGCGTCGGGCGCGGTTCGCCAGGGTTCCCTGGTACTCGAGCTGGTTGCGGCGGACCTCGTCACGGCGTTCGAGGAGGGTGCTGTAGCTCCCGTCGACGGTCAGGTAACCGCTCGGATAGGCCGGATCGATCTCGAGCATCCGGGTGGCGGTTCGCTCGAGGAAGTAGCGGTCGTGGCTGGCGACGAGGCAGGCGCGGGCGGACGACGACAGGATCTCCTCGAGCTCGAGGATTCCTTCGAGATCGAGGTGGTTCGTCGGCTCGTCGAGGATCAGGAGATCCGGTTCGAGGGCCATCGCGCGGGCGATGGCCAGCCGCTTCCTCCAGCCCCCGGAGAGCTCCTGCGTCGGTCGCTCGAGCTCGTCGAACCCGAACCGGCCCAGCGCACGCGCGGCGAGTCCGTGACGGACGGACTCTTCGACGCCGGCAGCCGCCAGGGCTCCGAGTACGGTGGAGCCGACGGTCTCTCCGGGCGGCAGCACCGGGTCCTGGGCGACGAAGGCGACGCGCGCTCCCTTGCGCAGGGCGCGCGTGCCCTCGTCGGCGACCTCGATTCCGGCGAGGATCCGGAGCAGCGTGCTCTTGCCGGCGCCGTTCGGGCCGACGAGACCGATGCGGTCGCCCGCCGCGATGGCGAGCGATATGCCGGTGAAGAGCGGGCGGGCGCCGAACTGCTTGCGCACCGCCTCGCAGGCGAGGAGCGGCGGCGGGGGAGCTATCGCTGCTCCGCAGGGAATCCCGGAAGACCGGATTCGCCGACGCGCATCGAGGTCAGATCTCGTGCACCAGCAGGCCGTCGCGGAGCTTGGGCTCGAACCAGGTGCTCTTCGGCGGCATGATCTCGCCGGCATCGGACACCGCGAACAGGTCCTCCACCGAAACCGGAAAGAGGGCGAAGGCGACCGCGGCCTCGCCGGAGTCGACCCGGCGTTCGAGCTCCGTCGTTCCGCGGATGCCGCCGATGAAGTCGATCCGCTTGTCGGTCCGCGGATCGCCGATCCCGAGGAGCGGAGCGAGCACGCTCTCCTGCAGCCGGGCACAGTCGAGCCGGGCGATCGGCGAGGCCTCGGCGACGGGTGGAAGGAGGAACGTCGACCACCGGCCAGCAACGTAGACCGAGAACCGGCCGGCTTCGACCGGCTGCGGCGGGCCCTGGACGGACTCGAACCGGCTGCCGAGCTCCGCGAGAAAGGTCCCTGGATCCCGGCCGTTCAGATCGCGCACGGCGCGGTGATACGGCAGGACGTTCATCTGATGATCGGGGAAGGCCACGGCGAGGAACGTGCGCCGATCGCCGGCGTTCGCGACGGTGGAGGGGTCCGTCAGCGCCTGGCTCGCCCGCGCCGCGGACGCGGCGCGATGGTGGCCGTCGGCGATGTAGAGATCGGGCACGGCAGCGAAGGCGGCGACCAGCCGGTCGCGTGCTTCGTCGTCGACCCGCCACATCGTGTGGGCGACGCCGTCGGCGCTGACGAAGTCGTAGAGCGGCGTCTCCCGGCTCGCCCGGGCGACGATCCCGTCGACCGTGTTCGACGCCCGGTAGGTGAGGAAGACGATGCCGGTCTGGGCGCGCAGCGTCGTGATGTGGCGCGTGCGGTCGTCCTCCTTGTCGCGGCGGGTCTTCTCGTGCTTCTTGATGCGGTCGTGGTCGTATTCGTCGAGGCTCCAGGCGCCGGCGACACCGGTCTGGACGTGTTCGCCCATGCGCAGCCGGTAGAGGTAGAGCGACGGCTCGACATCGGCGACGAGCGGAGCCTCGCGGCGCAGCCGCGCGAAGTTCTCCCGCGCCAGCTCGTAGACCTGGTCGGAGTAGGGATCGGTATCGGCCGGCAGATCGATCTCGGAGCGGGTGACATGCAGGAAGGAGAGCGGGTTGCCCGCCGCCAGGGCCCGCGCCTCTTCCGTACTGACGACGTCGTACGGAACCGAAGAGGTGTCGAGCGCCCGTGCAGCCTCCGGACGCGTCGCACGGATCGGAGTCAGTTTTGCCATAATCGTCATTCTAGATGACCCCACTTCGCATAGGTCTGGTCGGTTGCGGACGGATCGGTCGCAATCTGATGAGGATCCTCGGCCGGCAGTCGGCCGTCGACATCGTCGCGATGGTCGACCCGTCTGCACCCGAGGCGCTGGAGTACCTGCTCAAGTTCGACACCCTGCTCGGCCGGTTCCCGGCTCCGATCGCCCTCGTCGACGGCGATCTCGAGATCGACGGCCACCGGATCCATCTCCTTTCGCCGGACGACGCGCCGCCGGACTGGGCTGCGCTCGGGGTCGACGTCGTCATCGAGGCGAGCGAGAAGCTGGTCTCCCGCGCCGCTTGCGAGGCCCACCTCGAGCAGGGCGCCCGCCGGGTTCTGCTCTGTTCGCCGCCGATCGAGGCGCCGGACGCGACGATCGTCGTCGGCGTCAACGACGATTCGCTGCAGCCCGAGCACCGGATCGTCTCCGCCGGCTCGGTGACCGCGAACTGCGCGGCGCCGCTGATCGCGGTCCTCGACTCCGCGTTCGGCATCGAGCGCGTCTTCCTCACCGCCGTCCACGCCTACTCGAACCAGCTGCGGCTCGCCGACGTCCCCGCCGACGACATGCGGAGCGGACGCTCGGCGCCGGAGAACATCATTCCGCAGCAGACCAACGCCGACGAGCTCCTGACGGAGCTCTTTCCCCACCTCGTCGGGCGGATCTCCGGGCTGGCGATGAACGTCCCGGTGGCCAACGGTTCGGTCGTCGATCTCGCCTGCTGGCTGGGCCGCGACACCACCCGCGAAGAGATCAACGCGGCGGTCGCCAGGGCGGCGGAGGGTCCGCTCTACGGCATCCTGGCGTACGAGACCGAACCGATCGTCTCCTCCGACATCCTCCGTTCGAGCTACTCCGGAACGTTCGATTCCCTGTCGACCATGATGATCGGTGCGCGACTCTCGAAGTCGCTGACCTTCTACGACAACGGCTGGGGCTACGGACATCGCGTGAGCGATCTGCTGCGCCGCCTCGGAGCGCTGGACGACGCGGCGGGAGGTCCGGCATGAGCATCCGGGTCGGCATCAACGGTTTCGGCAGGATCGGACGCTCGGTCTTCCGCATCCTCTCCTCGCGCCCGGGCTTCGAGGTCGTCGCCATCAACGATCTCTACGACAACGACCATCTCGCCTACCTGCTCGAGTACGACTCGGTGATGGGTCCCTTCGGACGCGAGGTCGCCTACGACGACGATCATCTCTTCGTCGAAGGAAGATCCATCCGCATGACCGCGGAGAGGGATCCTGCGGCGATCCCCTGGGGCGAGCTCGGGGCGGATCTGGTGGTCGAGTCGACCGGCGTCTTCCGCAAGCGTGCGCAGCTCGAAGGTCACCTCGCCGCAGGTGCGAGGAAGGTCCTGCTCTCCGTGCCGGCGAAGGACGAGATCGACGCGATGATCGTCATGGGCGTCAACGACGAGACGCTCGGAGCCGACGACCGGATCGTCTCGAACGCCTCGTGCACCACGAACTGCCTGGCTCCGATCGCCCGGATCCTCGACGAGGCGTTCGGGATCGAGGAGGGGTTCGTCACCACGGTCCATGCCTACACCAACGATCAGCGGCTGGCCGACGTGCCGCACAAGGATCTGCGTCGCAGCCGGGGCGCGGCCGACAACATCATCCCGACGTCGACCGGGGCCGCGCGAGCGGTCGGCAAGGTGATCCCGAAGCTCCACGGCAGGCTCGACGGCGTCGCGCTGCGCGTGCCGGTGCCGGACGGTTCGATCATCGACTTCTCCTGCCGGCTGGGTGCGCGTCCCGACGCCGGCGAGATCAACGACGCGGTCCGCGCCCGCGCGGCTTCCGATCTGGCCCGGATCGTCGAGTACTCGACACGGCCGCTGGTGTCGACCGACATCATCGGCAATCCACACTCGTCGATCTTCGATTCGCTCTCGACCCAGGCGGCTGGCGACGGATTCGCGCGGATCGTGTCGTGGTACGACAACGAATGGGGCTACTCGCAGCGGGTCGTCGATCTGCTCGAGCGCCTGGCGGCTCTGGAATGAGGTGGCAGGGATGACGCGGATCGGAGTGTTCGGCTGGGGAGTGGTGGCGCCGCGATCGAAGAACGTCGAGGCGTTCGAGAAACACCTCGAGTCGACCGACAGCTGGCTCGAACCGTACGCGGGGTTCGCGCAGTCGAACTTCCTCGTCGGCGTACCCGACTTCAACTTCGCCGACTACAAGCCCTGGATCGACGAGCGATTTCCTCCCAGCCGGTTTCCCCAGCTGATGGAGAAGATGGACACACCGACGCAGTTTGCGATCGCCGCCTTCATCCAGGCGCTGGGCCAGAACCCCGGCATCGAGCAGGAGCTCACCCGCCTGGGCACGCGGGCCCACGTCTACGTCGGTACCGGTCTCGGCGCGCTCGGAACGATCGAGAAGGTCTCGCTCGACCTGCACCGTGCGGAGCGTCGCTGGAACCGCTTCTGGTCGGCGCCGGAACGCAACGAGCCGATGCGTCGCTACCTGGCGGGCGAGCGAGACCATCTTGGCGTTGCGCCACCCGAAGACCCGGCCGGTGTCGAGGAGCTCGAAGTGGATGCAGCGGAGGAGCGCTGGTGGCACTTCTGGGCGACGCAATCGGGGGAGCTCGGAGAGTTCCTCGCCGAGCTGCGGGAGATCGAGAGCCTGACCGTCCAGGGCACGGTGGAGACCGGCAAGATCGGTCTCATCAAGGAGAAGCAGCGGCGGGTGAACCGCCTGATCGCACGCTGGGGCTGCCCGTTGCCGCCGTGGCGCGAAGTGTCGGCCAATCTGCTGTGGAACATCCACAACACCCCGGCGTCGCAGATCTCGATGATGGGGAAGATCACCGGGCTGACGTTCGCGCCGGTCGCCGCCTGCGCGACGTTCGGAGTGACCCTCAAACTGGCGATCGACACGATCCGGCGCGGTGAGGCCAAGGCGGTGGTCATCGGGGCCACGGATCCCGAACCGCTCTCGCTGGTCATCGGTGCGTTCCACAACGCGCGTGTCGGCGCGGCGGACGGATCGGTGTCGAAGCCGATGACCGGGCTGCGCGGCACGCACGTCGCCGGCGGGTCGGTGGTCTGGATCGTGGGCGATCTCGACCATTTCCGCGGCCTCGGGTTCCGGCCGCTGGGGATGGAGCCGCTGGCCGTGGGCGTGTCGTCCGACGCCGATCACATCATCACCCCGTCGAAGGAGGGGCCGACCCAGGCGATCCTCCAGGCGCTCGACCAGTCCGGTGTGCGGCCCGACGAGATCGGCTCGTGGGATCTGCACGCCACCGCGACGCCCGGCGACTACCTCGAGGTGGAGAACATGCGCACCATCCTCCAGGAGCACGTCCTGGTGACGGCGCGCAAGGGGACGTTCGGGCACGGAATGAGCGCCGGGGGCGGCTTCGAGCTCACCGCCCAGTATCTGGGCCACGCCCGCGGCGTGATCTTTCCGACGCCGCTGGTCGAGACCGAGCTCAATCCCGAGATCGCGCGCGTCCACCAGCGATTCGCCTTCAACGAGGGATGTCCGGCGCCGCCCGGAGCCGCCGGCAAGCTCTCGATGGGTGTCGGCGGCGTCAACGCCTGCGTCATCTCGCGCCCGCTGGCCGACTGAAGCGGCAGGATCGCGACCGCGGGCGCCGCCCGTCGGCTGCGGAAAGGAGGAGGCGGTGACGGAGAAGAGTCAGGACGGATCGATCGTCAAGCGGAGCGACGAGGTGGCCGGGACGGCGGTGGCGGCCGGTCGCGCGACCGAGGTGCAGGTCCTCGTCGGGCCGGCGGACGGCGCGCCGAACTTCGCCCTGCGTCGCTTCACCATGGGAGACGGCGGCGGGATGCCCCTGCATACGAACCTCGTCGAGCACGAGCAGTACGTCCTCGCCGGCTCCGCGCGCGTCGTCGTCGGCGAGACCGAACACCGGGTCTCCGCCGGCGACGCCCTCTTCATTCCGGCCGGCGTGCCGCACTCCTACTCGGTCGTCGAGGCGCCGTTCTCGTTCCTCTGCATCGTGCCGAATGTCGCGGACCGTATCGAGATCCTCGACCCGGCCTGCTGAAGATCACTCCTCCTCGTCTTCGTAGCCGGAATCGTCGTCGGACCAGAGCTCGGCCTCGGAGTCGGACGAGGGCGTGTCGGCGGCCCGCTGCGGCGCGAAGCGCTTGTCGAACGGCCGGCTGCCGTAGGCGGTCTCGGCCTTCTTCAGGACCCGGTCCTGGATGACGATGTCGTCAGCGTTCCCGGGGATGCTGTCCGGGCCGGACGACGCCAGATCGAACTGCGAATCGTTGATGCGCCGGTACTGCAGCGGGCTGCCCCAGGCGTCGTCGAAACCGAGCTCGAGCCGCAGCATCGGGTCGACGTCGACGAGCCGCTCCGGATAGCGGTTGCCGTCGGCGAACGAGCTCGCGAGGTGGAGATTGAGCGCCTCTGTCCAGCGCAGGAGGAGATGCTCGGTCGTCGAGACGTTGCCGTCACATCCCGCGAGGAGCAGCGCGCCGAGAACCGGCAGGCAGGCGATCCTGGACATGGTTCGAGTCTCCTGTGGTCGTGGTCGTCGGCGGAATCCTATCGAGCCGCTCACCAGAGGTCGAAAACGAGGATCCGCGCCTCGAGCGGTCCGTTCCAGACCGGCAGGCGCCGCGCCGGCTTGAGCCCCAGGTGTTTCCCCCGGCTCTCACCGCCCGCGAAGACGACCGCCTTCCATCCCGAATAGCGCTGCTTGAGGAGGTCGCCGAGCCGGCGCCAGCTCTCGGGGCCGTCGAGGAGGCGCTGGCCGTGCGGCGGATTGACCAGGAGGAGGCCGGGACCCGGCGGCGGCTCGAAGTCGAAGGCGTCGCCGGAGCGCAGCGTGAGCCGCCCGGCGAGGCCGGCCGCCTCGAGATTGCGCCGGGTGGCGACCATCGCCTCGCCGGAGCTGTCGACGCCGTACAGCTGCAGATCGGGTCCCGGCACCGGCAGCGGCGAGGCACGGACGAAGTGCCACACCGCGAGGTCCGCGCCCGGCAGGCGTTCGCACGCCCAGTCGGCGCGGAAGCGGTTCGGTGGCAGGCCGAGGGCGAGGCTCGCGGCCTCGGCCAGAAGCGTGCCGGATCCGCACATCGGATCGACGACCGGGCCCGTTCCGATCCATCCCGAGGCGAGGACCGCGGCCGCGGCGAGGTTTTCGCGCAGCGGGGCCGCGGTCGACGTGACGCGATAGCCGCGCCGGTCGAGCGGCTCGCCCGAGCTGTCGACGAGCAGCGTCGCCCGGTCCTTCACCAGGCGCAGGCGCAGGGAGAGGTCGGGATGCTCGCGCTCGATGTCGGAACGACAGTCCCAGCGGGCGCGCTGGGCGTCGACGACGGCGTCCTTCACTTTCATCGCGATCCAGCGGGTGTCGCGGATCCGCGAGCCGGTCGACGTCGCCTTGATCGCGAACGTGCGCTCGGGGGAGAAGAGCTCGAGCAGGGCGAGACCGCTCGCGGACGGACCCTCGGTGGCGCGCTCGACCAGCAGTCGCGCGCCGCGGTAGAGCGCCTCGTCGTCCCCGGCCGGCCACGAGGCGAGCTCGATCAGGACCCGGTTGGCGGTCCGGAGACGCCAGTTGGCGGTGAACCCTTCGTGCCAGCCGCCCGAGAAGGGCACCCCTCCGGTTTCCGGCTTCGCGCTCGCGATGCCGAGCGCCGTGAGCTCGCCGGCCACGATCTCCTCGAGCCCGCGAGCACAGGTGGCGACCCAGCGCACGCGTTCAGTCCGGGCGCAGGCCGCGGTAGCCGCGATTCCAGTAGACCAGGGGAGAGTCGCCAGGGCGGGGAACGCGGCTCGCCACGACCTCGCCGATGTAGAGCGAATGCGTGCCGGCGCGATGCCGTGAATGGATCGTGCAGTCGAGCCACCCGAGGGCGTCGACGAGGACCGGCGCGCCGGTCACCGCGGTCGTCCAGTCGCCGGCCAGGAAGCGGTCCTCTTCGGGCTCCCAGGCGAAGCGGTCGGAGAGCGCATGCTGCTCTTCGCCGAGGATGTTGACGGCGAAGACCGCGTCGGGGCGCTCGAGACGTTCGAAGGCGCGATGCTTGTGGTCGATCATCACGGCGACGAGCGGCGGCTCCGGAGAGACCGAGGCGAAGGCCGAAACGGTGAGGCCGTGATTCTCTCCGCCGGCCCGCACCGTGACCAGGGTCACGCCGGCGGGGAAGTGGCGCAGGACATCGCGGTAGGCGTCGGCGGTGATGGACATGGGCGACAGGGGTCCGGACGGCACCCGTCGGGTTTGGAGTCCGGACCGTCCGGAGTCTATCCTCGCCCCGACAGGCCGGACGAACAGGAGCACCCTTGAGCGACACCACGACGCGCGGAATCCGCATCGAAGTCGAGTCGAAGTACGAGCCGGAGCGCAGCTCCCCGGCCGAGAGCTACTACTTCTTCTCCTACCGCGTGCGGATCTCGAACCTCGGCGCCGAGCGCGCCCAGCTTCTCTCCCGGCTCTGGATCATCACCGACTCGGACGGCGAGGTGCAGCGGGTCGAAGGCCCGGGCGTGGTCGGTGAGACGCCGATCCTGGAGGCCGGACAGGCGTTCGAATACACCAGCTTCTGCCCTCTCAAGACGGCCGTCGGGGCGATGGAGGGCTACTACGTCATGGAGCTCGCCACGAGCGGCGAACGCTTCGAGGCGCTGATCGCCCCCTTCACGCTCGCCGTTCCCGGCGCGGTCAACTGAACCGGACTTCGTGATTCGCGCGCTGGTTCGCAGGATCGTGCCCGGCCGCTGGCGGGCGGAACTGCGGCGGATCGCACGCGACCTTCCGGTCCGCCTGCGCGATCTGCCCGCCGACTGGTCGCCCCGTGAACGTTCGGTCGACGGCATCCGCATCCCCCCGCCGCGACTGCGCGCCCGTGTCGGCGCGTCAAGCTCACGGACGGAGTTCCTCGAGATCGGCCGCCGCTGCGCCGACGACCTCCTCACGGCCTATCGCGCCGCCGGCCGGCCGGCGGAAGGGGACGGGCGCTGGCTCGACTTCGGCTCGGGTTGCGGCCGTGTGGCGCGACATCTCTTCGGCCGGTCGCCGATCTCCGACTACCGGGGTGTCGATGTGGACCGGGCGCAGATCGCCTGGGCCGGGCGTCATCTGCCGGGCAGGTTCTCGACGATCGCACCGGCACCGCCGATGCCGTTCGCCGCCGAGTCGTTCGACGTCGTCTTCACGATCTCGGTCTTCACCCACCTCGGCGAAGCGGAGCAGTTCGCCTGGCTCGAAGAGCTTCGCCGGCTCCTCAGGCCGGGGGGTCTCCTGATCGCGACGACCCACGCGCCGCGCATCGCGGTGGAGGCGCGCGGCGCCGCTGCGGTCGGCGCCGGGGAGCTGGACGTCCTCGAGCGGACCGGATTCCTCTTCCGGCCGAGTGTCGGGCCGTTCAACGAGCAAGCCGCGTTCCACTCGCGGGAGTACCTCACGAGAGAATGGGGCAGTCGCTACGGTTTCGTCGCCTTCCACCCCGCGGCGCTCGGCGGTTTCCAGGACATCTCGCTGTGGGAGAAGAGCTGAGACCGTCACCGGCCGCCGCGACGCCGCTCGTCGTGGTGATCGCGACCTACCAGCGGCGCGCGATCCTCGACCGCGCTCTCGCCGCCCTTGCCGCGCAGACGCGCCGCGATTTCCGCATCGTCGTCGTCGACGACGGCTCGACCGACGGCAGCTCCGAGCTCCTGGCCGCCCGCGCCGCCGAAGCGCGTGCCGATGGCGGGATCGCCATCGAGGCGTTGCGCCAGGAGAACGCGGGTCAGGGGAGGGCGCGCAATCTCGCGCTCAGCCGGGTGAGCGAGGAGTCGTCGATCGTCCTCTTTCTCGGCGACGACGTGATCGCCCACCCCGGGCTCGTCGCCGAGCATCACGCCGCGCGCGAGGGTGCCTCCGGGGCGCGCTCGGTCGTCGGGTTCATCGACTGGTGCCGTGCCGGCATGAAGGTGACGCCGGCGCTCGAGATGGTCAACCGGGAGGGGCACCAGTTCGGCTACGCCCACATGCTGGACGGGGCAGAGGTTCCGTTCACCTGCTTCTACACCTCGAACGTCTCGGTCCCGCGGCGAGAGCTCGGCGTCGATCCGTTCGATCCCTCGTTCCACGGCTACGGCTGGGAGGATGTCGAGCTCGGCTACCGCCTCGAGCAGCGAGGGGTCCGGCTCCACTACCACCGGGCGGCAGCAGTCGAGCACCTGCATCCGATGACTCTCGCCGACCTCTTCCGGCGCCAGCGCGAGGTCGGGGCCGGCCTGCCGACCCTGCTGGCGCTGCATCCCGGTCTCACCGGGAGCCCGCTGCTCTCGCCGATCGAACCGCCAGCCTGGTTCTCGCTCGGGAAGCGGCTCCTGCCGGCTCTGGTGCCGCTGCTCAGCGCCCTGGACGCCCGGAGCCTGCCGCTGGGTCGGAGGCTCCTGCACCGCATCCTGATCTGCGGCTACTACCTGGGCCTCGAGCGGAGCCGGGCCGGGCTCTCCGCCTGACGCCGGCTTCCGGCTTCAGCGCGCCAGCAGCCAGTGCAGCTCGCGGGAGTTCCCCGCGGCGTCCGCGACCTCCGCCGAGAGCTGCAGGCGTCCTGCGCGGTAGGGGCTCGGTCCGATCCGGAAACGCGCCGAGCGCAAACCGCAGCCGACGTCCCAGGCCGCGAGCTCGACCGACTCGCCGGAGCGGAGACGGAGACCGCCCATCGTCAGGCCGTCCGTCGTCGTGCGCAGGAGAACCGCCTGGCGCTCGCCCCGGAGCGCGACTTCGATCCCCGCGACGGCTCCCGCCGTCGCACAGGGGAGCGGTCGCCAGTTGCCGTTGCCGTCGCCGAGTTCGAGGCCGGTATCGCAGACCGCCGGCGGTTCCGGCTCGGCCTTGCGACGCCGGCGACGCTCTCCCTTGGCTTCGCTCGCGACGGGAGCACCGGCAGCGACGATGTCGATCCAGGGCGCCGCGCCGTCGAGGACGAAGCGGGCAGGAGCTGAACGGGACGAGCGCCCGCGCTCGTCGGTGACGCGAGCGGCGATCTCGTGCCGGCCTGCGAGCGGCAGCCGGCGGAACTCGTCGCTCGACATCGGCTGGCCGTCGACGAGGAGATCCCAGGGCAGGTCTTCCCCGGAGCGCGCGCTGGCCCGAACCTCGAGGTCGGGGCTCGTGGCGACACAGCCCTCCGCGGCGACGGTCGAGCCGTCACCGCGGCGCAGGACGAGCGCCGGCACTGGCGGAGCGACCGAGGCGACGGCGGTGATCTCCTGGGCGGGAGAGGGGAAGCCGTCGAGCCCGGAGGGCGCTACGGCGACGACACGCCACCAGAGTCGACCATCGAGCGGCTCCCGGGGCGCGACCTCCGTCCCGGCGACTCCGCTCTCGCGGGCAACCACCGAACCGCAGGCGGCGTCCCGGCAGACCTCGACGGTGTAGCTCGCGGCGCCCGGAACCGCGCTCCAGGCGAGCCGGGGCGCGGAGCGGTCGAACTCTCCCCCGGTGCCAGGTTCGAGTGCAGCCGGAGCGGCCAGCAGGCGCTCGGGCGGCGTCGGCGGCGCCTGCGGTGCGACGGTCGTGCCGCTGCCGGCGGGCACTTCGACCTTCGCGCCGGCGGCCGAGACGATCGAGCTGCCGTCGTAGACCATGAACTGGGCATCGGACGCCGCGCTCTTGCGAGACCGGGTACGGGACGATCCTCCCGCCGCGCTCCGGCTGCTGGCACGGGCGTCGCCGACGACGATCTCGATCTCCGCGGGACGGGCGGCGGTGGCCGGGGTGTCGACGTCCGCCTGTCCGACCTGGATCTCGATCTCCTTGCGGGCGACCGGAGCGGAGGCGGGCGACTGCCGCCGGATGAAGACGAGGGAATCCTCCGACAGAGTCAGGTTCGCGCCGTCGTCGAACTCCAGCCGCGCCGACGAATTCTGCTCGGTCCGCAGGCCGTCCTTCTCCAGCAGGACGTCCCCTTCGCCGGCGCGCTGCCACGGCACCGGGCGCGGCAGCTCCTGCACCTGGCGCGAGACGGATCGGATCATCGCCGACGGCTTCGTCGTCGGCCGATCGACGAAGATCTGGACGCGCTGCCCGGGATAGAGGAGGTCGGGATCGCGGATCGTCGGGTTGAGCGTGTGCAACTCCCGCCACAGTTGCGACGATCCGAGGAACCTGTCGGCGAGCCCTTCGAGCGTGTCTCCGGGCCGCACGACGTGCCAGCCGGACTCCCAGGTGGATCGGTCGGGTTCCTGCGCGCCAACGGTCGACGAGGGCGATGCAGCGAGCAGGATCGCGAGAGAAGCGGCGACGGCGAGGCAGGTCGACGAGCGCGACATGTGGAGCTCCCCCTTCCTGGAGACAGGACTTCCGCGACCGATCTTACTGCCAACCGCGCGCGCCGCAGGGAGCGGCGGGGCCGGCGGCTGGGGACCGGGTCGAACGGTCAGGAGCGCGGCGGGTATCGGGTCGCGACGTAGTCGTCGATGATGCGCAGGAAACCGGCCGCGAGCTCTTCGTAGCTCCCCTGCAGCGTGACGAACTTCTTGCCGTCGATGAAGACCGGGCAGGTCGGCGTCTCGCCCGTTCCGGGAAGGGAGATGCCGATGTTCGCTGCCTTGGACTCACCCGGCCCGTTCACCACGCAGCCCATCACGGCGAGCTTGAGCTCTTCGACCCCCTCGCGCGTCGCCTTCCACTCCGGCATCCGCTCGCGGACGTACTCCTGGACACGCTCGGCGAGCTCCTGGAAGGTCGTCGACGTCGTCCGGCCGCAGCCGGGGCAGGCAGTCACCGAAGGGGCGAACGAGCGCAGGCCGAGCGACTGCAGGATCTCGCAAGCGGCGAAGACCTCCTCGCGACGGTCCCCTCCCGGTCGCGGAGTGAGCGAAACCCGGATGGTGTCGCCGATCCCCTCGGCGAGGAGAACGCCCATCGCTGTCGAGGACCAGATCAGGCCCTTCATCCCCATGCCCGCCTCCGTCAATCCGAGGTGCAGGGGCTGCCGCGTCCTCCGGGCGAGCTCGCGATAGACAGCGATCAGGTCGTTGGGGCGCGAGACCTTGCACGAGATCAGAATCTGGTCCTCGCGCAGCCCGTGTTCGAGCGCCAGGTCGGTCGACTGCAGCGCCGAGAGAACCATGCACTCGTTGAGGATCTCCTCCGAGCTGCGGCCGAGATCGCGGTCGGAGTTTTCCTGCATCTTCGCCATCACCAGCTCCTGGTTGAGCGAGCCGCCGTTGACGCCGATGCGAACCGGCTTGCCGTGCTCCGCCGCGATGTGCACGATCGTGGCGAACTGCTCGTCGCGCTTCTTGCCGTAGCCGACGTTGCCGGGATTGATCCGGTACTTGTCGAGCGCCCGGGCGCAGTCGGGAAACCGGGTGAGGAGGAGATGGCCGTTGTAGTGGAAGTCGCCGATAAGCGGTGCGGTGACTCCCGCATCGAGCATCCGGCGCTTGATCTCGGGCACCGCGGCGGCGGCTTCGTCGACGTTGACGGTGATGCGGACGAGCTCCGAGCCGGCGGTCGCGAGCTCGATGCACTGCCGCGCGGTTCCGGCGGCGTCGGCGGTGTCGGTGTTCGCCATCGACTGGACGGCGACCGGGGCGCCGCCGCCGACCGTCACCGGTCCGACGCGGACGGCGATCGTTTCGTGGCGGTTCGGAGCGTCGCTCATCGCCGAGTCCGTCGCGCGCTCAACCGGCGAGCGCGCACTGGTTCTTGCCCGTCTCGAGCTCATCGGCGGATTCGTCGTCGACGTCGAGGAGTCCGAGGTTCGCCCGCTTGATCGAGCGGTAGGCCTCGGGATAGTCGCCGACGCGTGCTCCGATCCAGCGCCGGAACGAATCGCGGTCGGCGATCGCGAACGGCGGATTGCGCGCGGCGAGCTCGCCGAACAGCGCCTCGACCGTGCGCCTCCCCGTCCTTTCGGCCTCGGACGAATAGTGCGCGGGGAGGATCCGCAGCGAGGGTGCCCAGTCGCGCCGGGAGCGTTCGAGGCTCGCCCACAGGAGATCGGTCCATTCGTCGGAACGATCGGCGAGATCCGGACGGCCGACGGAGGCGACGAAGAGGAAGTCGCCGGTGAGGGCGAGCTCCGATCCCAGGCACAGCACGACGCTGCCTTCGGTATGGCCGGGGAACGATTCGACCCGGAAGCGGGCATCGCCGACCGCGATCTCGTCCCCTTCGGCCAGTGGCTCGTAGGAGATTCGGGCGGGTCGCGGCGTGTGCTGCTCGTACGGATCGCTCGCGTCCGCCGGGTGGAGCCGGTACGGAACGCCGTGCGCGCTCGCCAGGGCCGGCCCGCCGGAAAGGTAGTCGGCGTGGCAGTGGGTGTCGACGACGGCGACGAGGCGCGCCGCCGACTCCTCGAGAGCCCGTTCCCACGGTCCGAGGTCGCGACCCGGATCGACGGCGAGCGCCTCGGTCGGCCCTCCGCTCCCGGGACGGGAGAAGGCGAGGTAGCCCAGGGAGCCCTTTCCGAAGCGGTCGAACTGGACCAGCCGGTCGAGACCGACGAGTCCGGAGATCTCGCGCGGCGCCACGGCCAGCATCCACGCCTGCATTCCACCGACGAGCGACTGCGCTTCGAACCCCTGCCGCGCGAGCCAGGCGGCGATCTGCCGGCTCGAGATGCCGCGATCGCAGACCACGGTCACCGGACGACTGCGGTCGAGCCCGGCCTCCGCCGGGTCCGGAAGCGCCGTCAGGCGTGAACCCGGGACCTGGAAGTAGGAAGCGGTCTCGATGTGTCCCGCGGCGGCACGCTGCGGCGCGCGCACGTCGAGGAGCTGGGGCGGTGTTTCGGACTCGAGCTCGGCGAGCAGCTCGAGAGAGGAGAGCTCGCGGATCATCGGATCATCCGATCTCGAGCCGCAGGCGGCACCAGGAGTTGTTCATGTAGCCCTTGAAGTTCCAGACCTGGTCGACCGCCGGAGGCATGGTCTGCGCCGCGGAGTCCCAGGCGCGGACGACCAACTCGTGGCTGCCGGCGGCGAGGTCGACGTCGACCCGCCACTGCCGCCAGGCCCAGGGTGCCGCTTCTTCCGACAACTCGGCCTGGAGCCAGGAGACGCCCCCGTCGCAGGAGAGCTCGACACGCTCGACCGTGCGGTCGCCTCCGGCGAGAGCGACGCCGGCAACTCGCACGCTCCCCGGAGAGTGCCGCGTCCCGTCCGCCGGCGAAGTGACGAGCGCGTTCACCGCCTGCTCTCCGAGGCGCATCCCGTTCTCCCAGACGACGGTGGAGGCGTCGACGTCGGCGGGGAAGAGGCGGTAGGCGACCGACTGGAAATAGTTGTCCGAAGGCTCGCTGCAGACCTCGATCCTGTGCAGCCACTTGACGCTGCGCGCGCCGATCCAGCCGGGGACCACGACGCGAAGCGGATAGCCGTGCGTCGGCGGCAGGGGTTCGCCGTTCATCTCGGTGGCGAGGAGCACGTCCGGATCGAGCGCCTTGGCGAGCGGGATCGAGCCGCCGTAGTGGAAGCGCTTGCCGTGGCGTTCGGTGTCGTCGAGCCCGCAGAAAGCGACGTGGCGGCCAGGGGCGCGGTGGCCGGCTTCGGCCAGGACGTCGGCGAGCGAGATGCCGCGCCAGACGGCGGTCGAGATCGCCTCACTGCCCCATGGCAGCTCGTGCGGGATCGGCTTCCAGTCGATCAGCTCCTGACGGCGATTCCCGGCGCACTGCAGGGTCGCGGTGATCTCGCGACGCGGGTAGCGATCGAGCTCGGCGAAGGCGAGGGAGAGAGGGCGCTCGACGTCGCCCCGCACTTCGAGGCGGAATGTTCCGAGGTCGACCTCCGGCACGTCGCCGTGATTGCGAACGAAGAACAGGTCGTTCGGTGTGACGAACCGCGCGCCGACCTCGTCGAGCGGCGGTCCGCCGTTGAACGGCTGCTCCTGCCGGACGAGGAAGCCGCGGCGCTTTCCGAAATCGGTCATCGGAACCTCAGTCGTTGAGTACGAGATCGCGGCCGACCCGACGGAAACTCCCGTCGTCGTTGGGCTCGAAGAGATGACAGTGCTTCATCTCGCCGCCGTAGACGTGCAGGGTGACAGTCACCCGGTCGTCGAAGGCGTTGCGGAGGACGTGGTACTCGAACGGCGGGATGAGCGCGCCGGAGGCGCCGGCGAGCGCGTGCACCCGGCCGCGGGGGGCGAAGCGATAGCGGTCTGCGGTTTCGTCGGTCATCTCGTACTGGATGACCTCCATCTCGCCCGAGACCACACCCTCGACGCACCAGATGCCGCCGTGATCGTGGAGGGCGGTTCCCTGTCCCGGCCCCCAGGTCATGACGATGGCGCTGTAGCCCCGATCCCGGTCCTCGTGCAGGAGGCGGCGGGCGTAGGTGTCGGGGAGCGGCTCGAAGTAGCGCTGCGGAAGCCGGATCCGGTCGGCACGGATCATGTCCGACAGGGTCCGCTTGATCGCCGCCGTGGATCGTCGGGCGTCGCCCAGTTCGACCGCCCGGTCGAGTTCGTGGACGAGCTCCCGGAGGCTCGGTTCGACGTCGTTTCTCACGGACGGGAAGGGTATCAGAGTCATCTCGATTGACCGGGACCGGAGGCGGACATATCGTGACCTCCGGCGGCGCTCCCGGGGCTCCCGGGCGGGGCGCCCCGGTTCCCGGAAGAAGGAGCATGCATGCATCGAAAGCGGTTGGGTTTCTGTGTCGGGATGGTCGCGCTCGGGCTCGCCGGGCCGGCGCACGCGGGCGATGACGGCCCCTGGGAGCGGCTGAAGTACCGGCCGATCGGTCCGGCTATCGGCGGCCGCGTGGCACGCGTCGCGGGGGTCGCCGGAGATCCGCTCACGTATTACGCGGCGACCGCCCAGAGCGGCGTCTGGAAGTCGGTCGACGGCGGGCGCGACTGGTCGCCGATCTTCGACGAGCAGAAGGTCCTCGGGACCGGCTCGATCGCCGTCGCCGCCAGCGATCCGAACGTGATCTACGTCGGCACCGGGGAGGCGAACATCCGCGGCAACGTGCAGCCGGGGGTCGGCATCTTCCGCTCGGTGGACGCCGGCAAGAGCTGGGAGCACGTCTGGACCGGCACCGGGCAGATCGGCACGATCGTCGTGCATCCGAAGAACCCGGACGTCGCCTGGGCGGCGGTGCTCGGACACGCCTTCGGACCGAACGCGGAGCGCGGGGTCTATCGCACCGTCGACGGCGGCCGCTCCTGGCAACAGGTGTTGGCGAAGGACGAAGACACGGGCGCTTCGGATATCGCGGTGGATCCCTCGAATCCGCGCATCCTCTTCGCCGGCCTCTGGCAGGCCCGGCGCTTCCCCTGGGGGATGACGAGCGGCGGGCCGGGCAGCGGTCTCTATCGTTCGAGCGACGGCGGAGAGAGCTGGAAGCGGCTCGAGGGCGACGGCCTCCCGGAGGGGATCTGGGGCAAGGTCGGCGTCGCGGTGGCGCCGTCGGACGGGCAGCGCGTGTACGCGCTGATCGAGGCGGAGAAGGGCGGGCTGTTCCGCTCCGACGACGGCGGCGGGAGCTGGAAGCGGATCAACGATCACGCGGCGATCCGGCAGCGCGCCTGGTACTACTCGACCCTGACCGTCGATCCGCGGAACGCGGACATCGTGTGGCTCCCCCAGGTGCCGATGCTGCGTTCGATCGACGGCGGGCGGACCGTGCAGTCGGTGCGTGGCCTCAAGCACGGCGACAACCACGACGTCTGGATCGATCCGGCCGATCCGCGGCGGATGATCGTCGGCAACGACGGCGGCGTGGATCTCACCGTCGACGGAGGAACGTCGTGGAGCTCTCCGGCCGTCGCCTGGTCGCAGTTCTACAACGTCGATGCCGACGAGCGCGTGCCGTACCACGTCGGCGGAACCATCCAGGACGAGGGCACGGCCAGCGGGCCGTCGAACAGCCTGCGCTCCGAAGGGATCGTGCTTGCCGACTGGACCGGAGCCGGTGGCGGCGAGGCCGGCGACTTCGTCTTCGACCGCAAGTTCGAAGGACGGGTGTACGCCGGCGAATACGGCGGCATCATGACCCGCTTCGACGAGAAGAGCGGCAACGAGCGCAACGTCTCGTACTATCCGACGAACCCCTCCGGGCACGGCGCCGAGGACCTGCGCGTGCGATTCCAGTGGACGGCGCCGCTCGTGGCTTCGAAGAAGTCGCCGGGAGTCGTCTACCACGCGGCCAATGTGCTGCTGCGCTCCTCGGACGGCGGCGAGAGCTGGGTCGCCATTTCGCCCGATCTCACCCGCAACGACAAGTCGAAGCAGCAGTGGTCCGGTGGCCCGATCACCGGCGACAACACCGGTGTCGAGATCTACGACACGATCTTCTCGCTCGCCGAATCGCCGTTCGACGGCGACGAGATCTGGGCCGGGACCGACGACGGACTCCTGCACGTCACCCGCGACGGCGGGCGGAACTGGACGAACGTCACTCCGCCGGGTCTCCGGGAATGGGCGACGATCGAGTCGATCGCTCTTTCCCCGAGCGACCGCGGGAGCGCCTGGATCGCCGTCGACGCCCACCGCCTCGACGACAACCGTCCGTATGTCTACCGGACGCGCGACGGCGGGGCGACCTGGGAATCGGTCGTCACGGGCTTCCCCGAGGACTCCTTCGTCCTCGCGGTGCGCGAGGATCCGGCGCGCGCCGGACTCCTCTACGCCGGCACGCGGACCGGCGTCTTCGTCTCCCGGGACGGCGGCGACCGGTGGCGGCCGCTGCGGCTCAATCTGCCTCCGGTCGTGGTGACCGATCTCGAAGTGGTGCAGGGCGACCTCGTCGTCGCCACCAGCGGCCGGTCGCTCTGGATCCTCGACGATCTGTCCCCCCTGCGCGCGTGGGACGGCGAGGCGGGCGCGACGCCGGCGGTCGACCTTTTCGACCCACGACCGGCGCGGCGTTGGGCGCGGACCGGAAGCTGGAGCTCCGAAGGCGCCTTCGAGAACCCGCCGAACGGCGCCATCCTCCACTACCGCCTGGGCGAAGCGGCCCGTGGCGAAGTCACGCTCGAGGTCTTCGACGCGACCGGCCGCCGGGTCCGTCGCCTCTCGAGCAATCCCCGGCCGCAGCTCTATCCCGAAGACGATCCCGACGAACCGATGGAAGCGCCGAAGCCCGAGCTCGGAACCGAGACCGGGCTGCACCGGGCGATCTGGGATCTGCGCTGGGACGGCGCGACACGGCTGACCAACGCCAAGATCGACCTCGGCGACACCGACTACGGCCCGACCGCCGTGCCCGGCCGCTATCGCCTCCGGCTCACCGTCGACGGGCAGACCGACGAGGCCGCCTTCGACCTGCTGCCCGATCCGCGCGCCACGGCGTCGTCGGCCGAGCTCGCCGAGCAGCTCGAATTCGCGCTCCGGATCCGCGGCGACCTGAGCCGCCTCGCCGAGGAGATCGAACGGCTGCGGGCGATCCGCTCGCAGACGCAGGAGCTCGCGACCCACTGGAAGCTCGATCCGCGCGGTGCCGACCTGGTGCCGGCAGCCGAGCAGCTGGTCGAGCGTTGCGACGAGCTCGAGGCGGAGTTCCACAATCCGGATGCGAAGGTCGTCTACGACATCCTCGCCCAGCGCGGCGGGACGCAGCTGCACTCGAATCTCGTCTTTCTCTACATGAGCTCGATCTGGGGCGCGGGCGCTCCGACGCAGGGGGAGCGCGAGGTCTACGCCGAGCTCGCCGCCGAACAGGCGACACTCTCGGCACGAGCCAAGGGGCTCGAGCGCGTCGACCTGGCCGACCTCGAACGCCGGGCCCGCGAGCTCGGCCTGCCCCGAGTGCTGCTCCGCCGACCGATCGAGTCCGAAGACCTCGATCCCTGAACCCGGCGGTTCCGCGCTTCAGTTCGGAAGGGCGGCGAGCGGGGGATTGGGCAGGAGATCGGCCTTGCTGCCGCTCTGGAGCGGCTTGCGCTCGAGATCGTGGCCCGTCCGCTGCAGCAGCTCCACCGCGGCCAGGCGATAGGCGTGGGCGCCGGCAGCCTGGGGGTACCAGTCGAAGATCGTCTGCCCGGACGCCGGTGCCTCGGCGAGACGGACGTTCACCGGAATCTCGCAGTCGAACACCTTGTCGCCCAGCCGCTCGCGGAGGTCGGTCGCCTGCGAACGCGCCAGCTTCGTCCGGTTGTCCACCATCGTCAGCAGGACACCGAGAAAGCCGTCCCTCTTCCCGAAGCGGATCCCGAGGCGGTCCGCCGCTTCGAGCAGCGGCTGGATGCCGTCGAAGGCGAGGAAGTTCGGAACTGCGGGGACGATGTAGTGATCGCAGGCGACGAGCGCGTTCTGCGCCAGTGTGTTGTAGGAGGGCGGGCAGTCGAGGATGACCCAGTCGTAGGCGGCGGCGACCGGTTCGAGCGCTTCGCGCAGGCGCCCTTCGCGGTTGCGCATCGACGCCATGTCGACGTCGGCCTGGAGGAGGTCGGCCGAGGCGGTCAGAAGATCGATCTGCGGCGTCGGCGTCGCCCGGATCGCCTTCGCGGCCGGCAGACCGCGGAACAGGACGTCGTGGACGGAAGGAGCGAGCTCGCCGCGGGAGATTCCCAGGCTGAGCGAGGCCGAAGCCTGGGGATCGAGATCGACCAGCAGGATCCGCTTGCCGAGGCGCGCCAGGGCGCCGGCGAGGCTGACCGCGCTGGTCGTCTTGCCGACCCCTCCCTTGCGGCTGATGATCGCGAGAATCATGGATTGCACAGGATTGTAGCGGATTGCTGCACAATCCGCTGTGCAACCCCCCGCGTCCCGCCGTTCCTCCCCCCGGGCGAGCGCCCTAGTGCACCAGCTTCCGGTACTTGATCCGGTGCGGCTGATCGGCTTCCGCGCCGAGCCGGCGCTTCCGGTCCGCCTCGTAGTCCTGATAGTTCCCCTCGAACCAGACGACGTCGGAGTCCCCTTCGAAGGCCAGCATGTGGGTCGCGATGCGGTCGAGGAACCAGCGATCGTGGCTGATGACCACGGCGCAGCCGGCGAATTCGAGGAGCGCCTGTTCGAGCGCGCGCAGCGTGTCGACGTCGAGGTCGTTGGTCGGCTCGTCGAGGAGCAGCAGGTTGCCGCCGCTCTTGAGGAGCTTGGCGAGGTGCAGCCGGTTGCGCTCGCCTCCCGAGAGATCCCTGACCTTCTTCTGCTGGTCGGCACCGCGGAAGTTGAAGGCCGCACAGTAGGCCCGCGAGTTGACCTCCTTCTTGCCGACGAGGATCAGGTCCTTGCCTCCCTCGGAGAGCTCCTGCCAGACGGTGAGATCCCCGTTCAGTGTGTCGCGGCTCTGGTCAACGTAGGCGAGCGCCACGGTCTCGCCGATCCGCAGCTCTCCCGAGTCCGGCTGCTCCTGCCCGACGATCATGCGGAAGAGGGTCGTCTTGCCGGCTCCGTTCGGTCCGATCACCCCGACGATTCCTCCCTTGGGCAGGAGAAAGTCGAGACCGTCGACGAGCAGCTTGTCGTCGTAGCCCTTGGTCAGCTTGCGGGCCTCGACCACGAGGTCGCCGAGCCGCGGGCCGGGGGGGATGTGAATCTCGTTCGGATCGCGTCGCGATTCCGAGGCCTGCTCCTCGGCGAGCAGCTTTTCGTAGTCGTTGATGCGCGCCTTGCCCTTGGCGTGCCGCGCCCGCGGCGAGAGGTTGATCCACTCGAGCTCGCGCTCGAGAGTGCGCCGGCGGTTCGAGGATTCCTTCTCCTCCTGCTTGAGCCGCGCCTCCTTCTGCGCCAGCCAGGAGGAATAGTTGCCCTCCCAGGGGATCCCGGCACCGCGGTCGAGCTCGAGGATCCAGCCGGCCACGTTGTCGAGAAAGTAGCGATCGTGGGTGACTGCCACCACCGAGCCGGGGTACTCGGCCAGGTGGCGCTCGAGCCAGGCGACCGACTCGGCGTCGAGATGGTTGGTCGGCTCGTCGAGCAGCAGCAGATCGGGCTGCTTGAGGAGGATCTGGCAGAGGGCGACGCGCCGGCGCTCTCCGCCGGAGAGCCGGGTGACCCCCTCGTCGGCGGGCGGGAGCCGCAGGGCGTCCATCGCGATCTCGAGCTGCCGGTCGAGCTCCCAGAGATTCTGCGAGTCGATCTGGTCCTGGAGTCGGGCGAATTCGTCCGCGGTTTCGTCGGAGTAGTTCATCGACAGCTCTTCGTAGCGCGTCAGGATCGCCTTCTTCGCCGCCACGGACGATTCGACGTGCTCGCGCACGGTCTTCTCCGGATCCAGCTGCGGCTCCTGCGGCAGGAATCCGACCGTGTAGCCGTCGGAGAGGAACGACTCGCCGTCGAAGTCCTTGTCGATTCCGGCCATGATTCGGAGCAGAGTCGATTTGCCGGCTCCGTTGTGTCCGAGGACGCCGATCTTGGCGCCGTGGTAGAACGAAAGCCAGATGTTCTTGAGGATCTCTTTGCCCTGCGGGGTCGTCTTCCGCAGGTTCTTCATGGTGTAGATGATTTGCGGCATCGGTTCCTTGCTCCCGTAAACATCGGATTCTAGCGCGGGGATGCCGCATCGCGGCAGGAATCGGCGTGGAAACCGGACTATGCTGCGTTGCGTACCTTGAAGCTGGGAGTTCTGGAGGATCGGGAGGGTTCCGCGCACGCTGGATTCGGGGGAACGGATGCGGAAGATCTGGGCAGCTGCTGGCGCATTCTTCGTCGCCGCGATCATGTCGGCGCAGCAGACCGAATCCCCTCTGGCCCGCCTCGATGTCTCGGCGAAGAAGGTGGGCTGGGACGGGGTCGAGCTCGGGATGTCGCTCGTGCAGACCGAGCGACGGGTGGGCCAGACCCTGGCACTCGACCCGACAGCCAGCGGGAAGTGTGGAAAGTACAAGGTCGACGTCGAGCGCAACACGCTGCGCCTGACCCTCGGCTTCTCCGGACTCCGGCCGGGAGCGAAGATCGAGACGATCTGGATCCGGTTCGAGGGCTATCAGGTCCTCGCGACGCGCGCCGATCTCGTCGACGAGCTCAAGCGACGCGCCCCGGGGGCGCAGTATCTGCCCGACCCGAAGTACCCCGACGTACCGGAGGCGGAAAGGGCGGAGCCGAGCTACTCGATTCCCGCCGGCGGCGGCGTGGACGTTCGCCTGAACCCGGGCGGCGGCCTCCTGCTTGCCCAGAGCGGTTGTCTCGAGTGACCGCCGGCGAGTCCGGGGCGGCCTCCGCGGACCGCCGCTGATGCGCTCCCCGGAGGTCGCCAGGGCGATCCCCGAGCTCGTGGAGGCGGGGATCCTCGACCCGGCGGTCGCGGTGACACCGTTGCGGATCGCCCGCGGCGAGCTGATGTCCGTCCGCGGGGAGCTGCGCGCCGTCCTCTACGTCGGAGTCCTGGTCGCGATGGCCGGGGTTTCGATCCTCGTCAAGGAGAATCTCGACCGGATCGGTCCGGTGGCGATCGCCGTCGCGCTGGGTATGGCTGCGGCGGCCGTGCTCGGCTGGGCGCTCCATCGTTCGCCGCCGTTCCGCTGGGAGCGGGTCGAATCGCCCGACTGGAGCTTCGACTATCTGCTCCTGCTCGGGATCCTCCTTCTCGGCGCCGAACTGGCGTTCGTCGAGAGCCGATTCGCGGCGCTCGGCCCCGACTGGGGACTGCACCTCCTCCTGATGAGTCTGGTGACGGCGGCGCTGGCGCTGCGCTGCGACTCGCGGATCAGCTGGTCGCTCGCGCTCTCGACTTTCGCCGCCTGGAGAGGGGTCGCGGCCGCCCGTGTCGGCTCCGAGCTCCTGGGCGAGCACGCCTTCACGATGCGATGGAACCTGGCGGTCTGCGGAGCCGTCTTCCTCGGGCTCGGCTACACCCTGTGGCGCTTCGGCCGCAAGGCGCATTTCGAACCGCTGACCACGTTCGCGGGCGCGCTGGCGCTGCTCCTCGCCTTCGGACTGTCGGCGATCGGCGCGTCCGGTCCGTGGGTCGCCTGGGCCCTCGCCTTCCTCGCGCTCGCGTCCGGATTCGGCATCGTCGCGCTCCGGCTGCGGCGCTTCGGCCTCTTCGCCCTCGCGGCGGTCGCGGCCTACGCTGCGGTGACGCGGCTCGCCCTCGAGCTCTTCTCCGACACCTTCCTCGGCTGCTTCTGGTTCAGCGGCAGCTCGGTCGCGATGATCGTGCTCCTCTTCCTCGTGCAGCGGCGCTTCCGCGTGACGGCAGACGAGGAGCCGGCATGAGATCGGCCATGGTCGCCGCCGACGGCAACTTCGAGGTTCGTCTCGTCGCGATGCGCCTGCGCCGCGCGGGGGAGATCGACCCGGCGACGGAAGAGGCGGTCGCCCGGGCCTACGCCGACGACCGGGTGCGTACGACGCGGGTCTTCCGCATCCTGTTCTTCTGTTTCACCTGGTTCGGCTTCAGCAGCGCGCTCGGGCTCTTCGTGTCGTTCCTGCTGGCGGCGATCGGCGGATCCGGATCGGGCGAACTCATGGCAGCCGTCTACCTCGCGGCCGGAGTCGCGGCGCTCGCGGCGACCGAGTTCCTGCACGGGGTCCGCCGCCTGCGCCGTTTCGGAGTCGAGGAGGCGCTTGTCTGGATCGGTGTGACCCACCTCGTCGGCGGGACGACCTGGATCGTGCACCGCACGTTCGACCCGTCGAACGGCTGGATGCTGCTCGTCGGCGCCTGGATCACCGCCGCGATGAGTCTGGTCGCCGCCTGGCGCTGGGGCACCCCGGGAACGGGCTTCGTCTCGGCCGCCGCGCTGCTGGTGGCGGTGTCGCAGCTCTCGCTCTCCCATCCCGTCTGGCTGGCGATCTCGCTCCTCACGGCGTGGCCGCTGGCGCACCTTTCGCTGGCGGACCACATCTCGCCGCAGGGGCGTCGACGCTTCCGCGAGGCGTTCGTGGTGATGAGCGTCGCTGCCTACTTCGCGCTCCACCTCGACGTCGTCGAGCACCGGGTGTTCCACTTCGTGCGCCTTGACGAGGGCTACTCCTTCCACGGCGTGCCCGAGTCGTGGCTCCTCGCGAGCCGGGTCGCGATGGTCGTGCTGCCGCTGGTCTGGATCGCGGCCGGCATCGTGCGCCGTTACCGGCCGGCGCTCGACCTCGGGCTGCTGCTCCTGTTCGCCACGCTCACGACGTTCGCCGTCCGTGCGCGTCCCCGGCCCGAGTGGCTCTTCCTCGTCGGTTCGGGCCTTTCGCTGATCGTGGTCGCGCTCCTGCTGCGACGATGGTTCGGACGTGCCGACGGCGCCGAGTGGCAGGGGCTGACGGCGAGGACCCTCGACGACGAACGGGCGAGTGCCGGTGCTCTCGAAACGCTCGCGGCGCTTTCGGCGTTCAGTCCTGCCGCGAGGTCGATGGCGCCGGAACCGGAGAAGCTGGGCGGCGGCGAATTCGGCGGCGGCGGAGCCTCCACAAGGTTCTGATCGCGGACGGGCGCTCTATCCGGGCGGCGTGACGTTCTTCTCGGGCGGTTTGTCCGCCTTCACGGCGTTCGCCGGCACGCGCTCGCGCCACATGCCGAAGAGAGCGGCGCCGAGTCCGAGCAGGATCTCGTCGACGAACGGTACGAGATCGGGAACCACCAGATCGAACAGGAAGAGCACGACGAAGATGGTGAACGCCTGCGGAAACTTCAGCCGCGAGACCGTCCTCTCGACGAACTGCGTGGCGGGACCCGGCATGGAGCGATCTTACCTTCGCTCGTCGCGCGTTGCGAAGCGCCGGCGGGGCTGACAGACTCGGGAGCGATGAGCACGGCCGCGGCGCAGGAGGTACGCGAGGAGCTCCCGGTCGCGACCTGGAGCCGGCCGTCGCATCTCGCGGTCCGGCTCTCCCTCCCGGCGGCGCGTCCCGCGGCGCCGTTCTGCATCCTCTACCTGCACGGCTTCGCCTCCGGCCAGAGCGGCGAGAAGGCGGCGTTCTTCCGCTCCCGGGCTCTGGCCGCGAATCTGCCGTTCTGCTCGTTCGACTTCCAGGGGCACGGCGAGTCGGGCGGCGAGCTCCGCGATCTCACGTTCAGCCGCAACCTCGACGACGTGGCACGGGTGCACGACTATCTGATCGCGCGCAACCTGGGCAACGTGGTCCTCCTGGGATCGTCGATGGGTGGAGCCACGGCGCTCTGGCACGCCGCGCGCAGGCCCGAGCGAGTCCTCGCCGGGATGCACATCGCGCCGGCGATCGGCATGGGAAGGGCGCTGGAGCGCTGGGCCGGACCGGCCCGTCTGGAGAGTTGGCAGAAGGAGGGGACGATCCTCTACGAAGAGGGGAACGTGCGCACGCTCCTCGACTGGGACCTGGTGGAGGACCTGCGGCGCTTCGACGTCGAGGTCCTCGCCAGCGGCTGCCGGACCCCGACGCTCCTCCTGCAAGGCAAGCAGGACGGCTCGGTCGACTACCGCGACGTAGTGCGGTTCGTCGCCCGCGCTCCGGGCGGCTACTTCCGGCTGCAGCTGTTCGAAGACGGCGACCATCGTCTGGTCGATCGCAAGCCCGAGCTCTGGGCCGAGATGCTCGCGTTCCTCGGCGAGCGCCGGCTCCTCTGACCGTACGTCGACGCGCCGGCCCTCAGTTCCGGACCGAGGGCTCCCGGACCGTCACCGGTGGCGCATCCGCGAAGCGCAGATTCCCTTCGTGGAGGCTGGCGCCGCGCAGCGCGACGGCCAGGACCTCGCCGAGCTCGTCGACCGCGAACACCTTGATCCGGTCGCGGACCTCCTGCGGCAGGTCTTCGAGATCGGGCTCGTTCTCGCGCGGCAGGAGGATCTCGTGGATGCCCGCACGCACGGCGCCGAGGATCTTCTCCTTGAGGCCGCCGATCGGCAGGACCCTGCCGGAAAGCGTGATCTCGCCGGTCATCGCCAGGTCGTGCCGCACCGGTCTGCCGGAGAGCACCGAGACGACCGCGGACGCCATGGTGACGCCGGCCGACGGACCGTCCTTGGGGATCGCTCCCGCCGGGACGTGGATGTGGAGGTCGCGATCGAATGCCTCCTCGTCGATCCCCAGCTTGGCGGCGTGGGCGCGTGCATAGCTCCATGCAGCGCGCGCCGACTCCTTCATCACGTCGCCCAGCTGGCCGGTGAGCACGAGGTCGCCCTTGCCGCGCATGGTCTGCGCCTCGACGAACAGGATGTCGCCGCCGACCGGGGTGTAGAACATGCCGGTGGCGACGCCGACCTGATCCTGACCGGCGGCGCGCTCCGGATGTACGCGCGGGCGACCGAGCAGCTCGCGCACCATCGCTCCGTCGACCGCGACGGTCTCGTACTCCCTGGCCGCGATGCGCCGCGCTACCTTGCGCGCCAGCTTGCCGAGCTCGCGCTCGAGCTGTCGCACGCCGGCTTCGTGGGTGTAGTTCGAGACCAGTTCCTGCAGCGCCTCCGGCGTGATCGTGAGGATCTCCGGCGTGAGACCGTTCTCCTCGAGCTGTCGCGGCAGCAGGTAGCGCCGTGCGATTTCCACCTTCTCGGCCTCGGTGTAGCCGGAGAATTCGACACTCTCCATGCGATCGAGCAACGGCCCGGGAATGTTCTGTGAGAAGTTGGCGGTGCAGATGAAGAGCACCTCGGAGAGATCGAACGGGACGCCGAGATAGTGGTCGGTGAAGCTGTCGTTCTGCGCCGGGTCGAGGACTTCGAGCAGTGCCGAGGCCGGGTCGCCCTGGAACGAGACTCCCAGCTTGTCGATCTCGTCGAGCAGGAAGACCGGGTTCTTCGTCCCGGCCTGCTTCATGCCGTTGAGGATCCGCCCCGGCATCGCACCGACGTAGGTCCGGCGGTGGCCGCGGATGTCGGCCTCGTCACGGGCGCCGCCGAGCGAGATCCGCACGTACTCGCGGCCCATCGCCTTGGCGATCGACTGGGCGATCGATGTCTTGCCGACACCGGGGGGGCCGAGGAAGAGGAGGATCGGACCCTTGACCGACCGCTTCTTCGCGGCTGCGGCGGAGGCGGTGGTGGTCTCCGCTGCCTCCGGGATCTTCGGTGAGCCGACCTGATCGGTGGCGGACCCGCTTTCCCCCGCCGCGGTTTCGGAAACGGCATCGGCCGCCCCGACGCGGTCCACCTCTCCGTCGGTCGGGTCGACTACGGCCGCCGGGGATCCGTCCGCGGCGTCCGCCTCGTCCGGCGCCGCCTTCGCCGCCGCGGCATCGCGCAGCTGGCGCACCGCCAGGAACTCGAGAATCCGGTCCTTGACGTCCTTGAGACCGTAGTGATCCTGCTCCAGGATCCGTGCCGCTTCCTGGATGTCCAGCTTTTCCTCGCTGCGGTTGTTCCACGGCAGTTCGGCGACCGTCTCGAGCAGCGTGCGGATCACCTGGGTCTCCATCGACTCGCGACCGATCCGCTTCATGCGCCCGAGCTCGCGGTCGACCTCCTTGCGCACCGCCGGAGGCAGCTCGAGCTCGGCCAGACGCTGTTCGAGCTCGTCGATGTCGCCGGAGTCGTCGTTGTCGCCCAGCTCCTTCTGGATCGCCTTCATCTGCTCGCGCAGGACCATCTCGCGCTGGCGATCGCCGAGCTCCTCGCGCACCTTGCTCTTGATCTCCTCCTGCGTCTCGAGCACGGTGAGCTGCCGCTGGACCTGGATCAGGACCTGGCGCAACCGCTCCTCGACCGAAAGGATCTCGAGCAGCTTCTGGCGTTCTGCCGTGGGCAGCTCGACGTAGGCGGAGACGAGGTCGGCGAAGCGCGACGGCTCGGCGGCGATCGAAACCACCTGATTGACCAGCTCGTCCGGGAGACCCGCCCGCTTGGCGAGCTCGATCGATCGTTCCCGCGCTTCGCGGAAGAGGGCGACGAAGGCGGCGTTCTTGGGGTCGGTGGGGTTCTGGTCGTTGGCGCCGAGGGTCGTGGCGACCAGGTAGCCGTCCCGTTCCTGGTAGCGCAGGGCGATGCCGCGCCGCTCGCCGTGGAGGACGAGTTGCATCCCCGAGAGGCTGCGCTGCACCTGACCCAGTCGCGCGATGGTGCCGACGCTGTAGAGGCCCTCCGCCGTCACGTCGTCGACGTTCTGACGCTGCGAGACGGCCAGAACGAGCGGCTCGGGCGCCCGCAGCGCCGTTTCGATGGCGCGCAGGGTGCCCGCGCGGCCGGCGCCGATCGGCAGGGCGATGCCCGGGAAGAGAACGGCGTCGCGGAGAGGCAGGACGGGAAGCAACAGCTGGTCGGACATGGATTCTCCCCGGCAGCAGGTTCGACCGGAGTCCGCTCCGGGGGAGCCGCCGCCGCGCTTCGAACAACCGGATGGCGAAGGTGGATATTCCCACCGGCCGGCTTCAGTTCCGGCGCAGGAAGAGCAGGGAAGCGAGCAGGATGCCGATGAGGATGACGGCGAGCCGGACGCGCCGCTGGCCGAGGTAGCGGCCGAAATGGGCGCCGGCGAAACCGCCGGCGATCGCCCCGGCGATCATGATCGAAGCCGGGATCCAGGCGACACGGCCGGAGACGACGAAGATGGCGGCGGCGACGCCGTTGATGCAGAAGCCGAAGAAGTTCTTCAGCCCGTTCATGGCGTGGATGTCACGCAGGCCGAAGGCGCCGAGCACGACGAGCATCAGGATCCCGATCCCGGCACCGAAGTAGCCGCCGTAGACGGCGATCGCGAACTGACCGAGCCAGGCCCAGCCGGGCGCCCGGTCCGGCGGCGCGAGCGTGGTCTCCGCCGTGGCGCCGCGGGTGCTCCGCAGCCACTGTGCGGCGAAGAGCAGCGTCGCGAAGAGCACCAGCCAGGGGGCGAGGCGGGCGAAGATCCGCTCCGGCGTGAGCAGCAGCAGCGTCGAACCGCAGGCGCCGCCCAGCAGACTCGGCACCAGGAGTGTGGGAAGCCAGTGGCGGTGAGTCGCCACCTCGCGCCGGTAGCCGGCGAAACTGGCGGCCGCTCCCGGCAGCAGCGCGACGGTCGAAGTCGCGTTGGCGGAAATCGCTGGAATGCCGAGCAGCAGCAGGGTCGGAAAGGTGAGCACGGTCCCGCCGCCGGCGAGGGCGTTCATCCCGCCCGCCCCCACCGCCGACGCGAAGAGGATGGCGACGTCGGACGCGGAGAGCGGCAACGCGGGCCCGCTCTCAGGTCGACTTGAACAGGAAGCGGGAGGTGCCGAACTGCACGCGGTCGCCGTCGACCAGCGTGCGCTCGGTGATCCGCTGGCCGTTGACGTAGGTGCCGTTCTCGGACGAGAGGTCGCGCAGCAGCCATCCGTCCGGTGTGTCGGCGATCTGGGCGTGGCGGCGCGAGACCGCCGGTTTGTAGATCCGGATCTGGTTCTCGGCCGTGCGGCCGACGAAGGTGAGCGGTTCGAGCACGAACGATCGGGGCTCGATCTCGTCGTCGAGCGCCTCGAGCCGCGGACGGGCCGTGTCCGCCTCCGCGTCGCCGGCTGCGACGGCCCCGCTCTCGTGCGGCTTCGTCATCTCGTCGGCGTTCACGACCCCCGCTTCCACGGTGTCGGGCGGTGCCGGCGCCTGGGGTGCTTCGGCGATCGGCGGCGGCAGCGGCGGCGGTGGCGGCGGAGGAGGCTCGAGCGCGGCCGGCGCCTCTGCCGCAGGCTCCGCTGCATCCTCCGCCACGTCCTCCGCCGGCGGCTCGGGAGACTCTTCCGGCTCTTCCTCCATGCGCCGGGTCTGGTCACGATCCTCGGGTGGCGTGACCCAGGTGTGGTCTTCGTCCAGCGCCTCCTTGACCACCGGGACGGCGATCGCGAGCCCACCGGATCCGAGCTTGAGCGACGGGTCGAGATCGTCGGGCGAGTCGAAGGCACCGACGAACCGGGCGACGAGCTCCGAGAGCTCGGCCTGCTGCCCTTCCGCACCCCGGCGGCTCTCGCCGAGCCGCGCGACGCGGCTGCGGTATTCGTCGTCGCTGAACTCGCCCAGCTCGTGCCGCAACCGGATCTCTTCCTCGTCGAGGCGGAAGGTCTCGAACGCTTTCTGCGCCGACTCGAGCTGCGGCTTGAGCTCGAGATACGACTGCCGTGCCTGCTCCTTGAGGACCTTCGCCCGCTCTTCGATCGATTCGAGCCGCCCTTCGTAGTCCTTGCGGACGCGCACGAGGACCGCGTCGGAAACGTGACCGCCCGCCTCGGCGAGGCGGGCGAGCCGCTGCTTCGTCGTGGCGCGTTCGCGCTTGAGGTCGATCAGGGTGTCGAGAACCGAACTGTCCACCGCCGGAATCCTGTCCGTCATGGAGCCCTCCCGAAGACCGCCCGATTCTACTGCGCCGGCGGTCGGCGATCGCCGCGGTGGGGATCCTCCGGGGGAAAGATCATCAGGGTCGACGTGGCGTGGGCCACCAGCCGCCCTTCGGGATCGACCAGACGTGCCTCGGCGAGTGCCGAGCGGCGCCCGAGATGGAGGACGCTCCCCTCGCAGCGCAGGCGCGGCGAGGCCGGCCCGAGCGGGCGCAGGTAGTTCACCTTGATCTCGAGCGTCGCGCAGGTTCCGCCCGCGGGCAGCCGGGAGGTGACGGCGCAGCCGCAGGCGGTGTCACAGACGAGCGCCGCGATGCCGCCGTGGACCACGCCGTTGGGGTTCAGATGGTGCTCTCCCGGATCGAGCGCGAACACCACACGCCCCGGCTCGACCTGCTCAAGCTCCATGCCGACGAGGCGCGAAATGGGCGGAGGGGGGAGCTCGCCGGAGCGGATCCCTTCGAGGAACTCGAACCCGGTCCGCGACCCCGCGGCGTCGGTCAGCACCGCGGGATCGCTCCAGGCGACGGTTCTCGTGCGCTCGTCCATCGGGTCGCTCGGCGATCAGCGAACCGGTGGCCAGCGCGGAAGCCGGCCCGGCGTCCAGGGAGCGCCGGCGAGCTCGAGCTCCTTCTCGAGCGCCGGCAGCTCGCCGGTGGCGAGCCGTTCGAGCTTCCCGAGCTCGACCGCCAGGGCGTCGCCGGCGATGCGACAGGCTTCGCGCTGCGTCGCCGTCGGCTCGGAGGTCGAAACCCAGCTCGATCCCGAGACCGACTGCACGCGCTCCGAGATCGAAGGCGGAGTGCTCTCGTTGCGCGAGCGCAGGAACGAATCGCCCGAGAGCTGGATCCGGATCGCTTCGAGGTCGAGCCTGGCGCGGTGGAGGCGCTGGCGGACTTCGAGCGGCAGCGACGGAGCGGCATCGGCGGCGAGCTGGAGGAGCTCGAGCCGACCGTCGAGGTCGTCGGCGAAGCGCTCGGCGCCGAGCGTCGCCCGGAGCAGACGCGCCGTCTCCTTCTGGAAGTCGAGGACGGCGCCGCGATCGGCGGCGGCGAGCGTGGCGTTGCCGAGCGGCACGACCTCGAAGCTCCTGGTTCCGAGGGTCTTCACCTCGCCGTCGGTCACCAGGTCGAACTGGGCCTGGTAGGTTCCCGGCGCCACCAGGGGACCGATCGGGGCCGACTCCCACGGGAGCAGCTCGCGCGAATCGCGGCTCACCGGATCGGGGGCGTCGTAGCGCAGATTCCAGGTCAGGCGGTGGATGCCCTTCTCGGGTTTCGTCTCGAGGCGGCGGACGGCGTTTCCTTCCTCGTCGCGGATCCGGATGACCAGCTTCGGATCCTGCTGGTGGGTCTCGGCGCGGAGATCCTCGAACGAGGGGAACTCGATCTGTCGCTTCGCCTCGATCGCCTCCTTCTCGGCCGCCAGGCGCGTCTCCTTCTTCGTCTTCACCTCGTCCTTGAGATACCAGGTGAAGGTCGCCCCGTACGGATCGTTGGCACCCTGGAAGTAGCTCTCGCCGAGGAAACCGTTCGCGCGGCCGCCGATGCGGCTTCCGGGAACGAAGATCCGGGCCGTCGGCACCTCGAAGAGCAGAGCTTCCGAACCGAGCGCCGCCTCGTCGATGGCGCGCAGCGGCGAGACGTCGTCGAGCACGTAGAAGCCGCGGCCGAACGTTCCGAGCACGAGATCGTTCTCGCGCGCCTGGAAAGCGAGGTCGCGCACCTGGATCGTCGGCAGACCGCCCTTGAGTGCGATCCACTTCTTTCCGCCGTCGACGGAGAAGTGGAGCCCGAATTCGGTGCCGGCGAACAACAAGTCGCGATCGACCGGATCCTGGAGGAGGGAGTAGACCGTTCCGCGCTCGGGCAGGTCGCCGGCGATCGAGCTCCAGCTCTGTCCGCGGTCGCCGCTGCGGAGGACGAACGGACGGAAGTCACCCATCTTGTGGTTGTCGAACACCGCGAAGACGACGTTCTCGTCGTGGCCCGACGCGACCAGCCGGCGGACGTAGGCGCGATCCGGCACGCCGGGGAATCGTTCGCTGCGTCGCCAGCTGCCGCCGTCGTTCTCGGAGACCTGGATCAGCCCGTCGTCGGTGCCCGCGTAGAGGAGCCCCGCCCGGAGAGGCGATTCGGCGAGCGCCACGATGCTGCCGTAGAGCGACGTCGAGGCGCCTCGCGCCACGGCTTCGGGCCGCTGGACTCGTCCGAACACCTCGAGCTTGTTGCGGTCGATCTGCCGGCTCAGGTCGGGTGAGATCGCGCGCCAGCTCTGTCCGCGGTCGTCGCTCTTGAAGAGCCGGTTGGCGGCGAAGTAGAGCCGGGTCGGAGAGTGCGGGGAGAGCACCAGCGGAGCGTCCCAGTTCCAGCGCAGCGGCGGCTCGTCGGCCCCCTGCTGCGGCTGGATGTCGAGGTTCTCACCGCTCCTGCGGTCGTACCGGGTGAGGACGCCGTACTGCGCCTCGGCGTAGACGATCGCCGGGTCGGTCGGATCGGACACCGTCCAGAAACCGTCGCCGCCCTGGGTCACGAACCAGTCCTCGTTGGCCGGACCCTGCAGGCGGTCCGTTCCAGAGGGTCCGCACATCGAGAAGTTGTCCTGGGTTCCGCCGCAGATGTTGTAGAACGGCTGCGAGTCGTCCACGCCGACGCGGTAGTACTGCGTGATCGGCAGGTTCTCGAAGAAGCGCCAGGTCGCGCCGCGGTCGAAACTCTCGTACAGGCCGCCGTCGCAGCCGACGAGATAGTGCGAGCGGTCGCGCGGATCGCTCCACAGGACGTGGTTGTCGACATGCTTGTTGCGCTCGCCCAGCGAGCGGAACGTCGTGCCTCCGTCGTCACTGACCTTGAGGAACGTGTCCATCGAATAGACGCGATCGAGCTGGTGTGGATCGGCGACGAGCTCGACGTAGTAGTTGCCGGAGGTCGTGTGCGGGGAACGCTTCTCCCAGCTCTCGCCGCGGTCGGTGGAGCGGTAGAAACCGCTCTGCTTCTCCTCGGCCTCTACCACCGCGTAGACGATGTCCGGTTCGATCGGCGAGATGGCGAGTCCGATCCGCCCGATGTCGCCGGCGGGCAGACCCTTGTCGAGCTTGCGCCAGTTGGCGCCGCCGTCCGTCGTCTTGTAGAGCGCCGACTCCGGGCCGCCTGAAACGTACGTCCAGACGTGCCGTCGCCGCTGATGCATCGCCGCGATCAGCGTGTCCGGGTCGCGCGGATCCATCACCAGGTCCGTGGCGCCGGTGTCGTCGCTGACGTGGAGGGAGCGGCTCCAGGTGGCGCCGTCGTCGGTCGACCTGTAGACCCCGCGCTCGCCGCCCGCGCTCCACAGAGGTCCCTGCGCCGCCACCCATACGGTCGACGAGTCGCGCGGGTCGACGACGATCCGGGCGATGTGCTCGGACTTGTCGAGACCCATCTTCTTCCACGACTTGCCGCCGTCCAGGGTGCGGTAGAGGCCGTCACCGTAGGCGACGCTGCGCTGATTGTTGTTCTCGCCGGTGCCAACCCAGACGACGTTGGGATTCTTCGGATCCATCGCCAGCGTGCCGATCGAGAAGGAGCCCTCGCCGTCGAAGAGCGGCTGCCAGGAGGTGCCGGCGTTCTCGGTCTTCCAGACGCCGCCCGAGGCGGTGGCGAGCCACCAGACGGAGTCGCGGTTCGGATCGACCACCAGGTCGACGATCCGGCCCGAGGTGAGTGCCGGGCCGACCGAGCGCAGGCTCAGTCCGCCGACCGTCGCGGAGGCGAGAAGCGGTTCGGGCTTCTTCTCGTCGACCTTCGCCCTGGCTGCCGAGGCGGCGGCGGGGAGCAGGCTGAGCGCGAACAGCGACAGGACGAGCGGGCGGTGCAGAGTCATCCAGGCCTCCATCGGGTGGAAAAGAGAAACGGCGCCGAAACCGGAAGGTTTCAGCGCCGCAATCGTAGCAACTCGCGGGCCTGTTCTCAGGATTCCGCCTTGACCTCCAGGGAGATCTCCGCCTTCACCTCGTCGGCGAGGAGGTAACCGCCGTTGTCGAGCGCCTTGTTCCAGTTGATCCCGAACTCCTTGCGATTGAGAGTGATCTCGGTGGAGAAGCCGGCCCGGGTCCGGCCGCCCGGATCCTTCATTTCGCCTCCGAAGGTGACCGGCAGAGTGATCACCTTGGTAACGCCACGCATGGTGAGCTTGCCGGTGACGTTGTAGATGTCGTCCGAGACCTTCTCGACGTTCGAGCTGGTGAAGGTGATCTGCGGATTCTTCTCGACGGCGAAGAAGTCGTCGCTCCGCAGGTGCCGGTCGCGATCGGTGACGCCGGTTTCGACCGATGCGGCCTCGATCGTGAAGCTCACCGACGAGTTCGCCGGATTCGCGTCGTCCTTGACGATCGTCGCCGAGAAGTCGGTGAACCGGCCCCGCACCGGCGACATCAGATGCCGGATCTTGAAGCTGACGTCGGAGTGGTTCTTGTCGGCGGTGTACGTCGTGGCGGCGTCGACCGGGAGGGCGGCGAGCGCGAGCATCGTGAGCGTGGTCAGGAAGAGCTTCCGGTTCATTTCTGTGCTCCTTGAGTTGCATCCCTGTTGGTGGAAAGCCCCTCTCGCACGGCGTCGAGGAGCGTGGTGAGCTGTTGCAGCCGGTCGGCGGGCAGATGGCCGAGGACGGCATCGATGGTCGCGAGGACCGGACCGTCGAGCGCCTCGACGAGAGCCAGTCCGCTGTCGGAGATGGTGCAGAAGACCCGGCGCCGGTCGACGGTGCAGCGTTCCCGCACGATCAGGCCGCGGGCTTCTAGGCGGTCGAGGAGCCGGGTGACACCGGGAGTCTGTTCGATCATCCGCGCAGCGACTTCCAGGGTCGGGATTCGGGCGGGGCGGGCGCCGCGGAGGATGCGGAGGACGTTGTACTGCTGCAGTGTGATGCCGCTGGATTCGATGGTCTCCGAGATCCGTCGCTGGACCCGGGCGCTGGTGCGGTAGAGGCCGAGCGCCGCCTCTTCCGCCGCCGAGCGGAACGGTTGCTTCTGTCGCAGCTCTTTCTGGAGGGTTCCCGGGCTCATCGGGTGAAACATTACCAGTGAATCATTGACACGTCAAGTAGTTTCTTGACGGTCGATCCGCAGGCGGACGAACCCCTCCTCTTCGAAGATCTCGAGCCTCCGCAGCGGGAAGTCGGGGTCGGTGAGACAGCGGCCGGTCTCGAGGTCGTAGCGCCAGCCGTGGCGGGGACAGGTGACCACGGTGCCCTCCCGGACGCCGGCGGAGAGGTCGGCGCCCTGGTGCCGGCAGGAGAGCTCGCGGGCGGTGAGGAGCCCGGTCGCGTCGCGGCGGACGGCGACCGCCCGGCCCAGGAGCCGGAGCACGCGCATCGTCTCCGGCGGGAACTCCTCCGATCGACCGATGCGGAGCGACGTCATGGCGGGAACGGCGCCGGCAGGGCCGGCGTCAGCCGTGCGGATCGGACTGAGGGAAGATCTCGCCGGGCTCGACCAGGCGGTGCTCCTCGAGCCACTCGCGGTTGAGCTTCGACAGATAGCGCTCGCCGGAGTCGGGGAACAGGGTCACGACCAGCGCGTCCGCGGGCAGTCGACGTGCAAGCTCGCGTGCCGCGTAGGCGGCCGCTCCGCCCGAGGAGCCGGTGAAGATCGCCTCCGTCCGTGCGACTTCGAAGACCGAGCGATAGGCCGTGGCGTCGTCGACGACGACGACGTCGTCGATCGTCTCCCACCAGCAGGAGTCGGGCAGATAGCTCTGGCCGATGCCGTCGATGAGGTAGAAGCCGAGCGCCTCGGGCGGCGGCTCCTTGCCGTGCTCGTTGTAGTAGGCGTAGACGCTGCCCACCGGGTCGACTCCGAGGACCTGGATCTCCGGGTTCTGCTCCTTGAGGAATCGCGCCGCCCCGCTGATGGTGCCCCCGGTGCCGACACCGGCGACGAAGTGGGTGATCCTGCCGTCCGTCTGCCGCCAGATCTCCGGGCCGGTGCTGTTGTAGTGCGCCCGCGGATTGGCCTGATTGAAGTACTGGTACGGCAGGTAGGCGCCCTGCTCCTCGCTGATCCGCTCCGCGACCTTGGTGTAGGAGCGCGGGTCGTTCGAGTCGACGTCGACCGGACAGACGATGACCGTGGCGCCGTGCGCTTCGAGGAGGGCGATCTTCTCCTTCGAGATCTTGCTCGACGAGGTGCAGATCAGTTTGTAGCCCTTGAGGATGCACGCCATCGCCAGGCCGAGTCCGGTGTTGCCGGACGTCGGTTCGACGATCGTCATCCCGGGCCGGAGCCGCCCTTCGCGCTCCGCCTCCTCGATCATGGCGATCCCGATCCGGTCCTTGACGCTGGCGCCCGGATTGAAGAACTCGAGCTTGGCGGCGAGAAGCGCGCCCTCCGGATGGTAGCGGCGCAGGGCGACGATCGGGGTGTCGCCGAGCGTTTCGAGAATGTCGTTGCGGATGTCCATGCCTTTGGCTTTCCGGGCGCTTCGGCCCGCGGATTTTCGGATTCGACTCGAACGGGGTCCGGATCGAGGTCTCGGGTGCTGCGGATCCTATCGCCGCGCGCGGTCCGGCCCCAAGTCAGGCCACGACCATCCGCCAGACGAGACGCGCCGCGAAGAAGAGCATCAGGAGCCCGGTCAGTCCGCGAGTCGTGGTGTCCCACGCCGGAGTCGCGAAGCGCGCCCCCAGCCGCACGGCCGCACACAGGAAGAGACCCCAGAGGCCGGCCGCGAAAACCACGGCGCCGGCGAGGACGATCGAGCCCGGGAGATCCATGCGACGCTGCGCCTGCTGGCCGATCACTGCCAGCCAGAAGGCGATGTTCCAGGGGCTCGAGAGCGCCATGGTGAGCCCGAGGAGGTAGCCGCCCCGGGCGCTGTCGAACCGTCCGGGGGTCTCCTCCTCCTGTTCGCCCCGGCGGGCGCGGGTCGCCGAGAGCCAGGCGCCGCGCAGGAAGGTCCAGGCAAGGAAGAGCAGCAGGCAGAAGCTGATCCCCGCCAGCGTCGGCCGGACTCCGGGGAGGTCGGCCAGCGCACCCGCGCCGAGCGCGACCGCGAGCGCCCAGAGAAAGTCGCCCGTGCAGGCGCCGAGGCCGACCGAATAGGCCGGCCAGAAGCCGCGGGTGAGCCCCCGGCGGATCATCTCGGCGTTGATCGGTCCCGGCGGCCAGGCCACCGACCAGCCGAGGAGCAGGCCGGTGAAGACGATGCCGGCGATGCCGTGCGGCATCACGACAGGCGCGAGGGCAGGGCGATCGAGCGGAAGATCTCGTCGGCATCGATGGCTCGCGACGAGCGCTCGAAATCGAGATGCCAGACGAGGTCGTGCAGCTGCGCGATCTCGCCGAGGCGGCGCGCGACCTCGCGCGCCGGTCCGAGACGCCGCTCCGGATTCTTCTCGAGCAGGCCGGTGACGATCTCGATCACCGGCTTGGGGACTTCGGGCGGATAGCGGTCCGGCGCCGGTGCCGGCTCGTGGACGGTCGCGGCGACGATGTCGCGCAGCGCCCTGCCGCGGAACGGGTAGTCGCCGGTGAGTGAGCGGGAGAGGATGACGCCGAGCGCGAAGAGATCGCTCCAGGCGGTGTACGGCTTGCCGAGAAGCGCTTCCGGTGCGAGGAACCCGGGCGTGCCGACGATCTGGCCGACCTTCTCGCTGCGCTGGTTGAGGAACTGCGCCAGACCGAAGTCGGCGATCTTGATCGTGCCGTCCTGTCCCAGCAGGATGTTGCCCGGCTTGATGTCGCGATGCACGAGCTCGCGCGCGTGGGCCGCGGCGAGGCCGTCGGCGATCGCCTGCCCGAGCGGCACGGCCTCGCGCCAGGAGAGCTTGCCGCGCGCCTCGATGTAGCGGTCGAGGCCTGTTCCGTGGACGTACTCCATCGCGATGTAGGCGATGTCGGCGACCGCCTCGGCGTCGTAGACCGCGACGACCCCGGGGTGGTTGATCTGCGCCGCGGCCACCGCCTCGGCGAGGAGGCGGCCGGTCGCGGAACCGTCTTCGGTTCTCTCCCCGCGACGTTCGAGGTGGATCGTCTTGAGCGCGATCGGCCGCTGCAGCCGCGGATCCCAGCCGCGGAAGACGGTACCCATGCCGCCGGAGCCGATGATCTCCACCACCTGGAAGCGGCCGAGGAAGACCTGGTCGAGCGCTTCGCGGTCGCGCGCGTTGCGCTCGAGGGCGACCATCGCGCTCCGCAGCTCCGCCGTTTCGGATCCGGCGGTGGGCGACGCCTGCAGACCGGCGACCTGGCGCTGGGCGGCGAGCAGCGCCCGCAGCGGTCGGACCAGTGCGCGCCAGGCGACGAGCGAGAGAGCTCCGACCAGCGCCAGCGCCAGGGCGACGGCGATCGCCGAGCGCCGCGCCATGCGCTGTGCCGCGGCCTCCGCGATCGCGGCCGGCTGCGTCGAGATGACGATCCAGCGGCCGCCGTCCGCGGTCGACCAGGCGCCGACGATCTCGCGCCCCGACGGGTCGCGATAGCGGCCGGATCCCGAGAGCCGGGCCACCAGGGCGGCGTCGGCGAGCGGCGCCGGCAGCGCCGCCACCGCGGCGTCCGCGTCGGCCGAAGCGAGCAGCGGCCGGCCCTCGCGGTCGAGGAGGAGGAGGCGAGCCTGGTCGCCGAGCTCCTCCGGAGCGAGTGTGTGGAGGAGCGTCGCCGCGTCGACGGCGAGGCGCAGGGTGCCGCGCCGGTTCGTGAGCGGCAGGTCGAGCCGCAGCCAGGGGTTGCCGTCGATCGCCTGGAGACGGGCGGGCTCCGACTCGCCGCCGGCGAGGAGACGATCGGCGAGATCGCCGTAGCCCCTCTGCTGGACCTTGACCAGCAACGCACCCGCGTCGCCGTAGAGGGCGGCAGCGACGATTCCTGCGTCGGACCAGCTGGCGAGAGAGTCGCGAAGTCGCGCCTGGGCGGCGGCCGACGTCGGGTCGCTGGCGATCTCCGGCTCGAGCAGGAGCGACCCGGCGAGGGAGCGCCGCGCGTCGAGGAAGCTGTCGATCGCGTCGGCGGTGGTCCTCGCGCTGACCGTGTGCGTGCGGAGCAGCTGGTCGACCAGCGCTTCGCGGTTGACCGAGATCAGGCTCCAGACCGTCATCGCCAGCGGTACGACGCCGACGATCGCCAGGGCCAGTCCGATCTGCAGCAGCAGGCCCGGGCGGCGGAGGGAACGCATGGCTGCGGATCGTAGCAGCGCGCCGGTCAGTCGGCGCGGTCGAGGTGCGCGAGGCCCGAGTCGCCCATCTCGATCGCGCGGTCGGGGAAGTACTCGCGCCACCGCTGCGCGACGAGCCGCGACGTGGCGTCGTCGGCGAAGAGCTCGTCGGGGTAGGACGGCTTGCGCCGCGCGTCGACGAGGATCGGGCCTTCTCGCACCAGGTGATTGCGCGCCACGCGCGACTTCGCGGCGTGGATGTCCTGCGCCGGCTCGAACCGCGTGAAGGTCGTCCACAGGAAGTTCATCGCGCTGGCGGCGGCGCGGTCGGGCTCGTCGGTGAGCACCAGGAGCGGCCAGCCGGCGAAGGCCGGATGGGCCGCGAACCGCTCCGCGGCACCGGCGTCGGCGGCGAAGGCGGGCCCGCCGACGACCAGACAGCCACCGCAGAAGACGTGAACCCGGGTGGCGTCAGAGGGCGGCTCGACGGTCGGCCGGAAGGTGCGCGGCAGCTCGCGCTTCGCCTCGCCCAGACCGAGCCAGACCCCCTTCGATCCGCGATTCACTTCCGGTCCGGTGTAGTCGAGGGTGTCCATGGCGAGATTCGCGAAGACGAACAGGTCGGTCTCGGGATCGGTTCGCGCGAGGAGGTGCTCGAGCGTCGCCGGGAAGTCCCGGAGATCGACGTCGCCGTCGGTCACGAGCAGGAACTTGGTGAGCGCCAGCTGGCCTTCGCCGAGGATGCGGAACGCCGAGGTCATCGCCTCGCGCGCGAAGCGGTCGCGTACCCGTGCCGCAGCGAGCGAGTGATAACCCGTCTCGCCGTACGACCAGAGCTCGCGCACCGTCGGCATGACGAGCGGGAAGAGTGGCGAGAGCAGCTCCTGCAGCAGGTCGCCGAGGAAGAAGTCCTCCTGACGAGGCTTGCCCACGACCGTGGCGGGGAAGATCGCGTCGCGGCGATGAGCGATGCAGTCGACCTCGAAGACGGGGTAGTCGTGCTCGAGCGAGTAGTAGCCGTAGTGATCGCCGAACGGTCCCTCGGGCCGGCGGAGTGCGGGCGGCACGCGACCGATCAGGGCGAACTCGGCCTCCGCGACGAGCCGCCGCGCGTCGGGGCCCTCGACCATCCCCAGTCGCCGGCCGGCGATGAGCGAAGCGAGCAGCAGCTCCGGAAGGTTTTCCGGCAGCGGTGCGATCGCGGCGAGCGTCAGCCCGGGAGGTCCGCCGAGGAAGACGGTCGCCGGCAGCGCCCTGCCGCGCGCTTCGGCGACCCCGTAGTGATAGCCACCGCCCTTGCCGATCTGCCAGTGCATGCCCGTCGTGCGCTCGTCGTGGACCTGCATCCGGTACATTCCCAGGTTGTGACCCAGCCCGTCCGGGTGCTCGGTCAGGACCAGCGGCAGGGTGAGAAACGGCCCGCCGTCCTTGCTCCAGCAGGTGAGCGCCGGCAGGCGGTCGAGGCGCACGTCGCGCGTCACGACCTCGGTGACGGGGGCGGTCCGGCGCCTCTTCAGTCCGACGCGGAGCGCTTCGAGGGCGAGGTCGCGGGCTCCCCAGAGCTTGCCGGCGGTCGGCGGCAGGATCTCCTGGGCGAGACGTGCCAGGCGTTCGATCAGACGGCGCGGCCGATCCCCGAAGGCGAGGGCGGCGCGCCGCGGAGTACCGTAAAGATTGGTGACGAGGGGGAAGGCTGCGCCGCGGACGTTGTGGAAACGCAGCGCCGGCCCGCCGGCCGCGATCACCCGGCGGTGGATCTCGGCGACCTCGAGGCGGGCGTCGACTTCGGCGGTCACTTCGACGAGATCGCCGTCCCGCGCCAGCCGTGCGAGGAAGCTCCGCAGATCGGGGAATCCGGTCTCCGCCATGGACGGTCATCCTATGTCGTGCGTGTCGTGACGCCGGCAGGTATCGAGGCCGCCTTGCTGCGCCGGGATGCGGTCAGCCGCCGAACGGCAGGGCGTTGCCCAGCTTGCGCTTGAGGCGGTCCGCGATCCAGTGCGCGTCCCACCACTCGACCGGACGGACCGGCAGACCGTGCAACAGGAAGCTGAAGTGCAGATGGTCGCCGGCGGCCAGCCCGGTGGTGCCGCTGTTGCCGAGGAGCTGACCGCGCCGCACCCGCGTCCCCGGCTCGACCGCGATCGAGGAGAGGTGGGCGTAGAGGCTCATCAGACCGAAGCCGTGGTCGACGACGACCGCGTTGCCGTAGATCCCGAGATTCTTCGCCAGGACGACGACACCGTCGTTCGCGGCGGGCACGTCGGCGCGCGCCACCGACGCGAGGTCGAATCCGAGATGATCCTGGCGATCGATCTCCTTGCCCTGGTAGAAGTAGGTGCGGCGATCGGCGAACGACGACATCACCTGGCCGCCGGGAAACGGCAGGAAGGCGACCTTCCAGAGGAACGCCTGCTCGCTCTTCCCGGCGAGGGCCGCGAGCTCTTCGTTGTTGCGTCGGCGCAACTCGCGGTTGATCCACAGGTAGCTCTCGATCGGCGATCCCTGTTCGGCGGCTCCGGGAGTCGCGGCGAGGATCTCGGGCACCACCTTGGCGAGGAAGCGGTCGTCGATCACGATGTCGTCAGCGCGGGGAGCCAGCGGCGTGAACTGGTCGAGGAAGGCGAGCTCGCGCCGGTTCTCGACATCGTCCTCGGCGACGAGACGGACCGTCGACGGATCCGCGACATCGTACGGCACGGCGAAGAGCGCGAAGCGGTCTCCGGCGAGGCCGCCGGGGAGCTGCGCTCCGGGGAAGAAGCGCTCGCCGACCTCGACTCCGTCGTGCCGGCTGGTCTCCCCGACGCGGTAGACCACGACCTCGCAGCCGCCCTGGGTCGGGCGGTGCTCGCTGGAGAGGATCTGGACGACCGGGGGCGTCAGCCGCACCGGTAGATCGAGGGTCGTCTCGGTGGCCTTGCCCCGGCGCAGCCATGAGGGAGCAGACCAGGCCGTGAGACGCAGGGAGGCGAGCCCTTCGACGAGAGTCGGCTGCGTCGACTGGCCGACCGGCACACGGACTTCGCGCTCGGTGACGTTCCGCCCCCAGAGCGCCCATCCCGGAGGGGTCGCGCTCGCTTCGTCGAGGAGGGTCAGCGTCTGCGCTCCCTGGGTCAGCTCGAGGAGGATCCGCGAGATGCCGCGCTTCGGTTCGGTGACCCGGATCCCGACCGCCGAATTCTTGCCGATCGCGGAGCGCGCCGAAGTCAGCTCGACCTTGGGCGGTGGCCCGGTTCGGAAGGCGCCCGCGGCGACGAAGTAGACCGCTGCCGTGACGAACAGGAAGACGATCAGACGGAGACGGCGGCGTCTTCGGAGCCGCCGCAGGTCGAAGCTGTCGGATTGGTAGGGCATCGGTCGGAGATTCTCCTCGTCGTCCGTGGAAGGATACCAACCGTTCGATGACGACGACGAGAAGGTCACGGGTCCTGGGCGCGGTCCTGTTCGGCGGGCGCAGCCGCCGCATGGGGCGGGCGAAGCATCTGCTCGTGTGGAACGGGGAGACCTGGCTCGAGCGGATCGCGCGGCAGGTCGGGGCGGTGAGCGAGGGCCTCTGCCTGTGCGGCGACGGAGAGGTCCCGGAATCGCTCGCCGGCGTCGAACGGTTGCCCGACCCTCCGGGTTTCGCCGGGCCGATCGCCGGCCTGCTCGCGCTGCGTGCCGCTCACCCGGACCGGCCCTGGCTGGTCGCCGCGTGCGACCAGCCGCTCGTCGACGAGGAGGTGTTGCGCTGGCTGCTCGATGGCTGGGACGACCGTCATGCAGCGCTGCTGCCGCGTCTCTCGGCGGAGCGAGTCGAGCCGCTGCCGGGGATCTACGGCCGCCGCTCGCACGCAGCGCTCGCGGAGCTCGCGAAGGAGCAGCCGGCCCGCCGCTCGCTCCAGCGCCTCGCCGAGCTCGCTCCGGTGAGCTCGCCTTCCGTTCCACCGGCGCTCCGCGAACGGCTCCGCGGTGCAAATCTTCCCGGCGAACTCGACGATCTGTCGCTACAATCGCCGGACCGGGGATAGCGCGAGAGTGAGCGACAGCGAAGAGGGATTCGACGCCGACCGGACGCCGTCCGAGCCCGTGGGGCCGACGTTCGCTCCGGATCAGGTGATCGGTTCGCGCTACCGGATCACGCGCTTCCTCGGCCAGGGTGCCGTCGGTGAGGTCTACGGCGCGACCGACCTCGAGCTGCAGAGCTCGGTGGCGCTCAAGGTGCTGCGGCCGGGGGTCGCCGGCGACCTGCACTCGCTCGAGCGATTCAAGCGCGAGATCCTGCTCGCGCGCCGCGTCTCCCATCCGAACGTCTGCCGCATCTTCGATTTCGGGGTCCACCGCGGACCGGCTCCCGCCGGCGGTGAGCAGGCGCTGCCGTTCCTGTCCATGGAGTGGCTGGAGGGGGAGACCCTGGCGCGCTGGATCCAGGAGGGCGGTGCGCTCGACGACGGCGAGATCGTGCGCCTCGCGGCCCAGCTCTGTCAGGCGCTCGACGCGGCGCACGCCGTCGGCGTCGTGCATCGCGATCTGAAGAGCGCCAACATCCTGCTGGTTGGCGAGCGCGCCGTCGTGACGGACTTCGGACTGGCGCGAAGCGAGCGCGCCTCGAGCGACCGCCGGAACCTGACCGAGCACGGCGCGCTGATCGGAACGCCGGCCTACATGTCTCCCGAACAGGTCGCCGGCCGTCCGGCGACCGCCGCGAGCGACATCTTCTCGCTCGGCGTCGTCCTCTACGAGGCGATGACGGGTGCGCTGCCGTACCAGGGGACCGCCCCGCTCGAGATGGCGGTCAAGCGTCTGCACGAGCCGCCCGTCCCGATGGAGACCTATCGCCGGGGGATTCCGGCGCGGTTCGCGGAGACCGTGATGCGTTGCCTGGACCGGGATCCGGAGCGCCGCTTCGCCACCGCCGGCGCGGTCGCGCGGGCGCTCGATCCGCCGACGGTCCAGCTCGGAACGAGTGGCGCGAGCGACCAGGTCCCGACCTCGACTCGCGGCCGGCGGAGGTCGATCGCGCTGGCGGTCGCTGCGGTCCTCCTCATGGCGCTCGCGGGCTGGTGGATCGCGACGCGCGCCGAGCACGGAGCGGCTCCCGGCAGCGGAGAAGCGGTAACGACCGCGCCGGCGGCGGTCCCGGCACCGCGGCCGGCGCTCGCGGTGCTCGGATTCGGCAACTCGGCCGGCCAGGAGAAGACGCAGTGGATCGCCGCGGCGATGACCGAGATGCTGACCACCGAGCTCGCTGCCGGCGACGCGCTGCGGATCGTGCCCGGGGAGAGCGTCGCGCGCGCGCGGAGCGACCTCGCGCTCGGACCGATCCAGGCGCTCGGCGGCGAGACGCTCGCGCGCCTGCGCGAGAACCTCGGCGCGGACTTCGTTTTGCTCGGCAGCTACGTCGTGCTCGCGCCCTCGTCGCCCGACCCGGGCGGTGGGCGGGTGCGCCTCGATCTGCGGCTGCAGACGACCCGCGACGCAGTGACCCGTTCGTTTTCGATCGAAGGGGACGAACGCGAACTGTTCGATCTCGCGCGGCGTGCGGGCGAGGAGCTGCGGGGCGATCTCGGAGTGGCCGCCGGCATTCCGGCGCGCGAGGGCGCCCTCGAATCGACCCTCTCGAGCAAGCCCGAAGCGGTCCGTCTCTACGCCGAGGGGCTGGAGAAGGAGCGCGGGTTCGAACCGGCGGCGGCCCGCGGTCTGTTCGAGCGGGCGATCGCCGAGGATCCGGAGTTCGCCCAGGCGCACGCGGCGCTCGCGGCGACCCTTTCGGACCTCGGCTTCGAGGATGGCGCGCTCGCCGAAGCCCGGAAGGCGTACGAGCTGGCGGGCGATCTGCCGCGGACCGACGTCCTGACGATCGAGGCGCTCTATCGCCGGCTCGGCCGCGAATGGGACAAGGCGACGGAGATCGCGCGCACGCTGCACCGCTTCTATCCCGACGATCTCGAGCACGGGCTCCGTCTGGCGACGATCGAGATCGAGGCCGGAGACGCGCGGGCGGCGCAGGAGACGGTGGACGAGCTGCGCCGGCTGACGCCGCCCGCCGGCGACGATCCGCGGATCGACCTCGCCGAGGCGCGCGCCTCCGACCTGTTGTCGGACTTTCGGCGGCAGCTCACCGTGGCCGAGCGTGCCGCGGCCCGCGCCGAGGCGACCGGCGCCCGCTCGATCCTCGCGCACGCCCGGCTCGAGCAGGGCTCCGCGCTCCGCCGGCTGGGAGATCCCGACGGCGCGGCGCGCGCCTTCGAGAGCTGTCGCACGCTGTCGCGCGAGCTCGGAAATCGCGGCGAGCTCGCCCTGGCGACGCAGGCGTTGGCGAATCTCGAGCGCGCGCGCGGCGAGCTCGGACGCGCGGAGCGGCTCTACGAGGAGGCGCGGGTCGCCTGGGCGACGCTCGGCAACCGGTTCCGGGAGGCACGCCTCGACCTCTCGCTGGGACGCCTCGCATCGGAACGCGGCAACGTCGATGGTGCTCGCCGCCTCTACGAGCGTGCGCGCACCGCGCTCACCGAGCTCGGCGACCGGCGGGGAGCGGCGGCGGCATCGGCGAACCTGGGGACGATGCTCTATTTCGAGTGGGATCTGGCAGGAGCCGAGAAGGAGCACGAGCTCGCCCTGGTGCAGTTCCGCGCCCTCGGCGATCGTGCCGCGGAGCTCGTCGCCTTGGCGAATCTCGCCCAGATCCGGCGCGAGCGGGGCGACATGGCTCGCTCGACGGGGCTCTGGAAGGAGGCGCTGGGAATCGCGCGCAGCACCGGCGACCGCTCCGGAGAGGCGAGCGCGCTCCTCGGGCTCGGCGAGAACCAGGAGATCGCGGGCGACGTCGCCGCGGCGCGGCGATCGCTGGCCGAATCCGGCGAGCTCTTCCGGTCGCTCGACGAGAAACCACGCCTCGCGGCGGTGGAGCTCGCTCTCGCCCGACTCGACCGTTCGGAAGGCAAGATCGACGAGGCGATCGGCGAGATGGCGCGCCTCGCCCGGGAAGCGGGTGAGCGCGGCGACCCGGATGCCCGGCTCGAGGCCGAGCTCGAGCAGTCGCGGTCGCTGCTCGCGAGCCGTACCGGGCAGGAAGCAGGTCTGGGGCTCGCGGCGACGACGGCGAAGCTGGCGCGGGGCAATGCGGCGCGGAACCTGCGCCATCTCGGCCGGCTCGTCGCGGCCGCGGCCGATCTCGTCGGAGGCAATCTCCGGGACGCACGGCGCGAGCTCGAGGCGGACCTGGCGGCCGCGCGCGCCGCGGGGCACCGGTTGGCAGAGCTCGAAGCGCTGCTCGCCGCAGCCCGCGTCGATCTCGCCGCGGATGCGCCGGACAGGGCCGCGATCCGCGGCGAGCTCGAGGCCGTCGTCACCGGAGCCACCTCCGCCGGCTACGGCAGGCTGGCGCAGGAGGCGACGCGCGAGCTCCGCGGACCCGCCGTGCGGTGAAAGACCACAGCTGCCAGGTGCAGGCGCTCACAGCGCCGTTCGGATAGCGCGCGCATCATCTCCTCACCCTCCTTCATTTTTCCCCCGCAACGCCGGGGCTCGGAAACCGCCCGGCGTTGCCCCTTTTTTTCCCCTCGAGGGGCTCTGCTAAAGTCCGCCGCCCATGTCCGCTGGCAAGGAGCGTCTGCTCTCGCTCCCGTTTCTCGAGCTCTGCCTCTTCAACTTCGCCGCCTCGGCGGCGGTCTTCGCCCTGTTGCCCGTGGTGCCGTTCCGGATCCTCGCGCTCGGCGGCACGACCGAGGTCGCCGGACTGTTCCTCGGCACGCTCACCCTGGCGTCCGCCCTCTCGGCCTCCTGGACGGGCGCCCTGGGAGACGCGCTCGGACAGGGGCGCGTGCTCGTCGTCGCGGCGACCGGGCTCGCGGGGCTCTTCGCGCTGTTCGGCTTCCTCTCCTCATGGCACCTGCTGGTGGCGCTGGCCGTCGTGCAGGGCGTGCTCTGGTCGTCGCTGCTGACCTCGTCGGGAGCGTACGCGGTGCGTCTGATCCCGGAGAGCCGGCGTGCCGAGGGCTTCGCCGTCCACGGCATGGCGACGATCCTCGCGATCACCGTGGCGCCGACGATCGGCTTCGCTCTCTTCTCCCATGGCTTCCGCAGGCTGACGGTCGTCCTCGCGTTCACCAACGCCACGATCGCTCTCTTCGCCCTGCGTTTCGCGCGCTCGGAGCGCGGCCCGGTGCGCGATCTGCGCGGGGCGCTCACCGGCGAGCACATCGCCTGGCCGGTCCTGCGCTTCGCGCTCGGCATCTTCCTGGTGTCGTTCGGCTACGGGGGGCTGACCAGTTTCGTCGCGCTGTTCGGGGAGTCGCGCGGGATCGGTCCGAAGGGGCTCTTCTTCGCCGCCTTCGCCGGCACGATCTTTCTCCTGCGACCATTCGTCGGCCGCTGGGTCGATCGCGTCGGGCCGTTCCGGACCTTCGGGCCGTCGATCGTCGTCCTCGCGGCCGGACTCTCGATTTTGCCGCTGGCGACGGGCCGGGCCGGGATGATCGCCGGCGCGATCCTCTACGGCGTGGGCTTCTCTTCGATCGGGCCTGCGTTCACGGCCTACGTGATCTCGCGGGTGGATCCGAGCCGGCGGGGCAGCGCCTTCGGCGCCAACCTGTCGGCGTTCGACAGCGGGATCGGTGCCGGCTCGATCGCCTTCGGCCCGATCGTCGCGCACGCCGGCTACAGCGCGGCGTTCCTGCTCGCGGCGCTCCTGGCGCTCGCCTCGTGGCCCTACTTCGTCTGGATGCGTCCGCGCTTCGAGCGCGCGACGGCGGGCTGAAGCCGGGTCCGGCCGGCGCTCAGGCGAGGAGCGCGGGAAAACGCGCCGGCGCCGACTCGCGCATCAGGTCGTAGACGGCACGGAAGATCTCCTCGCGCGACGGCTTCGAGAAGTAGTCGCCGTCGGAGCCGTAGGCCGGCCTGTGTTCCCGTCCGGTGACGGTGACCGGCGCCTGGTCGAGCCACCAGAATCCGCCCAGGCGCTCCACGATCTGCTGCTGGATGTAGGCCGACGCACCGCCCGGGACGTCCTCGTCGACGATCACGAGGCGGTTTGTCCGCTTCAGGCAGTCGACGATCCGGCCGTCACGGTCGAACGGGGTGAGGGTCTGGATGTCGACGACTTCGACCTCGACGCCCGCCCGGGAGAGGAGCTCGGCCGCTTCCAGAACGATGCGACAGCAGGCGCCGTAGGTGACGACGGTGACGTCGCTCCCTGCGCGCAGCGTCTCCGGAACGCCGAGCGGAACGCGGAAGGAATCGACGTTGGCCGGCAGGCGCTCTTTCTGGCGATAGCCGTTCAGCACTTCGATGACGATCGCCGGGTCGTCCGCCGCCAGCAGGGTGTTGTACATCCCGGCCGCCTGCGTCATGTTGCGTGGCACGCAGAGCCAGATGCCGCGCGTCAGGTGGAGGATGCCGCCCATCTGCGAGCCGGAGTGCCAGATCCCCTCCAGCCGATGGCCGCGCGTGCGGACGATCATCGGCGCCGCCTGGCGGCCGGCGGTGCGCCAGCGCAGCGTCGCCAGATCGTCGGAGATCGTCTGCAGCCCGTAGAGGATGTAGTCGAGGTACTGGATCTCGGCGATCGGCCGCAGGCCGCGCATGGCGAGTCCGAGCGCCTGGCCCATGATGGTCTGCTCGCGGATGCCGACATCGGCGACGCGAAGCCTGCCGTACTTCTCCTGCAGTCCGACGAAGCCCTGGTTGACGTCGCCCAGCCGCCCCAGATCCTCGCCGAACGCGAGGAGCTCCGGCATCCTGGCGAGCGCCGCGTCGAAGGTCGCGTTCAGGACTTCGAAGCCGTTCACCGTCGGCGCGTCGTCGCCGTACGTCGGCGCCACCGGCGCGACGTTCAGAGCGGAGCGACCGCCGGAAGCGAAAAGGTCGCTCGCGTAGCGCTCCTCGTGCGCCAGGCGCTGGGAGTCGGTCCAGGCGGCGAGCGCGCTCCGCGCTGCGGAGGCGTGGGGCAGCGTCTCGACGAGCAGGTCGTGCGCCGCGACCTGGATGGCCCGGCGCGAGACCGGTTGCGTGCGGTCGAACGCGGTGATGGTGGCTTCCAGGTTCGCCGCGACCGCCGCAGCCGACGGGTCGGCGGCGAGCCGCTTTCCGAGGTCGAGGAAGGCGCTCTTCTCGGCGGCCAGCGATCCCTGGAAGGCCTCCCAGGCGTTGCGCTGCGCTTCGCGCGCCCGTTCGGCGGCGGCCCTCTCGATCGCGTCGAGCTCCTCGGCGGTGGCGACGTCGACCGCCAGGATCAGCTCGCGGAACCTGCGCAGGCCGTCGAACTCGACTTCCCAGGCGAGCCGTTCGGCGCTCTTGTAGCGCTCGTGGCTGCCCGAGGTCGAGTGCCCCTGCGGCTGCGTCACTTCGGCGACGTGGACGAGCGCCGGGCAGCGCTCGCGACGGATCGTCTCGGCGGCGTCGCGGTACGCCTCGACCAGGGCGATGTAGTCCCAGCCCCGCACGCGGTAGGTCGCGAATCCCCGGACTCCGTCGCGGCGTTCGAATCCGGACAGCATCTCCGAGAGGTCTTCCTTGCAGATCTGGAACTCGTTGGGCACCGAGATGCCGTAGCCGTCGTCCCAGATCGAGATCAGCACCAGCGCCTGCAGGACGCCGACCGCGTTGACCGCCTCCCAGAAATGCCCTTCGGCGGTGGAGGCGTTGCCGATCGTTCCGAAGGCGATCTCGTTGCCGCCGTTCGAGAACTTCTCGAATCCCCGGGCGAGGGCCGGCTCTTCGCGGTAGAGGCGCGAGGCGTAGCCCAGCCCGACCAGGCGCGGCATCTGCCCGGCGGTCGGCGCCATGTCGGCGGAGGTGTGGACCTGCTTCGTCATGTCCACCGGGGCGCCCGCGGCATCGCGCATGCGGGTCGCGAAGTGGGCGTTCATCTGGCGTCCGGCGGAGTTCGGTTCGCGGACCGGGTCGGCGTCGGCGTAGAGCTGGGCGAAGAACTCCTCGATGGTGAGCTCTCCCACCGCCATCATGAACGTCTGGTCGCGGTAGTAGCCGGCGCGGATGTCGCCCGGCCGCGCCGCGCGCGCCATCGCCAGCTGCGCCAGCTCCTTGCCGTCGCCGAAGATGCCGAACTTGGCCTTGCCGGTGAGCGCCTCCTTGCGGCCGAGCAGGCTCGCGTGGCGGCTCTCCCAGCCGATGCGGTAGTCGGAGAGCACCTCGTCGCGGGTGAGGCCGGCGACAGCCCGACCGGCGGCGGTCGCGGTCGCTGTGGGGAGAACGTCGGTCATGTCTCTCTCATTCTACGATGCCGTGTCCGCTTTGCCGCGTGGCACCCCGTGCCAAGCCGGGAGGTCCCGGCGATTGCACGAGCCGGATGTACGTGAGAATCTTTGGTCGCCGCTCCGACACCGAGCGGTCGATCTTCGAAAAGGGGAGGATGGATGCCGGTTTCCCGCCGAATGTCTTGCCTGGCAGCGCTCTGCGCGCTCGCCGTTGCCATGCCTGCCGCCCGCGGAGCGGGTGAGCTCTGGCGGACCGGCGAGTGGCCCGTCGGCGACGGGCCGATCGTGGTGAACAGCCTGGCTGACGGTACGCCGGCGGACGACAGCCAGTGCACGCTGCGCGAGGCGATGCTCAACGTGATCGGAGGCGACCAGTCCGGTTCTCTCGACTGCATCTCGGGCGAGTTCTCCCTTCTCATCCGTTTCGACGTTCCGGACGGGACGATCGAGCTCGCCTCGGCGCTTCCCGTCATCACGACCGCGATGATCATCGAGGGTCCCGGCGCCGACCGGCTCACCGTCCGGCGCGACGCCGGGGGGAACTATCCGATCTTCGAGGTGCCATCCGGAAGCAGCGCCATCCTGCGCTGGCTCACCATCGCGAACGGGAGCGCTCCCGACGGCGGCGGGATCCGGAACGCCGGACAGCTCATCGTGGAGAATTCGGTCCTCACCGGCAACAGTTCATCCACCATGGGCGGCGCGATCCACAACACCGGCCAGCTCACCGTGAGATCGTCGACGATCCACGGCAACAGCGCAGCCGACGGCGCGGCTCTCGCCGACCTCGGTCCGGGGGGAGCCGTCCTGACGAACGTCACCATCGACGGCAACACGGCGTCGGCAACTGTCGGCGGAATCCTCGTGCTCTCGACCGACACCGTGGCCTCCGTGACCCTCGTGGACTGCACGGTCTCGGACAACACCGGCCCGGCCACGGGCGCCGCCCTGATCGCCGGAGGGGACACCGGCGGGTCGCTCACCTTCGGCAACACCATTCTCGACGGGAACTCGACGCCGAGCCTGGGAGCGATTCCACTCGGAGTGATCCTGTCGGAGGGGCACAACCTCGCGAGCGATTCGGCGAACGGCCTGCTGACCGATCCCACCGACGTCACCGGGACGTCCGCGAAGCTCGGCCCGCTCGCCCTCTACGGCGGCTCGACTCCGACGCGGGAGCTCTCTCCCGGCAGCCCGGCCGTCGACGCGGGCGACTGCAGCATCGCCATGTCCGGAACCGATCAGCGCGGGGTTGGCCGGCCGCAAGCGGGGAGCTGCGACATCGGCGCGTTCGAGCGCGCGCCGGTGACGGTCGCCGGCTACTGGCCGCTGCGTGAAGGTGGCGGGAGTGTGGCTCACGAGCTGTCGGGTGCGAGCGTCGACGGGGCGATCACGGGCCTGTCCTGGGTCACCGATCCGCAGCGTGGCATGGTGCTCCAGTTCCCCGGCGGCTCGGGCTTCGTGCACGTGCCGGACTTCGTCACCGAGCTCGCGACGGCCGAGTTCACGATCGCAGCCTGGGTGAAGATCGAGTCCGGTGCCGCGGGCGGTCTCTTCTGCAAGGGCGACGGCGACCGCACCTGGGAAGAGGGAGAGAAGCAGTTCTGGTTCGGCGACGGGAGCACGGGCGGCGACGGCGAGCGGCCGTCGTTCGTGGGCTTCGGGAACGACTACGCCATCTCCGGAAACGACTTCCCGACCTCGGGCTGGCACCATCTGGCGATGACCTGGCGCCCCGCTCCCGGACCGGGAGTCGCCGGCGCGAGCCAGTGGACCTATTTTGTCGACGGTGTCGAGCAGCCGCTCGTGCTCGAGAGCTACACGTCGAGCGTTCCCGACGATCCGACAGCGGGGTTCTTCATCGGCTGGGACGGTTCCGAGGAAGCGCTGCACGACTTCCTCGGTCGGGTCTCCGACGTCGCCGTCTTCTCGTCGGCGCTCGACGGTCCGCTCGTGCGACGCGTGATGAACGGCGACCTGAGCGAAAGTTCGAACGTGCTCTTCCACGACGGTTTCGAGACCGGCGACACATCCGCCTGGTAGCGTGATTCGGAGACGGGTGGTTGCGGCGCGACCGCCCCGCGCTTCAGCGCGGGGCGGATCGTGTGGCCGCGCCCGCCGTCCAGTCGAACGCCAGCTCGCCCTTGCGGGCGAGGATCGCCTCCCACCAGGCGCGGTGGTCGACGTACCAGCGGACGGTCTGCTCGATCCCCTGTTCGAAATCGATCGCCGGCTTCCAGCCGAGCGTGGTCTCGATCTTGAGCGGATCGATCAGGTAGCGGCGGTCGTGGTTGGGCCGGTCGGGGACGTGCTCGATCCACTCTTCCGGCTTCTTGCCGAGGTGGCCGAGGACGCGCTCCACGATCTCGAGGTTGGTGCGTTCGTTGCGGGCCGAGATGTCGTAGATCGGCAGGAGCTCGGGGCGGGTCGCGGCGTCGTAGGTGATCTCGACCTTCGGCGCCTCGAGGATCGCGAGGATCGCCGCGCAATGGTCGTCGACGTGCAGCCAGTCGCGCATCTGCAGACCGTCGCCGTAGACCGGGACCTTCCGGCCGCGCAGGACGTTGGTGATCATCAGCGGCACGAGCTTCTCGGGGAACTGGAAGCGGCCGTAGTTGTTCGCGCAGTGGGTCATCGCGATGTCCATCTCGCGGTACGTCTGCATGTAGGCGCGGACGAACTGATCGCCGGCCGCCTTGGCGGCGCTGTACGGCGTCTTGGCGTTGAGCGCGCTCGCCTCGGTGAAGCAGAGGGCGTCTTCGGCGAGCTCGCCGTAGACCTCGATCGTCGAGACGTGGAGGTGGCGCCGGACCGGATGCCGGCGCGAGGCCTCGAGCATCGTCTGGGCGCCGAGCGCGTTGGTGCGCGCGAACGACGACGGATCGACGACGGCGCGGTCGTTGTGGCTCTCGGCGGCGAAGTTGACGACGAAGTCGGGTCGCACGCGCTCGAAGAGCGCGAGCATGGCGGGGAAGTCGCAGATGTCGCCGACCACCAGCTCGACCGCCCGCGGGCCCTCGCGCAGTCCGTCGAGGTTCGGCTCGTTGGCGGCGAACGAGAGGTTGTCGAGCGCGACGATCCTGGCGTCGGCATCGCGCCGGCGGAGGAAGTGGACGAAGTTCGAGCCGATGAAACCGCAGGCGCCGGTGACGAGGTAGGTGGTCATGTGGGGTCTTCCTGGAGTTCGTCCGCGCCGCCGGCGTTCTCGATCCGCGCCAGGCGGCGTTGAAACTGGGTCATGGCGAAGGTGACGAACTCTTCCGGATCGACGCCGAACGGGATCGGATCGTAGGCGGCGAACGTCTCGCCGACGACGCCGAGCGCGTGCGGCAGGAGCTCCTCCATCCGCCCCCGGATCGCACGCTGGACCGGTTCGCCGTGCTCCGCCACCAGCCGGCAGAGGAGATGGACGCCGTAGGCGATGTGGCGCGATTCGTCCTGCTTGAGCAGCGCCACCCCGCGCCGGATTCCCGGCAAAAGGTCGCGCGATTCGAGGATGCGGAAGTAGCCGTGGTAGCCGGTTTCGGCGAGGACGCCTTCGACGATCATGTTGTAGGTCACGGAGGCCCGTGCCACCGCCTCCGGCGAGGGGTCGCGACTCAGGGCGCCCATCGCTCGCGGGAGTTCGTCGTAGACCAGCGTGTGGTAGCTCGGGCCGTGGAAGCGGGTGAGGTCCCCGCTCTCTTCGGCCACCTCGTCGAGGAAACGGCGGAACAGCTCGACGTGCTTGGCCTCCTCCCAGAGGAAGCTGGTGAGGAACATCTCCTCTTCGAGCCGGCCCTCGGAGGCGATCCGCTGCACGAGGGGCAGGAGATCGAGCGTCACCGACTCCTCGCCGGCCTGGAACTGCGCCGTCAGCCGGAGCAGCAGGTCGCGCTCGTCGGCCGCGAGGCGGCGCCAGTCGTCGCGATCCGGGGCGAAGTCGATGTCCGAAGGATTCCAGATGCCGTGCCGCTTCGCCTTCTGGAAGAGGCGCCAGGGAAGCGAGGCGGTGTCGAGACCGGCCGGGGCGGTCGTTCGCAGGGCGCGCGTCACGAGCCGAGTCTAGCTGGTGGGGTTGCGGGGTGCGGCGGAGAACGGGACCTGCCGCGCGCAGAGGAGCAGCGCCTGTGCCGCCTTGAGATGGGGGAGGAGGGAGAAGAGCGAACCGCGGGTGAGGCGGAGGCCGCCGCCCATCAGGGCGACTCCCGGCTCGAGGTCGCCGGAGAGCAGACGGAGCCAGGTGCCGGCAGGACCAGCAAGGCAGAACGAGGCGGTTTCGACGTCGCCCGGCAGCGCCGGCCGGACGGCGCGGGCGCTGCCGTGGGCGAGATCGAGATAGAGCTCGCGTCGATCGTCGAAGCCGGAGCCCGCGTCGGGTTCCAGAACGAAGGCGAGCGACCCCTTCCACGTCGCTGCGGCGGCGCGGTAGGAGTCGCTCGCGGCGAGCTCGCGTTCGAGGCACTCCGCCCAGCCTGCCCCGAAGAGGGGCAGGCCGGACTTCGCGCCGGCGTTGCCGTCGGCTCTCAACTGTCCGGCGCGGGGCTCAGACGCCCTTGCGGGCGAGCTCGTCGTCGATGACCTTGGCGAGGTCCTCGTACGGAACCGCACCGTTGATGAAGCGACCGTTGACGAACATCGCCGGAGTCCCGGAGACGCCGGCCTTCTGACCGTCCGCCATGTCGCGGGCGATCGTCGACGCCATCGCTCCGCCGTCGAGGCAGGCATCGAACTTCGCCTGATCGAGTCCGAGCGAACCGGCCTTGGCCTTGAGATCCGGCACGGCGAGCTTCTGCTGCTCGGCGAACAGGGCGTCGTGCATCTCCCAGAACTTGCCCTGCTCGTTGGCGCAGAGCGAGGCCTCGGCGGCCTTCGGGGCCTGGGGATGGATGCTCAGCGGGAACTGCCGGAAGACGACGCGGATCTTGTCGCCGTAGGTCTCGCGCACCTTGGCGATCGTCGGGTTGACCCGCGAGCAGAACGGGCACTGGAAGTCGGAGAACTCGATGATGGTGATCGGGGCGCCGGCAGGGCCCTTCGCCGGCGAGCTCGCCTCGGCGACCTCGACCCGCGGCACGTCCATGAGGATGCGCGTCTTGTACTTGGCGCGCAGCGTCTTCATGAAGTCGTCCTTCACTTCCTGGCCGCGCTGCTGGCCGAGGAACTGCTTGATCTGCGGCGCGATCTGCTCGAGCGGCCGGCCCTGGACGCGCTGCTGGTTCTGCTGGTACCAGGTGTTGACCTCTTCGTCGGAGACCTCGCCGATCTTCGCCTGGATCTCGGTCTGCTGCAGGGCCAGGACGTCGATTCCGCGTGCGGCGGCCTCGGTCTCCATCAGCTTCTGCTCGATCATCCGGTCGAGACCCTGCTCGAGCAGCTGCTGCCGCTGCTGGTCGAGCCGCGCCAGCTGGGGCGCCATCGTCTCTTCGAGGTCGGCCATGGTGTAGGTCTTGCCGGCGACTTCGGCGACCGGGGTGGCCTTGTCGACGGCCGGCTTGGCGGCGGCGCTCTTCTCGCCGGCGCAGGCCGGGAGAACGAAACCGACCAGCCCGAGAAGCGCCAGGGCGCTCAGGGCCTTCCAGGAAGTCCGGGCGCGCGCACCCGTCTCAATCTGTGAAATCGGACTCATTGCTATCTCCTCTCGGATTGTTCCGGGGCCGTGAAGTCGCGCCGGAATGGCTTGGATCGGCTGGAATGCAAGCCGGACGCCAGGTGACGAGTCTAGCGGAATTCCGTGGCCGGGTGCCCCGGCTCTGAATGGAATAGCATTCCAGCCTCCGCCGTCGCTCGGACGGCACCCGAAACCTGCTCCGGAGAAGAAGAATGAAGAGCCCTTCCCGCGTCCTGCTCACCCTTTCCGCGATCCTCCTGTCGACGTCCGCGCTCTCCGCCGCGGTGTGCGAGTCGGTCTCCTACGGCGCCGGCATCGGACCCGGGGACCCGACTCCGGTCGCCGCGATCCTCGACGCACCCGAGAGCTATCTCGGCAAGGAGGTGCAGGTCGAGGGGCGCGTCCACGACGTCTGCGAGATGGCGGGCTGCTGGATGGAGATCGAAGCGGCCGACGCCGACCGGGTGATCAAGATCAAGGTCAAAGACGGTGAGATCGAGCTGCCGGTGAGCGCCCGCGGCAAGACCGCCACCGCCCGGGGGAAGGTCGAGCGTCTGGAAATGAGCCGGTCCAAATACGTCAAGTACCGGAAACATCTCGCCGCCGAGCAGGGGGCATCGTTCGACGAAGGTTCGGTCCGGGGCGACGGCCCGTTCTTCGTCTATCAGATCGCCGGAACCGGCGCGGCGATCTGCAGGTAGCCGCCGGCGGAGCGGAGCGGCGAGAGCGGGCGATGCCGAACTTCCGCCTCCCCGGCCTCGTCGCCTTCCTGCTCGCCCTCGCCCTCTTCGGGCTGTCCAGCCACCGCCGCATCTTCACGGCCGGGAACGACGCTGCGCGCTGGGCGACGATCGAATCGATCGTCGATCGCGGCACGACGGCCATCGACGGGTCGCGCTTCGCGTCGACGGTCGATCAGGTGCGGCTCGACGGACATCTCTACTCGAACAAGCCGCCGGCGCTGGCGTTCGCGGGCGCCGCGATCTACGCCCTGCTCGAGAATGCGTTCGGCTGGCGCCTGGACGGCCCGGGCGCCGCGAACGTCATCCAGGTCACGACGGTCCTGCTGGTGGGACTGCCGGCGGCGCTGCTGGTGCTGCTGTTCGATGGCGCGCTCGGCCGGTTCCGCCACCTCGGGCCGTTCGAACGGGCGACCTGGACCGCCGCGCTCGGTGCGGGAACGCTCCTCTGGCCGTTCGCCACGACGTTCAACGCCCACGTGCCGGCGGCGGCCCTCCTCTTCGCCGCTTTCCTCGCGGCGCTCGACGGGCGGGCGCGCTTCGCGGCGATCGCCACCGGCCTGGCGGCCCTCCTCGATCTCCTGCCGGGGGTGGGTCTCGCGCCGTGCTTCGCCCTGATCCTCCTCCGGACGGCGCCGTCGGGAGGCGTCGGCCGGTTCGCCCGGACGCTCGCCGGACCAGCGGTAGCCGGAGTCCTGCTCAATCTCCTGCACCACGGCTCCTGGCTGCCGCTCAAGCTCGTCCGCGGCGCGGTCGATCTCGCGGCCCAGGCCGGACCGAGCGCCGGAGGCGTGGTGCTGCCTTCGCGGGCGACCTACCCCCTGGAGATCCTGTTCGGCGGCCACGGTCTCTTCCTGGTCTCGCCGATTCTCCTGGTCGGTCTGGTCGGCCTCGTCGCGGCAGCGCGCCGGGCTCCTTTCGGCGAGACCCGGAGCTGGCGTCTCCTGGCTGCCGGCCTCGCGCTCCAGTTCGCCGGTCACGCCCTGCTGGCCGGCTCGTATGGAGGCTGGTCGTACGGCTTCCGCTATCTGCTCCCGATCCAGCCGCTGCTCCTCTTCGCCGCCCCCTGGGCGTTCTCCCTCCGGTCGCAGGGGGCGATGGTGCGCACCTTTCTGCTGGCTTTCCTGCTTCCGCCGTCGGTCCTCTTCTCGGCCCTGGGGGCGTTCCATCCCTGGCCTCCGGCCTACGAGCAGGAGGGCGCCTCGGGACCCTGGGCGGAGGTCGCCGCCGGGGTCCGGAATCCGGTGGGCGGCAACGCCGCCGCCTGGCTCGCTGTCCATCGGCCCGGAACGAGGGTCGCGCGCTGGACGGAGGAGCGCTGGGTGAGCGCCGATCCGGAGCGCGCACGGCGCTACTACCAGCTCTTCTACGGCAGCAAGGGCGACCTGGCGACGATGCGGCGGTTCGCCGAGTGAGAGCCGGCGGTGGCGCGCAGCTGATCTACGAGGCGGACCGGTTCGCGGTCCTCGCCAAGCCGGCCGGACTGTCGCTCCGCACCCCCCGGGCCGATCCGCATGCGGCCGCCCGGCGGTTGGTCGGGGCGCTCCCGGAGGAGGCGCAGCTGGCGCTCGCCGGCCGCGACCTGCGTCTCGTCCACCGCCTCGACGAGTCGACGAGCGGCCTCGTCCTGCTGGCTCTGGACGAGGCGAGCCACCGCGAGCTCCTCGCCCTCTTCGCTGACGGCGAGACGAAAAAACGCTATCTGGCGCTGGTCTGGGGGCATCCCCGGCCGACCGCCGGAACGTTCGACGATCCGCTGGGCCCGGATCGCAGCGACCGCCGCCGGATGCGAGTGGACCCCGAGGGCCGGCCGGCGCGAAGCGAATACCGGGTGCTGGAGCGGGCGCCTCACGTCGCCCTGGTCGAACTGCGGCCGCGCACCGGGCGGACCCACCAGCTCCGGGTCCATCTCGCCGCCCACGGCCATCCGGTGGTGGGAGACGATCTCTACGCCGGACCGCGGGAAAAGGGGATCCGTGACCCGGCCCTGCGCGCCGCCCTGACGCCGGGGAGGTCGCTCCTGCACGCCTGGCGGCTCACGGTGCCGGGACTGGAGCCGTCGCATTTCGAGGCGGCGCTGCCGGCCGACTTCGAGCGCACGGCGCGGCGGGCCGGTCTGCCCCTTGACATCCGGGACGCAGTGTGAAATCTTCTCGACACTCCAGCCGTCGAAAGCCGCGCCGAATACCCCCTTCCCATTGCATCCAGCACAAATTTCACCCTTTCGTTTTTCTTGTGTGGTCCACGGCGGGCCGCACGGTGACCGTTCCGCAGATTGCGGGCGGACGCTTCATCCAGCCGCAGATTCAGGAGCAGCAGCATGACCGAGCAGGGCACAGTGAAGTGGTTCAACAGTGAGAAGGGCTTCGGGTTCATCTCTCGCGAGAGCGGCCCGGACGTTTTCGTCCACCACACCGCCATCCTTTCCGAGGGCTATCGCTCTCTGAACGAGGGTGACCGGGTTTCTTTCGAGGTGGTCGAAGGTCAGAAGGGTCTTCAGGCGCGCAACGTCGTCAAGGTCTGAGGCAAGGCACGAAAACAACAACCGACTCGATTCGCTTGCCCAGAGCGGGCTCGCGGCAGTCACGGCGCAGATCCATGTGCCGCGTTTCATTAACCAGCAGCAAGTAACAAGGAGTACAGCATGACCGAGCAGGGTACCGTCAAGTGGTTCAACAACGAGAAGGGTTTCGGTTTCATTTCGCGGGAGAGTGGCCCGGACGTTTTCGTCCACCACACCGCCATCCTCGCCGAGGGCTACCGCTCTCTGAACGAGGGTGACCGGGTCTCCTTCGAGGTGGTGGAGGGCCAGAAGGGCCTCCAGGCGCGCAACGTCGTTCGCGTCTGACAACCCCCCTTTCCTTTCGATTCACATACCCTCGCCCCGGCCGCTCGGCCGGGGCGTTTTTCTTTTCCGGCGATAGGCTTCCGGCATGACAACGAAACCGGTGGTTCTCGGTTCGCGGCCGATCCATTCCGGGCGGGTCTTCAACCTGCGGGCGGAAGAGATCGAATATCGGGACGGGCATCGGGCGACGCTCGATCTGATCGGCCATCCGGGGGCGGCGGTGATCCTGCCGCTCTTCGACAACGGTGACGTCGCCCTGGTGCGGCAGTACCGGCACGCCACGGGCGGCGAGTGGCTGCTCGAGGTGCCGGCGGGGACGCTGAACCCGGGCGAGTCGCCGGAGGTCTGCGCCGTGCGCGAGTGCGCGGAGGAGGCGGGCTGGCGTCCGCGGCGGATCGTTCCGCTCGGCTACCTCTGGACGACGCCCGGCTTCACCGACGAACGGATCTGGATCTACGTCGGGCTCGACCTCGAGGAGGCGAGCCAGGAACTGGACGAGGACGAGGAGCTCTCGGTGGAGCGAATGCCGCTCGCTGCGGCCCTCGCACTTGCGCTCCGGGGGGGTATCGACGACGGCAAGTCGATCGCCGCGCTGGTCCGCGCTGCGTCCTACCTCGGCGTCTCCGCCGACGGGCCCGGAAGCTTGCCGTCTTCGAGATCGATCGAACGGATCTGACCCGATCTCGCGATGCGGGTGATCTGCACCGGCTGACGATCCTCGCTCCAGCGGACCTCGAGTGTGAAGCGGACGGCGTCGCCGACCGCCAGTCCGGTGAGCGGGACGTTGGCGCCCAGCGCGAACGGCATCGTCATCGCGTCCATCCCGACGACCTTCCCGCTCTCGTCGCGGAAGCCGGGCACGGCCTCGTGCCGCAGGACGATCTCGGGCCGTTCGGCGGTCGGCAGACGGACGATCTCCCCCTCGACCTCGTAGATCGAGGCCGGTTGGGGCGGGGACACCTCGGCGCGGCAGGCCACGAGCGGCGCGAGGAGGAGCAACGCACCGAGAAATCGTCGGTTTCGCATGCGCGGAAACTATCAGTTCGGGCCCGGCGCCGGCGGCGCCGCGACGGCGGTCGCGCGGTCGGCTAGACTCGCGGCTTCCGGCGAAGGAGATCCGCGTTGCGCAAGGGGCACTACATCGTCTGCGGGCTGGGAATCATCGGCTACCGCGTCGTCGAACTGCTGCACCGGCTCGGCGAGGAGGTCGTCGTCGTGACCCTCTCGGGGCACGACGACCGGATCCAGGCGGTGCGGACGGCGGGAGTGGACGTCGAGATCGCCGACGCCCGCGACAGCGAGGTGATGAAACGGCTCGGTATCGAGGAGGCCGCCGGTCTGGTCATCACCACCTCGCACGACGTCACCAACGTCGAGATCGCGCTCGACGCCAAGCGGATGCGGGGAGACCTGGCGATCGTGGTCCGCCTCTTCGACCAGAACCTGGCGCGCCAGCTCGAGGGCGCCTTCCAGATCCGGCGGGCGCTGGGCATGGCGACGGTCTCGGCGCCGCGCATCGCCGCCGCCGCCACCGGGACCGAGGTCGTCGGCCGGTTCAGCTTCGGCGAAGAGGATCTGGTCGTGGCTGCGTTCGACCTCGAAGTTCGCAAGCAGCTCGTCGGGGAGGATCCGGCAAAACTGTTCGCCGGCCATGTCCGTGTCCTGACGCGCGGGACGCTCGGCAACCGGCGACGCGACGACGGCGAGCCGCTGCAGGAGGGCGAGGTCGTGCTCTGCCTGATGAGCCAGCAGACCTGGGACGAGATCAGCGGCCGGATCCCTCATCACGGCCTGCGCAAGCGCGCGGCGGGCGGTCGCCTGGCCGGAGTGTGGAAGAAGTTCCGCGGCGCCTGGACCAACGCCTCGGCCGGTCTCAAGGCGGTCTTCGGCATCCTGGTCGCGCTCATGATGACCAGCGTCGCGGTCTTCCACGTCGGCATGGGCTTGTCGTTCATCGATGCGGTCTATTTCATGGTCACGACCCTGACGACGACGGGCTACGGCGACATCTCGGTCAAGGACCAGTCCGTCTGGCTGAAGATCTACTGCTCGGTGATGATGCTCCTGGGCTCGGCCACGGTCGCCACCGTCTACTCCCTGATCACCGACTGGATCGTCACCGCCCGCGTCCGCCAGCTGCTCGGTCAGAAGGAGGTGCCGGAGGACGGCCACGTCCTGGTGGCGGGTCTCGGCATCGTCGGCTTCCGCGTCGTCGAGGAGCTGCGCAAGATCGGAGTTCCGGTGGTCGCCCTCGAGAGCGATCCCGAGTCGCCTTTCGTGAGCTCGCTGCAGCAGGAGGTTCCGGTCGTGCTCGGCGACGCCCGCCTCGCGCCGGTGCTCGAGCAGGCGCACATCCGTGGCGCCCGCAGCATCCTCGCCGTCACCGGCGACGACGCGGTCAACCTATCGATCTGCCTCGCGGCGAAGGAGATCAATCCGAAGGCCCGGTCCGTGGTGCGCCTCTTCGACGCCGAGTTCGCGCGCAAGGTGGAGGAGAGTCCGCTCATCGACCTGGCGCTCGGTGCCTCGCGGATCGCGGCACCGAAATTCGTCGCCTCGGCGCTCTTCCCGGGCGTGGTCAAGGCGTTTCTCGACGGAGAGACCCTGTGCGTCCTGCTCGAGGGCGGCGTCGAGCTCGACCTCAGTCCCGAGGATCGTCCCCAGGTCGTCTGGCGCGCCGGCGAGCCTGCCTTCGAAGGGGATCCGCGGGAGCGCAACCGGATCGTGCAGATCTTCCGCCCGTTCACCTCCCAGTGGAACGCGGGCGGCAAGGTGCACTGAGTCCGGCGAGCCGCTGCTACACTCGATCGGTGACGGAGAATCGCTGGGGAAAACGGTCACGCAGTGCCGAGGAGCGCACCCTCCTCGCCGGCCCCGGATGGCGGCTCCAGGAGCTGCGCCGCCTCTTCCGGATCTTCTTCGAGTTCCTGCGCGGCTTCCGCCGCCTGCATTTCGTCGGCCCCTGCGTCACCGTCTTCGGCTCGGCGCGATTCCCCGAAGGGCACCGCTACTACGAGCTGGCGCGTGAGGTCGGCCGCCTCACCGCGGAGGCTGGGTTCACGGTCATGACGGGGGGCGGGCCGGGGGTCATGGAGGCCGCCAATCGCGGCGCCCAAGAGGCCGGCGGTCACTCCGTGGGCTGCAACATCGAGCTTCCGCACGAGCAGCGGCCGAATCCGTACGTCGACCTGTTCGTCGAGTTCCGCTACTTCTTCGTCCGCAAGCTGATGCTGGTCAAGTACTCCTACGGTTTCATCGTCCTGCCCGGCGGCTTCGGGACGATGGACGAGATCTTCGAGACCGCGACTCTCATCCAGACCGGGAAAATCCCCAACTTCCCGCTCGTGCTGATGGGGACGGAGTACTGGAAGGACCTCTTCGAGCTGCTGCGCGAGCGCATGGTCGCCGAAGGGACGATCGACGCCGCCGATCTCGAACGCCTGCGGCTGACCGATTCGCCGGAGGAGGCGCTGCGTATCGTGTCCGACTATGCCCGCGACGAAGCCAAACTGCGCCTCGAGCCGCGTCGGAGCCGTCTGCTGGGCGAGACCGGCTTCGCCGGACGGGAGCGATCGAGGCGGCCGGAAACCGGACGGTGAGATGAGCGCCGTCGGGACTCCGGCGACGATCTCGGGAGTCGTCGCCGCGCTCGCCGCGAGCCTCGGCAACCAGATCGTCGCCGAACGATCCCTCCCGGCCGAGCCTGCCTCGTTCACCGAGCTCGACCCGCCGCTCGCGCCGGCCCTGCGTTCCGCGCTGGCCGCGAACGGGATCGAACGCCTCTACTCCCATCAGGCAGAGGCGATCGCCTCGGTGCGCGACGGCCGCAATGTGCTGGTGACGACGGCGACCGCCTCGGGCAAGTCGCTGGTCTTCCAGATCCCGGTCCTGGAAGAGGCCCTCGAGGACGGGCAAGGGACCGCTCTCTTCCTCTTTCCGCTCAAGGCGCTGGGCCAGGATCAGCGCGCGAAGCTCGTCGCCCTGGCGGCAGCTGCGGGTCTCGGCGACGACCGGTTCCGCTGCGAGATCTACGACGGCGACACGCCGCCGGGCGCCCGCGCCAGGATCCGTCGCCGGCCGCCCAACGTCCTGATCACGAATCCCGACATGCTCCATCTCGGGATCCTCGGCCATCACCCGACCTGGGCGCCGTTCCTCGGAGCGTTGCGCTGGATCGTGCTCGACGAGCTGCACGTCTACCGCGGCATCTTCGGAGCCCACTTCCATCACGTGCTCGCGCGCCTGCTGCGGATCGCGCGGCGTCACGGTGCCGATCCCCGGCTGATCGCCTCGTCGGCTACGGCGGCCAATGCGCGCGAGTTCGCCGAGACGCTCGCTGCCGGCCCGTTCGTCGAATTCCCGCGCTCCGGTTCGCCGCGCGAGGCGCGGCGCCTGCTCCTGGTGCAGCCGGCTGCGAGCCCTTACACGGCGACGCTCGATCTCCTGGTCGAGCTCCTGAAGAGCGGCCAGAAGACCATCGTCTTCACCAAGGCGCGACGGATCACCGAGCTCCTCTTCGGCTGGCTGCGACGACGGGAGCCGGAGCTCGCGCGGAAGGTGGCGTCGTACCGCGCCGGATTCCTGCCCGAAGAGCGCCGGGAGATCGAGAGCCGACTGGCGAGCGGCGACCTCGAGGGGGTGATCTCGACCTCGGCGCTCGAGCTCGGGATCGATATCGGCGGTCTCGACGCCTGCCTCCTGGTCGGCTTTCCGGGCAGCATGATGGCGACCTGGCAGCGTTCGGGGCGGGTCGGGCGTGGCGACCGAGAGTCGCTGACCGCACTCGTCGCTCTCCCCGACGCGCTCGACCAGTACCTGCTCGACTACCCCGATCGCTTCCTCGCGCGCCCTTGCGAGCCGCTGATCGTCGATCCGGCCAACGAACCGGTCGCGCGCGCCCATCTCGAGTGCGCCGCCGCGGAGCTCCCGCTCTCGCGGGAAGGGGACGCGCGCTATCTCGAAGCGTACGCGCCGCTGGTCGGCGATCTCCTGCGCGAAGGTGTGCTGGCGGAAGCCGCGGAGGGAGGGGCGCTGGTGGCCAGGCGGCTCCGGCCGCAGCGCGACGTGGCGCTGCGCGGCACCGGCGCGACCTACCTCATCGTCGAGCGCGACTCCGGCCGCACGATCGGCACGATCGACGGCGCGCGTGTGTTCGGCGAGTGTCACCCCGGAGCGATCTACCTGCACTTCGGCCGCCAGTACGAAATCGTCGAGCTCGATCTCGAGCGGCGGCGGGCAGTCGCCGTCGCCGCCGACGTCGACTTCTTCACCTCGCCGCTCGCCGAGAAGGAGACCGAGATCCTCGAGGTCGTGGCGACGCGCGAGGAAGGCTCCTGGTCGAGCGGTCTGGGACGGCTCCGGATCCGCGAGCGCGTCGTCGGTTTCGAACGCAAGCGAACCCAGGGTCAGGAGGTCATCGACCAGCAGGCTCTGGATCTGCCGCCGGTGGAGAGCGAGTGCGTCGGTCTCTGGTGGCGTGTCCCGGCGGCGATGGTGGAGCGGCTCGGCGAAGCGGGGCGCGATCTCGTCGGCTCCCTGCACGCGGCGGAGCACGCCACGATCGGCCTCTTCCCGCTGCTCGCGCTCTGCGATCGCAACGACCTCGGCGGGATCTCGCTCGGATTCCATCCCCAGCTCGGTGCGCCCGGCGTCTTCGTGTACGAAGGCCACCCGGGGGACATCGGGATCGCCCGACGCGGCTTCGACGAGCTCCGCGACCTGCTCGGCGAGGTCCGCGACCTGGTGCGCGACTGCGACTGCGAGGTCGGATGCCCGAGCTGCATCCAGAGTCCCAAGTGCGGCAACGGCAACCGGCCTCTCGACAAGCGGGGGGCCGTGGAGCTGCTCGACATGCTGCTCGCCGAGCGGCCGGCGGCTTCGCCGATCCGGTCGCTGCCGCCGGTCGTGGCGCTCGAACGGGCCGAGGAGACCGCTCCGGCGGCGGGGCGCGAGCGCCGACCTCGGCGACGTGCCCGCCCCGTCGACGACGCACCGGGACGGAGTGCCGCCCGTGCGCTGGACGTTGCCGGCGAAGCGGAGCCCGGCGTCGCGTCGCAGGCAGCCCACAGACGGAGCGGCGCCGCGGGCGGCACGGTCCTGTTCGACATCGAGACGCTACGCTCGGCCGAGGAAGTCGGCGGCTGGGGCAACTCGCACCGCATGGGAATCGCCCTCGCCGTGGTCTGCCATCTCGAGGAGGGCAGGTTCGAGACCTTTCCCGAAGCGCGAACCGGCGAGCTCGCGGCGACGCTCAAGGCGGCGCGGCTGGTGATCGGATTCAACAGCCGGCGGTTCGACTACGCCGTTCTCGCGGGCTACACCGGCGAGGACTACGCCCGGACGCTGCCGACGCTCGATCTGCTCGACACGATGGTCGAACGGCTCGGCCGCCGGGTGAGCCTCGACCACCTCACGCGCGAGACGCTCGGTGCCGGGAAGAGCGCCGACGGCCTGCAGAGCCTGCAGTGGGTGAAGGAGGGGCGGTTCGACCTCATCGAGCAGTACTGCCGTCGCGACGTCGAGCTGCTGCGCGACCTCTACCTCTTCGGCCGGCGGGAAGGTTACGTCGTGGTCGCCCAGAAGTCGGGGCGCATCCGGGTGCCGGTCGACTGGTAAGGGAGCGGGTCAGGCGAGCGGCAGGTCGGTGGCGCGGAAGCGCTCGTCGTCGCAGAGGAGCGGCTGCTTCGCCAGACGCGCGGTGGCGTAGGCGAGACAGTCGCCGAAGTCGAGCGCTGCCGTGTGCCGGCCGGCACCGTAGCGCTGATACGCGTCGACGGCGGCGCGGTAGTGCGCGTCGCTGAACGGCACGATCTGCAGATCGAACTCCTGGACGAAGCGGGCGAGCAGGGCATGCACATCGGCCCCGAGCGGCTCGGCGAGCTCGAGGCTCGCCTCGGCGAGCGTCGGCGCCCCGACGCCGGAGAAACCGGAGTCGGCGAGCGCGTCGATGAGCCGTTCGCAGCCGGACTTGCGAAGGAAGATCGACGTGACGGCGGAGGAATCCACGATCACGCGCGTGTCGTTGCGGGGAGAGCGGGGTCCGGCCTAGTTCTGACCGAGCCGCCGGCTCGCCGAGCGCGCCCGGATCACCGACCAGACTTCGCGCTCGAGGAACGAACGGAGCTCGTCGGCGCGACTCTCCCGGACGACCTGGAAGGACAGCCGCTGCTTGCGCTCTTCAAGAGCGCGGCGGATCGCCTCCGTCTTCGATTCGCCGGTCAGTTCGGAGACCTCGGACGCCAGACTTTCCACGTTCGGGTTCTTGATGTTCAGCGCCATGCCCAGCTCCCTTCGAGAAGTTGGGCTTAGGATAGGTAGAACGGTGTAATTTGTCAACCGTGGTGTAAGAAGGTGTCATCGCAGTCGATGGGAGCTCGAACCGCCCTCCGGCGAAAGCCGAAGCGTAGGATTCCGGAGTGTTGCCGACTCCCGCGTCTCTGCTCGGGGAGCTTCCGCTCTTCGCGGCGGTCGCACCGCCGGATCGCGAGCGGATCGCCGCGGTCGGACACCTGCGTTCGTACCGCGACGGCGAGGTCCTGTTCCGCGAGGGTGACATCCCGGATTCGTTTCTGTTCGTGATCGACGGACTGGTCAAACTCGTGAAGTCGACTCCCGCAGGCAAGGAGGTCATTCTCGAGATCTTCGGGGCCGGCGACCCGGTCGGTGTCGTGGCTGCTTACGCCGGGCAGCCCCTGCCGGCGACCGCGGAGGCACTCACGACGGCGCGCTGCCTGGCAATTCCCGCCGGGGCTTTTTTCGCCCTGCTGGAAGCCCATCCCAAGCTCGTCCGCGGGCTGCTCGCGGGGCTGACGCACCGCCTCGTCGAGCTCACCAACCGACTGTCCGAGCTCGCCGGCGCGCGGGTCGAGGAGAGGCTCGCGCGGTTGCTGCTGCGCAAGGCCGGTGAGCTCGGAACGAAGGTGGGCGCAGGCACGTTCGTTCCCCTCGCGCTTTCGCGTCAGGAGCTCGCCGACCTGGCCGGAACGACGCTCGAGACCGCGATCCGGGTGATGAGTCGGTGGGGCAAGCGGAACCTCGTCGAGACGAGGGACGACGGATTCGTCCTTCTCGACGCCCGCGCCCTGGCAGGGATCGCCGGCATCGACGCCGCCTGATGGAGCGGCCAGCCGTGCCGGGAATCACTTCGACCTGACATCCGTCATACCGCCTGCCTCTCGTGCGGGATGGAATCTCGGTGTCGCCCACCATGCAGGTGGGTGGTGTCGATCGGAGGGACTCCCATGATTCCAGTTCGCCGCACGCTCTCCATCGCGATCCTGCTGGGGCTTGCGCTGGCCTCGATCGCCCCGGCCCAGGGAACGCCCTCGTTCCAGATCGAGGGCCGCACGTTCGGGATGCCCGAGGCCCAGATCTTCGACGATCCCTACACGGGCCCGCCGGTCGTCGGCGACACGGTCTCCATGTTGCCCAACCTGATTCCGCTGCAGCCCGGCAACCGGACCCACAGGGTGCGCTTCGACGTCATCGCGCGCGAGATCGAAGTGGCGCCGGACGTCCGCTATCGCGCCTGGACCTTCGGCGGCACGGTCCCGGGCCCGGTGCTGCACGTACGGGAAGGAGACCGGATCGAGTTCACCATGAAGAATCGCTCCCACGAGGTGGTCGCCGTCACGGCGCCGCAGCCGGGCGCTTCGCCGTACCTGGAGCAGCTCGCGGCGCTCGACCCGCAGCATGCGAAGCCGGTGGAGCAGCCGATGCGGCATTCGATGGACTTTCACGCCGGCACCGTCGCGGCCTCCGACAAATGGCGCGGGATCGAGCCGGGGCAGGCGATCCGGTTCGACTGGGTGGCCAACTATCCCGGGGTCTACCTCTATCACTGCGGTACGCCGCCGATCCTGATGCACCTCTCGCAGGGCCAGTACGGTGTCGTCGTCGTAAGTCCGCGCGACGGCTTTCCGACGGACGCCCTCGTGAGCCGCGAGTACGTCGTCGTCCAGTCGGAGTTCTACCTCCGGCAATCGGACTCCGCAGGGGTGCCGCAGGATCAGACCCAGCTCGAGACCCCTCCGACGCCCCTCTACGAGCTCGATTTCGACGCTGCCCTGCGCAAGGACCCCTCGATCGTCGCCTTCAACGGGCATCAGCGCTCGCTGATCGACGCACCGCTGCAGGCGAACGCGGGTGAGCGGATCCGTCTCTACGTCCTCAACGTCGGCCCGTCGGGAACCGCCAGCATCCACATGGTGGGCGTGATCTTCGATCGCATCTGGTACGAGGGAAATCCCGCAAATCAGATGCGGGGCATGCAGACGGTGCTCCTCGGCGCATCCAACGGCGCGGTCGTGGAGTTCGTCGTTCCCGAGCGGGGCGACTACATCCTGGTCGACCACGAGTTCGCCGATGCGCAGAAGGGCGCTGTCGGACTGTTGAAGGCAGGTCACACCCCCTCGAACTCCGAGGGCGGACATTGAGCCGGAGGTCCGGAGATCGGAAGCAAGCGATGCGCTGCGCTGCGCAGGCTCCAGCTGTCGGATGGGTACTCCTGCTGTTCTCGCCCTGCTCGCTGCATCCGCCCTGGCGGGAGGCGGAGAAATCGTCGAGGTGACGTTCACCGCCCCGCGGGAATCGGGTGAGTCTGCCTGCATCTGCACGCTTTCCGGCCACTTCACCGGCGGCGAGAAGGGCTGGCTGCTCGTGAAGTAGCGTCGGCGGTCGACGACTCAGAGCATCATGCTGGCGAGGTTGGCGAGGGCGGAGCGCTCGCCCTTCTCCAGCGAGACGTGGGCGTAGAGGCGGTTCCCCTTGATCCTGTCGATCAGGTAGGAGAGCCCGTTCGACTGGGCGTCGAGATAGGGCGTGTCGATCTGGAAGATGTCGCCGGTGAAGACGATCTTGGTCCCTTCGCCGGCGCGGGTGATGATCGTGCGCACCTCGTGCGGCGTCAGGTTCTGGGCCTCGTCGACGATGAAGATGATGTTGGAGAAGCTGCGGCCGCGGATGTAGGCGAGCGGCGTGATGTGCAGCTTCTCCATCTCGACCATCTCGTCAATGCGCTTGAACTCGCGGTCCCGCTCCTCGAACTGGTGCTTGATGATGTTGAGGTTGTCCCAGAGCGGCTGCATGTACGGATTGATCTTCGATTTGATGTCGCCCGGCAGGTAGCCGATGTCCTTGTTCGAGAGCGGCACGAGCGGACGTGCCAGGTAGACCTGCCGGAACTCCTTGCGCTGCTCGAGGGCGCCGGCGAGCGCCAGCAGCGTCTTGCCGGTGCCGGCCTTGCCGGAGATCGAGACCAGCGGCACGGCGGGGTTCATGATGGCGTGCAGCGCGAAGGTCTGTTCGGCGTTGCGCGGCGTGATGCCGTAGGCCGGCACCTTCTGCACTCGCTCGAGCTCGCCGCTCGCCGGGTTGAACCAGACCAGGGCGGAGTGCGACGGGCTCTTCAGGATGTAGTAGTGATTCGGGAACGGCGCCTCGAGCCCGATGTCGCTGGCGGCGATGCGCCCGGTCTCGTAGAGCTTCAGGATCGGCGTGGGGTCGTCGATCTCGATGTCGCTCTTGCCCTTGTACAGGTGATCGACGTCCTTGATCCGGACGGTCTCGTACTCCTCGGCGCGCAGGTTGAGCGCGCGCGCCTTGACCCGCAGGTTGATGTCCTTCGACACCAGGATCACGTCGCGCCCGACTTCGCGCTCCTTGAGGGCGAGAGCGGTATTCAGGATCCGGTGGTCGTTCTTCGCGGTGCCGAAGATCTGCCTGGCGTCGAGCGAGGCGTCTTCCTCGACGACGACCCGAAAGCGTCCGCGGCTCTCGTCCTCCGGACGACGCGGTTCGTGGGCGGCGCTCGAGCCGTTGGAGTGATCGATGTCGATCGGCGCGTCCGCCGCCGAGAGCGCGACCCAGTTCTGCAGCATGTCGTGGCGTGACAGCTTGTCGAGATGGCGGATGAACTCGCGCGCCTGGAGATTGATGACCGTGTCGCCCTTCTTGAAGTGGTCGAGCTCCTCCAGAACGGTGATCGGAATCGCGACGTCGTGTTCCTTGAAGTTGTAGATCGCGTTGGCGTCGTAGAGGATGACCGAGGTGTCGAGAACGAAGATCTTCGAGGCGCGCGGAGAGGCTTCCGTCATGGCGCCGGATCTTGTCATAACGGGTTGCGGCTAGAATCCCCTCCGAGCCCCTCGAATCGATGAGCGATATCGGACGTTTCACCGTATCCGGCTATCTCGCGCAGGCGCTGCTGGCGGCGATCCTGGCTCTGCTGCTGCGCCGGTTCCACCGCAACCACCGCCATGCGTATCTCAGGCACTGGGCGCTCTCGTGGTGGTCGCTGGCGATCGGCCAGCTCGGCGCGACGGCGGCGTTCGCGCTCGCCGCGTCGCACGCGGCGTCGTCCCCCGAGCGGCTCGCCGCGACGTTCCTGTCACAGCTCGGTGCCTACTTCCAGGCGGGCTGGCTGATCTACGGCGCGAGCGAGCTCTCCGGTCTGTACACCCCGTCGCGTCGTGGTACGCGCGCCATCTTCTCCTCCCTCGGCGCCCTGGCGCTGGCGGTGACTCTGGCGTACGCCTTCGATCCCGCGAAGGGGCCGGAGAGGATCTTCCTGCGCGTCAACGTGCGCGCGCTCGTCGTGGCCGTGGCGTTCCTCCTGGCGGCGCTGATGCTGTGGCGCTCCTTCCGGGCCAACGCGGCGCTGGGTCCGCGATTCGTGGGCACCGCGTTCCTCGCCTACGGTCTGGAGCAGGTCGCGGTCTTCGCGCTCTCCGGCAGCGAAGCGGGGGCCCGGATCAGCGGAATGCTCGTCCCCGTCGACCTGCTGATGGTCGCGGCGCTGGGGCTGGCGACGGTGGTCTGGCTCCTCGAAGACGAACACTTCCGGCTGGTCGACGCCTCCCAGCAGATCGAAAAGCTCGCCTACTTCGACGTCCTGACCGGCCTGCCGAACCGCAAGCTGTTCCTCGACCGCCTGAAGCAGTGGATCGCCCGTCGCGGCCGCGCCGAGGGCTCGGCGGCGCTCTTCTTCCTCGATCTCGACAACTTCAAGCGTGTGAACGACACCTACGGTCACGATCTCGGCGACCTTTTTCTCGCCGCCGTCGCCGAACGCCTGCGCCACAGCGTGCGCGAAGGCGACACGATCGGCCGTCAGGGCGGGGACGAGTTCACCCTCCTGCTTCCGGGAATCCACACCTCGGAAGAGGCCTCGACGATGGCGATGAAGCTGCTCGAGAGACTGTCGCAGCCTCTGTCCGTCGGCGACCTCACTCTCTTCGCCGGCGCCTCGGTCGGTGTGACCCTCTTTCCCCAGCATGGCGAGGATCCGAACACGCTGCTGCGCAAGGCGGACACCGCGATGTACCGCGCCAAGGAGGCGGGGCGCGGCGGCTTCGTGCTGTACGACGACCAGATGTCGGACCACAGCCGCGAGCGTTTCGTGCTCGAGACGGCGCTGCGGATCGGGCTGCAGGAGGGGCAGCTGGTGCTGCACTACCAGCCGATCGTCCTCGCCGGGTCGGGCGAGATCGCGGGCGTCGAAGCGCTGGTGCGCTGGAACCACCCGGAGCGCGGACTCATCCTCCCCGGCACCTTCTTGCCGATGGCCGAGAGCACGGGACTCTCGGATGCGCTCAGCCAGTGGGTCCTGCGCCGTGCCTGCGAGCAGGTGTCCGACTGGCGGAGGCGGTTCCGGTCAGAACTCCGGGTGTCGGTCAACCTGACGGCACGGGCATTCGAGAACCCGGAGCTCGGAGTGCGGATCGGCGCGATCCTGGCCGAGACCGGTCTGCCGCCGGAGGCGCTCGAGATCGAGATCACGGAGACGATGGCGCTGCTGCACTCCGGCGGCCCTGTTTCGGTTCTCGAAGACCTCCGGCGCAAGGGGTCGCGCGTGGCGGTCGACGATTTCGGAATCGGCTATTCGTCCCTCAGCTATCTCCGGGAGCTGCCGATCGACACCGTCAAGCTCGACCGCTCCTTCATTCGCGAGCTCGGCCACCGCCGCGAGGATTCGAAGATCGTCGGCGCGGTCATCCAGCTCGCCCACGGCCTCGGGATGGAGGTCGTCGCCGAGGGGGTCGAGGAAGAAGAGCAGATGGTGATCCTGGAGATGCTCTACTGCGACAAGCTGCAGGGCTTCCTCTTCAGCCGTCCGCTCGAGGCGCTCGCCTTCGAGCAGCTCATGGGCGCCGAAGGACCGTTTCGAAGCGATCGAGCGCCCAGTCCAGCTCCTGCCGTGTGATGACCAGGGGAGGGCTCACGCGCACCACGTGCGTGTGGGTCTCCTTGCACAGGATCCCCTCGGCCGCGAGCATCTCGCAGAAGCGGCGCGCGCCGCCCGCTTCCGGCCGGAGCTCGATTCCGATCCACAGTCCACGGCCGCGCACTTCGCGGATGTGCGGCGAGTCGATCGCCCGCAGGCGCTCCAGGACGTGGGCGCCGAGCGTCGCCGAGTTGTCGATCATTCCCTCCTCGACGAGGACCCGGAGCGCCTCCCGCGCCACAGCGGCGCCGAGCGGATTGCCGCCGAAGGTCGAGCCGTGGTCGCCCGGCCGGAAAACGGACATCAGCGCGTCGTCGGCGAGGACGCCGGACACCGGATAGAAGCCGCCCGAGAGCGCCTTGCCGACGATCACCATGTCGGGCCGGATCCCCTCGTGTTGATAGGCGAAGAGCGCCCCCGTGCGGCCGAGACCCGACTGGATCTCGTCGGCGATCAGCAGCGCTCCGTGCTCGCGGGCGAGGTGGGCGAGCTCTCCGAGATAGCCGGCCGGCGGAAGGATGATCCCGCCCTCGCCCTGGATCGGCTCGACCAGGATCGCCACGGTGCGCGGACCGATCGCTGCGGCGACCGCAGCGGCGTCGCCGTACGGCAGGCGGCGGAATCCGCCGGCGAACGGACCGAAGCCGTCGCGGTACTGCTCGCTCGACGAGAAGCCGACGATCGTCGTGGTGCGGCCGTGGAAGTTGTTCTCGAAGACCACGATCTCGCCCACGTCGGCGGGCACGCCCTTCTTCGTCTGTCCCCACTTGCGGGCCAGCTTGATCGCGGTCTCCACGGCTTCGGCGCCGCTGTTCATCGGCAGGAAGCGCTCGAAGCCGGTGAGGGCGGAGATCTCGGCGCAGAGCGCCCCGAGCTGGTCGTTGCGGAAAGCGCGGGAGCAGAGAGTGAGGCGGGCCGCCTGCGTCGACAGCGCTCCGAGGATCCGGGGATGGCAATGTCCCTGGTTGACCGCCGAGTAGGCGGCGAGGAAGTCGAGGTACTTCTTGCCCTCGGCGTCCCAGACGGTCGCCCCCTCGCCGCGGGTGATGACGATGTCGAGCGGATGGTAGTTGTGGGCGCCGTGGCGCGCCTCGAGCTCGAGGACTTCGGCGGTGGAGAGGCGGCGTGCGGTCGGTTCGGCGGTCTCGGTCGGGGTCATCGGCGGCTCCTGCGGTCGATATCGCAGGGAGCCTATCGCGCCCGGCAGACGGCAAGAGCGGCGACCGGCGGGCACCTCTGAGAGAATCCGTCCGGCCATGGCGGAGAACGAGCGACTCGACCGGCTGCGCCGGCGCATCCGCAATCTGGACAACGCGCTCCTCGGCCTCGTCGCCGAGCGGATGGAGCTCGCCCTCGAAGTCGGCCGCGCCAAGAGCGAGGCCGGGATCCCGCTGCGCGATTTTGCCGTCGAGCGCCGCGTCCTCGATCGCGCGGCGCTCTCGGCCGGCGAGCTGGGGCTGGCGCCGGAGCTCGCCCGCACCCTGATGCGCCAGCTGATCGAAGAGGCCTGCCGTGTGCAGGAGGTCGAGCACTTCAACGCCTACACCGGCGAGTCGGAGTCGATCCTGATCGTCGGCGGCGGCGGCAAGATGGGGCAGTGGCTGGCGCGGTTCTTCGAGACCCAGGGGCATCGCGTCCGCGTCTTCGACACCGCCCCGGCGGGTGCGGAGTTCGAGCAGGTCGCGACGCTCGCGGACGGCCTCGCCTCCGCCTCCCTGGTCTTCGTCGCCGTGCCCCTGGATCGCGTGGCGGCGGCGATCGACGAAGTGGTCGCCGCCGGCTTCCGCGGCCCGGTGTGCGACATCGCCAGCCTCAAGGAGCACCTCCGGCCGACACTCGATCGCGCCCGTGCCGGGGGCGCCCGGGTCGCGAGCATCCACCCGATGTTCGGACCGGGAGCGCGGACGCTCTCGGACAAGGTGATCTGCGTCTGCGACTGCGGAGTTCCCGAGGCGACGGCGCGGATCTCGGCGCTCTTCCGCGACACCGCGGCGACGCTGGTGCCGCTCTCCCTCGAGCGGCACGACGAGATCGTCGCCTACGTCCTCGGGCTCTCGCACTTCGTCAACCTGCTCTTCGCGCGGGTGCTGGCGAAGAGCGGACTCTCGTTCGAGGAGCTCGCCGCCGTCGGCTCGACGACCTTCCAATCGCAGTTCGCGACCACGGCCAACGTCGCCGGCGACAATCCCGAGCTCTACTACTCGATCCAGAAGGCGAACCGCTTCTCGGACCGGGTCTATCGCGACCTCGAAAGCGCCGCCGCCGACTGGATCGGCTGGGTCGAACGCGGCGAGAGAGAGGCGTTCGTGGAGGGGATGGAGAGCCTGCGCGACTGGCTCCACCGCGAGGGCTGACTCCGGCCCGCCGGTCGGCCGGTGAGAGAATGGAGGGGTGGCGAGGAGCAAGCTGGAAGTGAAGAAGACGAAGAAGCAGGAGACTCCGGCTCCGCGGTCGCGCGGACCGCGCCGGCGACTCCGCAGCCCCGACGAGTGGGCGGACTGGGACGACGACCAGCTGCTCACGCTGCGCTTCTGCGATCTCGACCTCGCGATCGCCGGCAGCGAGCTCGAGCCGTTGATCCGGCAGGTGGACGACGAGCTGGGGGCACGGGGTCTCGTCTTCCGCCCGCACTACTGGCTTTCGGACGAGTGGTTCACTCCGGACGGCGTTCCGGGGGTCTCGATTCCGTTCTATCTCGCGCACCCGCGGCTCGCCAGACTCGAGCTGCATCAGATGTTCGAAGTCGAGGGTGGTACGCCGGACTGGTGTCTCAAGATCCTGCGCCACGAGGTCGGTCACGCCATCGAGAACGCCTTCCACCTGCGCCGGCGGCCGCGACGGCGCGAGCTTTTCGGCTCGACGACGATGCCGTATCCGGAGACGTATTCCCCCCGTCCCTATTCGAAGAGTTTCGTCATCCATCTCGACGCCTGGTACGCGCAGAGCCACCCCGACGAGGACTTCGCCGAGACGTTCGCGGTCTGGCTGAACCCGGCTTCGAAGTGGCGCGATCGCTACCACGGCTGGCCGGCGCTCAAGAAGCTCGAGTACATGGACGAGCTGATGGCCTCGCTCGCGGGGCGGGCGCCGCTGGTGGAGAAGGGCGAGCTGGTCGATCCGCTCGAGTCGCTCACCAGGACCCTCAAGCAGCACTACAGCCAGAAGCGGGCCTACTACGGCATCAACCGTCCGGAGTTCTACGATCGTGACCTGCGACGACTGTTCTCCGATTCGCCGGCGCACGCCGAGCAGCCGACGGCCGCGAGCTTCCTCACCCACTACCGGCGCGAGGTGCGCCTCCTCGTGGCGCGCTGGACCCACGAGTACCAGTACACGATCGACCAGGTGCTCGGCGACATCATCGTGCGCTGCCGGGAGCTCAACCTGCGGCTCGCGACGCCTCCCGAGCAGGCGAAGCTCGAGTTCGCGGTCCTGCTCACGGTGCAGACGATGAATTTTCTCCACAGCGGTCAGCACAGGGTTGCGCTGTGAGCCGGAGGAAGCTGCGCATCCTCGTGCTGATGCACGAGAGTCTCGTGCCTCCGCCGGACGCGACGCACGAGGTGGCGCTGGAGTCGGAGTGGCGGACCGAGTTCGACGTGGTGCAGAACCTGACCGAGCTCGGTCACGAAGTGCTGCCGCTCGGAGTCGGCGGCGAGCTCAACCCGATCCGGCGTGCCGTGCGCGAGATCAAGCCGCACATCTCGTTCAACATGCTCGAGGGCTTCGACGACGTGCCACACTGGGACCAGAACGTCGTCGCCTATCTCGAGATCCAGAAGATGAAGTACACGGGCTGCAACTCCCGCGGCCTGCTCCTCGGACGCGACAAGGCGCTGACCAAGAAGCTCCTGAGCTTCCACCGCATCCGCGTCGCCGACTTCTCGGTCGCGGTTCGCGGCAAGCGGTTCCGACGGCCGCGGCGCCTGGAGTTCCCGCTCTTCGTCAAGTCGGCGACGATCGACTCGTCGATCGGCATCTCGCAGGCGTCCGTGGTGGAGAACGACGAGAAGCTCCAGGAGCGGGTGCAGTTCATCCACGATTCGATCGGAACCGACGCGCTGGTCGAGACCTACATCGAGGGACGCGAGATCTACGTCGGCATCCTCGGGAACCGCCGCCTGACGGCGTTGCCGGTCTGGGAGCTTTCGTTCGCCAACCTCCCGGAAGCGGCGCACAAGATCGCCACCGAGCGGCTCAAGTGGAGCGACGCCTTCCAGCTGCGCAACGGGATCATGAGCGGTCCGGCGGAGAATCTGCCGGATGCGCTCGCCCAGAAGATCGTGCGCACCTGCAAGCGCGTCTACCACACGCTCTTTCTCTCGGGATACGCGCGGATCGATCTCCGGCTGACACCGGAGGGCGAGGTCTACGTCATCGAAGCGAATCCGAATCCGCAGATCGCCTACGGGGAGGACTTCGCCGAGTCGGCCGAGCAGGCGGGGATCGAGTACGGCGCCCTGCTGCAGCGCATCGTCAACCTCGGGCTCGACTGGGAGCCTTCGCTCGAGTTCTAGGGGCGGTCCCCGCGCCGCGGCGGCGCGCAGAGGCGGGCGAACGGCGTCAGTTCGGCTTCGCGGTGCGCTCGAGGAGGGCCTTGAATCCGGGCAGGCCGCGCAGGGAGGCGAGGTCGGCGTCCTGCGAGATGTCGACGCTCGCCGGCAGGCCGGCGTCCAGCGCCTTCGACAGGTTCTCGATCGCGGCCTTCGGCTCGCCCGACCGCGCTTCGGCGCAAGCCAGGTTGTAGAGCAGGAACGGATCGCCGGGGCGGGCTTCGGCGGCGACCGTGAGGCCCGGCCGCGCCTTGATGTAGTCGCCCTGGGCGAACATCTCCTGGGTCAGGTAGAAGCCGAGGTGCGTCGCGATCGCCTCGAGGTGGCGCGCCGCGGCGCGGCCCGCCTCGCCGTCCTCGGTCGAGCGCTTCCGTGCCTCGTCCAGTCCGACGATCTGACGCAGCTTCGCCGCCGGCGGCACGATCTCGCCGCGCGCCAGAGCCATCGCCTCGCCGATGCGACGGAATCCCTGGCTCTCGTACTTCTCGGCCGCCTTCTCTTCCTTGACCGCGCTCCTGGCCGCCGCGGAGGCGGCGAGGGACGTACTGCTGGCTTCGGCGGACTTCACCTGGGCCGCGTCGCCCAGGCCGCGGAACGCTTCGGCGATCTCCCCGTAGCGGCGCGCTGCGCCCAGAACGTCGCCGCCCTTCTCGAGCTCCGCGGCGGCGGCCATCTCCTCGCCGAGGAAGGCGGCGATCCGCGCCTCGTCGCGCGGCGCCAGGCCGTCGCGCATCGCCAGGGTCTCGAGCCAGACCATCGCCTGGCGGGCCGTCTCCGGCGGACACCAGGCGTGCGGACCGGGGAAGAACTGGAGCCGGTGGGGAACTCCGGCGGCAGCGGCGATGCCGTCGAGCTCACGCGTCGGCTGGTAGTTGAAGTCGCGCAGTCCCGAAGTCGAGAAGAGCGGGAATGCCGGCTTGAGCGCGGCGTGCTCGGGCGCAGGACGGCCGCCGACCGAAATCACGCCGGCGAGGAACTTTCCCTTGAGCCCGACTGTCCAGGCGAGAACGGCGCCGCCGGAGAATCCGGTCGCGTACATCCGCTTCTCGTCCACCGGAAGGCGCTTGACCGCATCCGGAATGGTGGCGTTGATCGCCCGCGCGTTCGGCTCGCCCGACCCGTCGCTCATCGTGTTGTTCGAGGAGACGAGGATCCAGCCGAGCTCCTCGGCGGCGGGGCGGAAGAGCTCGGCCGCGAGGCGACCGCGCGAGCGCGGATCGAACAGGAAGAGCACCGGGAGCTTGCGGCCCGGAGCGCTCGCGGTCGGCAGATAGAGATCGTAGGTCTGGGACGGATCCGAGAGAGTCGGGATGCCGGAGACGATCTCGCCCCTGGCCTGGGTGCCGAGGTAGTTCGGAAAATCGGCCGCCCCTGCGGGCACGACGACGGCTGCCGAGGCGGCGATGGCGGCGATGGCGGCGGTGATCCGGGTTCTCATGCTCGAAGCTCCTTGCGGCTCACGGTCCGAGTCGTTTCAGCCGGGCACGTCCCTCCGGGTCCGGTGCAATGCCTTCGCGATTCGGGAGTCGGAGTGAGATACGCACCTCCCGGTGCAGGGTTGCAGCTTCGAACATCGCGGTCGGCGCGCGGACCCTATCGCGCCGGCCCCGCCTGCCAGGCGACGAGGCGTGGTCCGTAGGGACCGAAGACGGCCCGGGCGTGCACCTGACGCGCCACCGGCCCGCGACGAGCCGTCGCCGTCAGCTCGAGACTGCCGTCGGGGAGTCGCCGGATCTCGCTCCCGATCTCGCCGCCGCCGAACGGTCGGGGTGCGACTCCGCGCGAGTCCGGATCCTCGCGCAGCGAGGCGAGCGCTTCGGCCACGGCGGAGTCGAGGAGGACGCTCGTCCGACTCCGTCGGGTCTCTTCGCGACGCTCGCGCAGGTCGATCGAGAGCGCGGTGGCGAGGAGCATTCCGGTGGTGGCGGTCAGCACCAGAACGACCAGCGCCAGGAGGAGCGCCGCACCTTCCTCACCGCGTCCGCCACGCTTCATGCGCCGCCCGCGATCCGGCTGCCGACGACGACGGTGCTGCTCTCGAGGGCGTCGCCGACGCTCTTCCAGACGGGTGTGGACGCCCGGATCGCACTGGCTCCGGGCGGTTTGCGGCGCACGATCTCGACTTCGACGAGACCCGGCGCGAGGCTCCGCCAGCGGAAGGTCAGGACCCGGTCGAGCATGCGGCGGGCGCCGAGGTCGCTGCCGTCGAGTCCGATGCGGCGCCTCTGCAGCTGGTCGCCTTCGAGCTCCCAGCGCTGGTGCGCTTCGTTTCCCCAGCAGTCGAGCGGCAGGTAACTCCAGGTGAGCGAAGAGCCGACTGCGGCGGCGCTCTGAACGTCGCTGCGCAGCAGGCGGAGGGCGAGCTCGCTGCCCGGTTCGCGCAGCTCGCGGCCGCTCGCGGAGAAGATCCGCACCGATTCGACGAAGAGACCATTGGCGACGAGGAGGGCGACCGCGGTCACCGCCATGGCGACGACGAGCTCGAGGACGGTGAATCCTCCGGCTCGTCGTGTCACTGTCGCGTCGGAGGTCACGGCGTGTAGAGGATCCCCTGCAGGGAGCGGCGGAACGGCCGGCCGTCGACGCGGTAGGTGGCCACGAGATCGATGCGTGTGCTGTGCGGGATCTCGCCGGGATCGACGCGCAGCGTGAGGACCGTTCCCGAGCTCCAGAGGTCGGGCACGGTGCCGCTCGCGAGCGGCCAGGCGCCGGCGCGGAGGAGCTCGTAGCTGTTCTCGAGGGCGGCGTCGGCGGCGCGCTGGGCGGCCACGCGGCGGGCGATGGTGCGCTGCTGGAAGTAGATCGCCGAAGTGGTGAGCAGCAGGAAGCCGACGAGCGCGAGGGCGACGATCGCCTCGATGAGGGAGAAGCCGCGTTCGTCGCGCAGGCGGGGGCGTCCCGGGCTCATCCTGCCAGTCTAATGGGCCGGCGCAGTCAGTGCGGAACCGAGCCGCAGCGCTCAGTGGAAGTCGTGGCTCCCGGTCTCGACCGCCCGTTCCAGCGGCCAGAATCTCTCCGCCCGCACCGAGACGCTGCCGTCCCGCTGCTGCACGACCCCTTCGACGATCAGGCCCGGGTGGCCGACGATCGTCGCGCGATTCTGCTGCAGGAGCTCCCGCTTCACGATCGCCTGTGCCATCCCGGTTTCGTCCTCGAGGGTGAGGAAGAGGGTGCCGTTCGCGGTCCCCGGACGCTGGCGCACGATCACCACGCCCGCCATCCGCACCCGGGTGCCGGAGGGCAGGCGCGGGATGTCGGCGGTGCGGACGACCCCTTCGCGGTCCAGACTCCCGCGGACGTACGAGACCGGGTGACGGCCGACGGTGAGACCGGTGCCGGCGAAGTCCGCCTGCGTCTGCTCGTAGGCCGACATCTCGGGCAATGGGCTCGCCGGCCGCTTCCGCCTCCCGGACGATCTCCGGCCGGGTGTCGCACGGTCCGATCCCCGCTCCTCGAACAGCTCGCCCGTCGGACGCACGGCGAGCGCCGCCTGCCAGAGCGCCTCGCGCCGTGTCAGGCCGAGCGAAGCAAGGGCTCCGACCTCGGCGAGCTTCGCCAGCTCTTCGTCGCCGACCGCGGCGCGCCGCCGGAGCTCCTCGACGTCGGCGAACGGGCCGTGGCGGCGGCGCTCGCCGGCGATCCGCTCGCCGACCTGCCGGCGCAGGCCGCTCACGTAGCGCAGCCCGATCCGGCAGGCGCCGGCCGCGGCTCCCGGACGCCCGCCGGTGCGCGGGTCGGGGGGTGCGGGTGGATCGGCATCGCCCCCTTCCTCCCATCTGCAGCTCCAGTCGGAGAAGTTGACGTCGATCGGCAGCGAGACGACGCCGTGGCGCCGGGCGTCCTTGACCAGCGTCGCCGGGTGATAGAAGCCCATCGGCCAGGCGTTGAGCAGCGAGATCAGGAACGCGGTCGGATGGTGGCACTTGAGCCAGGCCGAAGCGTAGGCGATGAGCGCGAAGCTCGCGGCGTGCGACTCGGGGAAGCCGTAGAGGGCGAACGAGGTGATCGACTGGACGATCTGGTCCTGGACCGGTCCGGTGATGCCGCGCCGGTTCATGCCGTCGCGCAGGCGGCGCTCGATCGAATGCATCCGCTCGACCGAGCGCTTGAAGCCCATGGCGCGGCGGAGCTCCTCGGCCTCGCCGCCGGAGAAGCCCGAGACCGCCATCGCCATGCGCAGCAGCTGCTCCTGGAAGATCGGCACACCGAGGGTGCGCGCGAGGATCGGCTCGAGGCAGGGATGGAAGTAGTCGACCTTCTGCCGTCCGAGCCGGCGTTCGAAGAACGGGTGCACCATGCCGCCGGTGATCGGCCCCGGACGGATGATCGCCACCTGGATCACCAGATCGTAGAAGCGGGTCGGGGCGTTCCGCGGCAGCGAAGCCATCTGGGCGCGGCTCTCGACCTGGAAGACGCCGACGGTGTCGGCGGCGCGGAGCATGGCGTAGACGGCCGGGTCGTCGGCCGGCAGGTGGGCGAGGTCGACCTCGATCCGCTCGTGCTCGCGGATGATCGGAATCGCCTCCTCGAGCGCGTTCAGCATGCCGAGACCGAGGAGGTCGACCTTGATGATGCCGAGATCCGCGCAGTCGTCCTTGTCCCACTGCACGATGGTGCGCCCCGGCATGGCGGCGGGTTCGAGCGGCACGATCTCGTCGAGCCGTCCGGCGGCGATCACCATGCCGCCCGAGTGCTGCCCGAGGTGGCGCGGCAGGTTCTGGATCTTCTGCCAGCAGTCGGCGAACAGGCGGTTGCGCGGCTCGTCGGGGTCGAAGCCGGCGGCGGCGAGCTCGCGGTCGAGCTGTTTCGTGTCGCCGCGTTCGGCGTCGTAGCGGAAATGCCCGAGCTGCCCGGAGAGCTTGTCGATCTGCTCGGCGGAGTAACCCAGAGCCTTGCCGACCTCGCGCGCCGCCATCCGGTCGCGGTAGGTGATGACGTTGGCGGTCATCGCGGCGCCGCCGCCGCCGCCGCTTCCGTCGGGGTCGCCGTAGCGCCGGAAGACGTACTGGATCACCTTCTCGCGCTGATCTCCGGACGGCAGGTCGAGATCGATGTCGGGCCATTCGCCGCGCTCCTCGGAGAGGAAGCGCTCGAACAGCAGCTCCATCTTCACCGGGTCGATGGCGGTGATCCCCAGGGCGTAGCAGACGGCGCTGTTCGCCGCCGAGCCGCGTCCCTGACAGAGGATGCGCTCGCGGCGGCAGAACTCGACGATGTCCCAGACGATCAGGAAGTAGCCGGCGAGCTCGAGCTTCTCGATCAGCGCGAGCTCCTTCCCGATCTGCCGCTGGGCACGGGCGGAGAGCGGGCGGAAGCGCGAGCGGGCACGGTTCCAGGTGATCTCGCGCAGGTACGAACCGGGGGTCTCGCCGGGCGGCAGCGGATAGTCGGGGAAGCGGTAGCCGAGATCGGCGAGCGTGAAGTCGAGTGCCCCGGCGAGCTCGTGGGCGTGGGTGACGGCGTGCGGCAGATCGGAGAAGCGGCGCGCCATCGCCGCCGCCGAGGCGAGGTGGCGCTCGCGGTGCGCGGCGAGGAGCGAGCCGGCGCCGTCGAGCGGGACGTGCTCGCGGATGGCGGTGAGGATGTCGTGGAGCGGCTTGTCCTCGCGCCGCGCATAGCGCACGCCGTTCGTGGCGACGAGCGGCAGACGCAGCCGGCCGGCGAGATCGACGAACGCCTGGTTGCGCCGCTCCTCCTCGCGCCGGCCGTGGCGCTCGAGCTCGACGTGCACGCGACCGGGGAAGAAATGCAGCCAGCTCTCGAGCTCGGCGCGGGCGGCGTCGATGCCCTGCGTCTCGAGCGCCCGGGTGAGCGGGCTGCGTTCGCCGCCGGTGAGGAGGTGGAGTCCGGCGGCGTGACGGGCGATTTCTTCGCGGGTGGCGTACGGCGCTCCCTTCGGCTTGCCGCGCGCGGCAGCGGTGATCAGCTTGCAGAGATTGCGATAGCCGTCGCGCGACGCGACCAGCAGGGTCAGGCGGCAGCCGTCCGCCGACCGGCCGCCGGGCGCGGCGAGGGCGACCTCGGCGCCGACCAGGGCGCGGAGACCGGCGGCCCGCGCCGCTTTGTAGAAACGCGGCGCGCCGGCGACGCCGTTGCGGTCGACGAGAGCGACGGCGGGGAGGCCGAGCTCGGCGGCGCAGGCGACGAGATCCTCGGGCAGCGAGGCGCCGTCGAGAAACGAGAAGGCCGACGCGGCACGGAGCTCGGCGTAGGGGAGCGGCGCACGGCTCTCGACCTTGCGGTAGACCCGCCGGGTCAGCCTCTCCTTGCGCGCGCCGGGCGACTGGTACGCGCGACCGCCTTTCGTGCCGCCCGCTTCCCCCGGGTCGCCGATGTTTCCCAGATCGCGGGCGATGGCGAGGGGCTTCCGGTCGGGCACGGTGGAACGATAGCGTAAACAAGGCGGAAAACAAGTGGCGAGCCCGGTTCCGGAAATCGCCGCACCGGAAATTCGAAGAAGAATCTTTCGAACGGTCTCCGGCCACCGATACGATCCCCGCATGCGCTCGATTCGTCGTCGGTGCGTCGCCGCTCTCTTCCTCTGTTTCGTCGCCGCGACGCCGGGTCACCCGGCCAGGAAGCCGAGTCCGATCCTGAGCTCCTGGAACGAGAGGATCCGGGAGGTGGTGGGGCTGCTGCATCAGGGCGAATCGGCGAATGCCGCTGCGATCACGACGAAGCTGCTGGACGAGATGCAGCAGGAGGTCGTCCCGGGTGCCGGCGCCGGCAAGGCGTTCGGCATGGCGTTGATGCTGCACGCGTTGGCCGAGGCCGGAATGCAGAACGAGCGCGATGCGGCCTGGCACTGGCAGCTGGCGCAGCAGTTCGATCCGGAGCTCGAGAGGTGGGACCTTCGCGAGTTCGGCGCGCCCGCGGAAGTCCTGGCGCGACACACGTTGACGGCCGATCCGATGCCGGACGTGCCGCGCATCGGGGAAGCCGGGGCCGAAGGGATCGAGCGACCGGAGAGGATCGCGGGGTCTCTCGGAAAGTTGGCTTCGTCGGAGTTCACCCGGCTCCACGGACGGGAGGAGACGTTGATCCTCAACGTCGTCATCGATGAAGAGGGCGTGCCCTCCCACCCGAGGATTCTCCAGTGGTCGTCCGACCTTTCCTTCGCGTTGAGCAGCGGAGAGTCGGTGAGAGGATTCCGCTTCCGTCCGGCGACACGAGCGGGCGTTCCCGTCGCCGTCAGATATTCGACGACGAGCCGAATCACGTTCCGCTAGAGCGCGGACGCCCCGGGTTGCTTCAGGGCGCCTCTTCGATCCCGCCGGTCCAGGCTTCGGTCTCCAGATTCTCGGCGATCCAGGCGATGCGGCGTTCGCCGGCGCCGAGGGGGAGGGAGAGGCCGGTGCAGATGCCGCGCTCGTCCTTCTCGAGCTGCCGCACGTCCCCGACGTGGAGCTCGATCTCGCCGGTCCGCTTCTCGCGCGCCACCGAGATCCGCACCGGCAGCTTCTCGAACTCGCTCCGGAAACAGAGGTCGCGCGACGCGACCAGCGTCGCCACCTTCGGCGCGTGCAGCGTGATCGCCTCCGCCGCCGGCGCGGCGTCGCCGGCGAGCAGGGAGCGCAGCCGCGCGGCGGAGACTTCGGGCGGTGTCGACGAGCGCAGGAAGCGCGGCGCGGGCAGCGCCCGGCCGTCGCCGCCGCGCCAGCGGATCTCGAGCGGCAGGAGGGTGCCGGCGACCGGGCGCGGTGCGCGGTAGGTGCCGCGGCGCCGCGTGACCAGCTCGGCGAGCTCGGTGCGCAGCCGCGACTCGACGCCGAGCAGGGCGCCCGACGTCGTCCGCGCGAGATCGCCCATCGGGGCGAGCGAGAAGTCGCTCAGGGTGGCGAACTGCGCGTCCGAGACCGGATCCGGGGAGTCCTTCCCGGCCGTGGTCGAGAAGATCGGCACCGTCGTCCGTTCGTCGCCCCCGCCGCCGGCGGAGACCTGGACGCGCCGCTCGCGCTCGCGCGCCGAGCTCTCCGGGCTCACCGGGCGAAGAGCGATCGGGAAGGTCACCCAGCCGTAGCCGGCCAGCGCCTTGCCGGCGTCGGCGATCGCGGCGAACGCCTCCGGCAGCTTGCTGTTCGACCGCCGTGCCTCGCCCCAAGCCTCGAGCTCGGCGGGTGCGAGCGGCCAGCCGTCGACCGGCAGCCAGAGGGCGCGCGCGCCGCCGCCGCCGCGCGCGGCGAGCTCAACGACCAGGCGGTCGAGCTGACGTGCCCGATCAGCTTTGGAGCGCATGGGCGTCGCGCCGGAGCCCGACTCCTCGCGGGCCCGGGCGGCGATCTCGGAGAGCGATCGCGCGAGCATCTCGGGCAGGGAGGTGGCGGTGAGGATCCGCGGATGCGGATCGGCGATCACGATCTCCGCGCGCCCGCCGGCGACGAGCTGGGATGCGCGCGACGCCAGAGCGCTCGCGGCCTCCGCCCGCGCCTCCGGCCCGGCGAGCGTCGGATCGAAGTAGAGGACGTGCACCCAGTCGGCGGGTGACGTCGACTCGAGGCTGAGCAGACCGTAGGTCTCGCCGTTCTCGAATGCCGCGAAGTCCTCGGCGCCTTTCTTGCCGATCGACTCGAAGCGCGGCAGCGGCGTAGTGTCGAAGAGGACCTCCACTTCTCTGACTTCGATCGTCTCGGTGAAGGGAGGCGGCGTGTCGGTGCCCTGCGCGGCGAGCGTCCCTCCGGACAAAGCGGCGCAGGCGAGGAGGAACAGGGGCAGAGGGCGGTGCGGGATCGGGTTCATGTCGTCTCCTGCAGCAAGAGCGGTGCCGGACAAGGCCCCCGCCGGTCAGTGTGCGAGGAGGAGCGGCGTCGGAGCGAGCTGGAGGAGCTTCTCCGCCACGCTGCCGAAGAGCAGATGGCGGAGCGGTCCGCGGCCGCGGCGGCCGGCGGTGAGCAGGTCGACATCCTCGCGCTCGGCGATTCCGAGCAGCGCCGCCGCGGGGTCGTCGTCGAAGAGCTCGACCTCGATCCTCGCGCCCGACGCGCGGAACTCCGCGACCTCGGTATCGATCGCTCGCCGGTCGAGTCCCTCCTTCTCGGGCCGGGCGAACGCCGCGACGATCCGCACGTCGGGGAAGAGCCGGGCGGCGAGCCGCGCCGCCCTCCGGCTCGGCTCCGATCCGTCGAGCGCCGAGAGAATGGTGCGCGGCGGCACCATGGGGTCGTCGCCGCGTACGACGACGACCGGACAGTTCGCGTGGCGTGAAACGGTGGAGCTCACGGATCCGACCAGCAGGCGTCCCGGGGTGTACCCGCGGCGGCCGACAGCGACGAGGTCGGCGCCGAGGTCCGCAGCGAGCTCGACGATCGAATCGGCCGGCAGCCAGCGCCGGAGGTGTGTCCGGACCTGCGGCAGCCGGGTGCCGAGCCGTTCCGCCCGCGCGTCGAGGCGCCCGCGCGCCGCGCCCTCCGCGGCGACGACGAGTTCCTCGGCCGTCGTCATCCAGGCCTGGGTCGGGATCGGTGGCAGGCCGAGCGCTTCAAGGAGGTGGAGGGAACCGGCCGGATGGGAGGCGAGCAGCTCCGCCGCCCAGTCGACCGCCCGCTCGCTGTCGGGCGAACCGTCGTAGCCGACGACGAGGGTGGGGAACGAACTTTGATCGCTCAAGACCGTACCGGATGGTAGCAGAATGAATGCGGCTGGGTTACGATCCGCGCAGTCTCGTGACTCGGCAGTGGATCGTTGCCGCAACATGCGGCACGGACTCTCTTAGGGAGGCTGGCATGACTCGATACGGAAACGGTTTGGCGGCGTTCGCCGCAATCGCGATCCTCGCGACTCCGGTTTGGTCGCAGGACGCACCGCCGGCGGATGATTCCCAGACCGCCGACGCGCCCCAGGATCAGGTCGAAGAGATCATCGTCGTCACCGCGTCGCGTACCGAACAGACGCTGGCCGAGTCTCCGGCCGCGATCTCGGTGCTCACGGCCAAGGACATCGAGTCGATCCCGGCCGACGACTACGGCGATCTCCTGCGCAACGTTCCGGGATTGAACGTGTCGCAGACCAGCGCCCGTGACGTCAACATGACCTCTCGCGGCTCGACCAACACGCTGTCGACCTCGCAGCTGGTGCTGCTCGACGGGCGGTCGCTCTACCTCGACTTCTTCGGCTTCGTCATGTGGGACTTCCTGCCGGTGAATCCGTCCGAGATCAAGCAGATCGAGGCGGTTCGCGGGCCCGGAAGCGCCGTCTGGGGCGCCAACGCCATGACCGGCGTGGTCAACCTGATCACCAAGCGGCCGAAGGAGATGGTCGGCACGAGCATCCTCCTCGGCGGAGGAGAGCTCGGTACGCTGTACGGCGGGCTCACGCACGCCGGCGTCAGCAACAATTTCGGGTACAAGGTTTCCGTCGGCTACTACGAGCAGGACCCGTACGAGCGGCCGGTGATCCCCGGGGTGCAGAACTTCGAGAACTCCGGAACCGAGCAGCCGAAGGCGGACATCAAGCTCGAGTGGGATCTCTCGGACGACTCGTTCCTCTCGGCGGGGGCCGGATACGCCGGCACGGACGGCATCATCCACACCGGAATCGGACCGTTCGACATCAAGAAGGGTTCGGATCTCTCCTACGCCAAGCTCGACTGGAACAAGCAGGCGATCCGCGTCGGAGTCTTCGCCAACTTCCTCGAGGCGGACTCCTCGAACCTGGTCAGCGTCGGCACCGACGGACAGCCGCTGGGCTTCAAGTTCTCGACCGACACCTACAACTTCGACATCGGCAACACCACCGTTCTCGGAACCCACAACATCTTCACTTACGGCGGCAACTACCGGACGAGCTCCTTCGACCTCGAGATCGCGCCCCAGGGGACCGACAAGGACGAGTGGGGCGTCTTCGTCCAGGACGAGATCCTGCTCGGCGACAAGGTACGCTGGCTGATCGGCGGCCGCTACGACGACATCGACCCGATCGACGGCGTCTTCACGCCGCGCACCAGCCTGATCTTCAATCCGGCGCCGCACCACACCTTCCGGGTCTCGTACAACGAGGCGTTCCGGTCGCCGTCGGTGATCAACAACTACCTCGACGCGACGATCCTGGTCGGCTCGCCGCCGCTGATTCTGCCGGCGCACGCCCAGGGCCCGAGCCTCTTCGGAAACGACCTCGTCGAAGAGCACCTCACGGCCTACGAAGTCGGCTACGTCGGCACGTTCGACAACGGGCTGACGCTGACGCTCGCGGCCTACCGCAACAAGATCAAGGACTCGATCGACTTCTACACCGCCGGCTACTACGGCCCGGGAAACCTGCCGCTGGGTCTCATTCCGCCGCCGCTGCCTGCGGCGACGGCGTTCTGTTTCCTGATCCCGCCCACCCCGCGGCCCCTGGCGCCTGCGGCCCTGCAGGGCTGTCCGCCCGTTGCCCTGATCGGTGGAGTTCCGATCATCGGCTTCGCCGGTCTCTTCCCGTCGGACTTCAGCTACCGCAACATCGGCAAGACGACCGACCAGGGCGTCGAGCTGTCGCTGCAGCAGCGGATCGGCAACAACTGGAGCTGGTTCGCCAACGCTTCGTGGCAGGATGACCCGGAGTTCGAGGGAATCGACGATGCCGAGACCAGCCAGAACCGGGCGCCGACCTGGCGCGCCAACGTCGGGATCTCGTTCGATCAGGGGTTCTTCTTCGTCAACGCCAACGCCAACTACCAGGACGAGGCCTACTGGGCGGACGTGCCGCTCGCGGTGGGCACGACCGACGCTTTCACGCAGGTCAACCTGGCGGTCGGCTTCCGCTTCCTCGACGAGCGCATGACGCTGCAGGTCATCGGCTCGAACATCTTCGACGAAGAGATCCAGCAGCACTACTTCGGCGACATCATCTCGCGCAAGGTCACCGGCCAGCTCGGCTTCCGCTTCTAGCCGGAGACGCCGCGAGGAAACGGAGGGCCGGAATCGGATCCGATTCCGGCCCTTTTTTCTGCGGCTACGGAATGCACCGCGTACCGCTTGCCGCCAAGCTCGCCTACACGGTCTGGATGCTCGTCTGGGTCCCGGCCTACTGGTACGCCAACGGACCGAGCAACTTCCTCTGGATCTGCGATTTCGCGAACTTCGTCCTGCTCGCGGCGCTCTGGCTCGAGAGCCCGCTGCTCGCGACGTCGCAGTTCGCCGGGGTCCTCGTCATCCAGACCGTCTGGGCAGTCGACTTCTTCGGACGGCTGCTCACGGGGCGTCACCCTCTCGGCGGTACGGAGTACATGTTCGACGCCGCCGATCCGCTCTGGCTCCGCGGTCTCTCGCTGTTCCATCTCTGGACGGTGCCGCTCCTCGCCTGGCTGCTCGCGAGGGTGGGCTACGACCGTCGCGGCTGGCGCCTGGCGGCCGCGATCGCTCTCTTCCTGTTCCCGGCCGGACAGTGGATCGGCAGCCGGGAGCAGAACCTCAACTGGATGTGGCGCCCGTTCGGCGTCGAACAGGTCTGGTTGCCGCCGCTGCTGTTCGCGTTCGTCGCGGTGGGGATCGCGGCTCTGGTTCTGTTTCTCCCCGGAGACCGGGTGGCGAAGTTCGTCGCGCGACGCGCGGAGAGGGAGCGCTGAAGCAGCTCAGGCGTGATGCAGCAGGCGCTTCCAGACGGTCTCGGCGGTCACCGGCCGGCTGAAGTGGAAGCCCTGGACGAACTCGCAGTTCATCTCCTCCAGCCGGCTGCGCTGGTCGTCGGTCTCGACCCCCTCGGCGACCACCGAGAGACCGAGGCCCGAAGCGAGCCGGACGATGTTCCTCACCAGGTCGTGGTCGTCGCCGCTCACGCCCAGGTTGTGGATGAACGAACGGTCGATCTTCAGAACGTCGACGCTGAACGTCGTGAGGTAGGAGAGCGACGAGTAGCCGGTCCCGAAGTCGTCGATGCAGACGCCGATGCCGAGCGATCGGAGCTGCTTCAACATGGCGCTGGCGGCCTGCGGGTTGTGCACCAGAACGCCTTCGGTGATCTCGAGCTTTAGGTGCCGCGGTTCGAGACCTGCCCGGTCGAGGGTATCGGTGATCTCCCGTACGAGCTCGGTCTGCGCGAACAGCCGCGGTGAGAGATTGACGCTCATGTCGAGCTCGGCGCAGGCGGGGTCCGCCAGCTGCCATTCGCGGAGCTGACGGCAGGCCTCTTCCAGGACCCACATGCCGAGCGGGACGATGATCCCGGTCTCCTCCGCGGCAGCGATGAACTCGAGCGGTTCGAGCAGGCCACGCTCGGGATGGTTCCATCGCACCAGCGCCTCGAAGCCGGTGATCGCCTGCCCCTTGAGCGCGAGGATCGGCTGGTAGTAGACCTCGAACTCCTGCCGCTCGACGGCCCGCCGCAGGTCGTTCTCGAGCTTCAGCTGCGCGATTACCTCGCTGCGCATCTCGCCGGTGAAGACCTGCGAGCGGCCGCGCCCCGAGACCTTGGCCCGGTACATCGCGGTGTCGGCGTCGCGCAGCAGGCTCGACAGATCCTGGCTCTCCGAGCTGCCGAGCGCGATGCCGATCGAGACGGTCACGAACAGCTCGTGGTCGGCGACGACGAACGGCCGGGCGAACGCCTCGTGAATCCGGGTGCCGATCTCGCTCGCCTCGTCGAGCTCGCCGATCTCCTCGAGGAGGACCGCGAACTCGTCGCCGCCGAGTCGTGCGACGGTGTCGCCGGCGCGGAGACACGTCTCGATGCGCTGCGCCACGGCGACGAGCAGCAGGTCGCCGATCGGATGCCCCAGGCTGTCGTTGACGACCTTGAAGCGGTCGAGGTCGAGGAAGAGCACGGCGTAGAGGCTGCGTCCGGCGCGCCGCGCCCGCGCCCGCGCACGCTCCAGGCGATCGAGGAACAGGGCGCGATTCGGCAGGCCGGTGAGCGGGTCGTGGACCTTGCGATCGGTGATGTCGGTCTGCGAGCCGGCGATGCGGTGCGGTTTGCCGTCGTCCACCAGGGCCACGCCGCGCGCCAGCATCCAGCGGTAGCTGCCGTCGCGATGCTCGATGCGGTGTTCGTCCTCGAACAGCTCGGTCTCGCCGGCCAGGTGCCGCGCGAGCTTCTCCTGCAGCTTCGGACGGTCCTCCGGATGGACTCGTCCGAACCACGACTCGGGATCGCCGCGCAGCTCGCCCGGTTCGATGCCGAGCATCTCCTGCCAGCGGTGCGAGTAGTAGATCGTCCGCGTCCGGAGATCCCAGTCCCAGATCCCGTCGTTGGCGCCGCGCACGGCGAGGGCATAGCGCTCCTCGCTCTCGCGCAGCGCGGCTTCGGTCCGTTTCCGCTCGGTGATGTCCTGGACCAGCGCGACGATTCCGTCGGGCTCTCCCTGCTCGTCGAGGACCAGGTCGAACTGCACCTCGGCCGGAAAGCGGTCGCCGGACGGGCGTGTGCAGTCCCCTTCGCTGCGTTGCCGGCCGATCGCCGCGAAGTCGCGGAAATCGAGGGATGCGAAGCTGTCCGGAAGGAATCGGGCGAGCGGCTCGCCGGCGAGCTCGCCGCGGGCGGTCCGGTGGAGCACGGCGAGGGCCGAATTCGCCCACAGGATCCGCAGGTTGCGGTCGGCAATGGCGACGCCGGCGGAGGAGGTCTCGAGCGCCTTCTCGAGCCGGCGCAGGCGATCGCGCGCGGAGTGGAGCTCCGAGGCGTCGCGGGCGAGCACGAGGATCCGGCTCTTTCCTTCGTCGAGGATGTCGATGCGCGAGACGCGCACCGGAAAGGTCGAACCGTCCTTGCGGTAGGCCTCGAGCGTTCGCAGTCTCGCGCCTTCCGGGCGCCCGGACGCGCGGCCTCCGGCGTCGGTGTCGTCGAGCAGGTCGCTCGACTCGAACGAGACCAGGAACTGCAGCTTCTTGTTCAGCGTTTCGGCGGGGCGGTAGCCCCAGAGGGCCTCGACTCGGGCGCTCGCCCACAGGATCTTGCCTTCGGCGTCCGTGACGAGGGCAGCGTCGTCGAGCGCTTCGAGGACCTGGCGCGGCAGGTGGACAGGCTCGCTCACGTTCTGGCGCGGAGGGTACCACGGAGCGCGAGCTGTCTCAGTCGTAAATGCCGTCGGCGAACCAGCGGCCGCCGCCAGCTTCGCGGTAGATGCGATAGAGGCCGGTGCCGTCGAGCTCGACGTCCCAGTACTCGCGCGCGATCGCCTGTTCGTTCCACCAACTCTCCTCGAGACGCCACGGTCCCGAGGCGACCCGCACCGTGCCGGCGATCTCGAGCGAGCGTTCCTCGGTGGCGGGTGGCAGCGAGCGCAGGGCCCGCGGGGCCGGCTCGCGGTCGCCGGGGCGGGGATCGACTTCGACCTCGATCTCGACCGGCGGGCGCAGGGTGCGCACGGCGAGCAGACCGCGGGCGCCGTGTCTTCCTTCGCTGCCGGCGGGGGCGGCGGCGCGGGAATCATCACCCGGCGGTTCCGCCACGCTCGCGGCCGGAGTGAGCGGGGGTGGCGGCGGGCGGAACGGTGCGAGCGCGAACCGTTCGGGGCGGTGTCCGTCGAGCGGACGGGGGGAACCGACACGCTCGCCGCCGAGCAGCGCGAACAGCCTGGCGAGAGTCGTGGCGAGCCGCTCGGGCGAGATCGCCGGGGGACCGAAGAGCGTTCCCTGCCCGGCGCGCGTCTCGCCCGGGATCGCGGTGATCGTGAAGCCGGCCACCGGTGCGCCCGGCGGGCGCGACTCGAGATCGAGACGGAGGAGGGTGAGCAGCGTCTTCGCGTCGCGTGTCGGCGCCGGCAGGTCCCATGCCCGGGCGTCGCGCCCCGCCGGTTCGAGCATCAGCTCGAGGGCGAGACGGGCGCAGCCCACGGCGCGCGTCTCGAGGCGCCGGCAGAGTCGCTCGAGGGCGGCGTGCGCGACGAACAGGAACGGTTCGATCGTGACCAGCGCCCATTCGAGCTCGAGACCCTCCGAGAGATCGGGCGGCGGTTCGCGCGCGAGGAGCGGTCGCGGGTCGATCCCGCGCGCCACGGCGTGGAGCCGCACTCCGGCTTCGCCCAGGCGACTCGCCACCTCGGCCGGCGGCAGGCGTGCGAAGTCGCCGATCGAAGAGAGTCCCCAGCGCTCGATGGTGCGCGCCAGCGCGAGCTCGGGAGCGAGGCGGGTGAGCGGGAGCGGGGCGAGGAACGCCGCTTCCGCTCCCGCCGCCACCACCTTCGGCTGCTCACCGACCGCGGTGCGCGCCGCGATCCGTGCCGCCAGCTTGCTCGACGCGATGCCGACGCCGGCGGGCAGGCCTTCGCGGTGTGCGGCGCGGGCGAGCGCCTGCCCGAGCTCGACTTCGGAGATGCGCGGCGCTGCGATGTCGAGGAAGACGACGCCCGCTGCGGGCTCGCTCACCGGTTCGATGCGTGGCGAGAAGCGGGCCGCGATCTCGCAGAGTGCGTCGCTCGCGGCGCGCTCCGAAGCGGGGTCGCGCGCGCGTGCCACGAGCTTCGGCAGCCGCACACGCGCCTGTGCCAGGGTCATGCCGGTCCGGATGCCGAGCCGTCGTGCCGTGCGACTGGCGGCCAGGACGCGCGCCGCCGAGCCGTTTCCCTCGGTCACCACGAGCGCTTCGCCGGTGAGCTCCGGTTCGGCGCGCAGGCGCGCCGCGAGCGGAAAGAGCGGCACGTCGAGGCAGGCGATCCGGCTCATGCGGAGATCGCCGTGCGCGGGGTGCTCTCGCGGCCGGTGGAGAAGAGCAGCGCTTCGTCGCGCCCCCGGTCGGCGGCGGCTTCGGGATGCCGCGCCTTGCGCAGCAGCAGGCGCCCGTGGGTGCCGTCGAGCAGGCGTGGCGCCGCTCCGGTGCCGCTCCAGAGCGCCCGTCCCCGGCCGAGCTCGAGCACCGTCGTGGCGGCGGTGCCGGAGACACGGTAGGGCGTGGCGACGAAGGCGAGCCCGTCGTGGGTGCGCGCGCTCCGCGCCAGGCGGATCCACATCGTCTCGGCGCCGCGCCCGCCGGGGAGCGGCGGCATTCCGAGATCGAGCGCCACGACGGGGAAGCCGCCGGTGAGCGCTGCCTCGGTCGCCGCGAGCGCTTCACGGACGTCGTGCGGGCGCACCCAGAGGAGACGGGGCCAGTCGATGCCGGTCGCCGTCGCCGTCTGCGGATCGAGCCCGCCGCCCAGGTCGACGAAGACGGCGTTCTCGCCCGCGCGCGTCGCCGCGGCGAGCAGCGCCAGAACCGAAGCGAAACGGCCGCTCGAGCGCCCGGCGACCAGCTCCACCAACTCGCCGCGCAACAGCCCCTCCGGCAGGAGGCGCTCGAGCCCGGGGAGGGCCCGTCCCCAGGCAGTCGGCACCGGTTCGTTCCGTTGCTCCCGGGCGTGGAGGAGCTGGCGCGCGCTGCGGAGCTTCTCCGCGAGCGGCCCTTCGAGCCGCGACAGGAGCTCGCTGCGTTCGATCCGTGGGTTGGAAAAAGCCACCACTCTCTCCTCCGGCGACCGTCGCCGGAGGCCCATCATGAAGCGTAAAAAAGGCGTAAGTCAATGGCCGGTAGCGGCCTCCGCCGGGACGGCGGCGGGCGGGGCCTCAGCGCGTCTTGCGGCGCGGCTGGGCGACCGGGCGGGGCGGCAGGTTGTGCGCCGCGGCGTGCTCGAGGAGGTACTCCTGCACGCCGTGCTTGCCGAGATGGCTGCGTGGCGCCACCAGTCCCGGGTTGATCTTCTCGATCTCGGCGTGCGGCCAGCGCGGCGCCGGCACGACGGCCTCGGTGAGGATCTCCTCCGAGAGGAGTCCCGTTTCGAGGATGCGGTAGGCGCACGGCGTCGCCGGCATCTCGGCGCCGACCCGGACGAGCAGATGGAACGATCCGGCGGGCGTCATCCGTTCGACGATCCGCCGTGCGATCGCCGGCCAGCGCTCGCGCCCGATGTAGTTCGGCAGATCCCAGGCGAGGACGAGATCGAACGTCTCTCCGGCGGCGAACGGCAGGAGGTGCGGCACCTTGCGCTCCCAGATGGCGGGGATCGCGTTTCCCGCACCCTCCTCCTCGATCGTGCGGAAGAGATCGGCGATGCGGAGCCTCGAGCCCGAGCGCTGGAACCAGGCGACGTTGGCGCCGAACGCCGGGCCGAGGTCGAGCACCGAGCCACCGGGGCGGGGCAGGTGGTCGAACGCCGACTTCAGACCCGGTGCCGGATGTTCGGCCCTCAACTCGCGCGCGTCGAGGAGCCCGGATTCGCTTTCGCGCCGGACGCGGCGGCGGTGTGCGACGGCTCGTCCGCCGGCAGCGGACGGGGGCCCGCGGCGGGCGCCGAACCGCTGGCGCGCTTCGGTTCCATGTCGATCGAGCCCTTGAACTTGGCGCCGTCCTCGATCACCACGCGCGGCGCGACGAGATCGCCGCGCACCCGCGCGCTCTTGCGCAGCACGATCAGCTCCTCGCCCGAGAGGTGACCGTCGACCTCTCCTTCGATCTCGAGAACACGGGCCTGCACCTCGGCCGAGACCCGCCCCTTCGCGCCGACGATGACCGAATGCTGCGGAAGCCGGATCTTGCCCTGCACCCGCCCTTCGACGAGCAGGTCCTCGGCGCCCGAGAGCTCTCCGGTGAGCTCGAGCGAAGGACCGAAGACGGCGCGAGCCGTCGCGACGACGGTCGGGCGTGGTGCGGGTGCCTCGGCTTCATTGCGAGGCGTCGCCGGCGTGGCCGGAGAAGGTGTCGGGGTCGCTGCAGCCTGGGGCGTCGGGGCCGGTTCGTTCTCGCGCTTCCACATGGTGTACGGCTCCTTTCGTGTCGCGCCACTCCGGTTCGGAGCGGCGGCCGGAAAGCCCCATTACGAACGATCTCGGCGTCGGCGTCAAGGGAGAGATCCACCGCCGCCCGTCGTCTCCGTCGCCAACGATAGGATTCCGCGCAGGAGCCGACCTTGTCTCTGCCGATCCACGTCGTCGACGCGTTCACCGCCGAGCCGTTCTCCGGCAATCCCGCCGCGGTCTGCCCGCTGCCCCCCGGCATCCGTCTCTCCGAGCGCTCGATGCAGCGCATCGCCGCCGAGATGCGGCACTCGAACACTGCGTTCCTCGAAGCGCGCGACGGCGGCTGGGGGCTGCGCTGGTTCACGCCGCTCGCCGAAGTCGCGCTCTGCGGCCATGCCACGCTGGCGTCGGCGCACGTGCTCTGGGAGAGCGGCGTGCTCGCCGCGGGCGACGCGGCGCGGTTCGAGACGCTCTCCGGCGCGCTCACCGCGCGACGTCGCGACGGCTGGATCGAGCTCGACTTCCCGGAGCGCCCCGAAGTTGCGCACGAGCCGCTGCCGGAGCTGCTCGCGGCGCTCGGCGCCGATGCCATCCACTTCGGCAGGAACTCCTACGACTTTCTGGTCGAACTGGCGACCGCGGCGGAGGTCCGCGCCCTGCGCCCCGACTTCCGCGCGCTCCGCTCCCTGCCGATGCGCGGCGTGATCGTGACGGCGCGCGCCGAACCGGAGAGCGGTTTCGACTTCGTCTCGCGCTTCTTCGCGCCCGGCATCGGCATCGACGAGGACCCCGTCACCGGTTCGGCGCACTGCTGTCTCGGACCGTACTGGGGAAAGAAGCTCGGGCTGAGCGAGCTCTCCGGATTCCAGGCGTCGGAGCGCGGGGGAGTCGTGCGTGTGCGGGTCGCGGGCGACCGCGTGCTCCTCTCCGGCTGCGCCGTCACCGTGCTCTCCGGGACGCTTTCGCCGGCCGCCGGTCGCGACGACGGATGACGCGCCGGCGATGAAGCGCGCCCGCGCCCTCCGCCTCGGCCTCCTCACCGGCGCGGTGCTCGTCGCGGCCTTCGCGGCGCAGCAGTTCTTCACCTGGCCGGACGTCGCACGGCTGGCGAAGGAGAATCCGCCGACCACGGCCTTCATCGAACGTTTCCGTGAGCGCTCGTCGGAGGCCGGGAAGAAGAGCGCGGTGGAATGGAAGACGGTTCCGTACGCGCGGATCTCGGATCACCTCAAGGTGGCGGTGCTGGTGGCGGAGGACATCGACTTCTTCTCCCATCACGGCTTCGCGGTCGCCGAGCTGAAGAAAGCGATCGCCGAGGCGTGGGAGGAAGGGGAGGCGCCGCGCGGCGCCTCGACGCTGACGCAGCAGCTGGCGAAGAACCTCTGGCTCTCGCCGTCGCGCAACCCCTGGCGGAAGGTGAAGGAGGCGCTGCTCACCAGGGCTCTCGAGAAGCATCTCGCCAAGCGGCGTATCCTCGAGCTCTACCTCAACGTCGTCGAATTCGGTCCCGGGATCTACGGCGCCGAAGCGGCGTCACGACACTATTTCGGCAAGACGGCGGTGGAGCTCTCCCCGGACGAGGCGGCGGCTCTCGCCGGTTCGCTTCCGAAGCCGTCGACCTGGCATCCCGGCGCCGGTAGCCGGGTCTACCGCTCGCGGGTCGAACGGATCCGGCGACGGATGGACAAGGCGGGCTGGTTGCGCAGGGAGATCTGACGGGAGGCCTCCCGCGAAAGGAAGGAACCGATGAGACGAGCCGTCACGCTGCTCCTGATGCTGCTGTTCACGTCGTTCGCCCCGGCGAGCGCCGCCCCGACGCCGCCCGCGGCCGCAGCCCGTGCAGGGACGCCCGCGCCGGCGCCCGGAAACCGCACGCTCTACCTCGTCCGCCACGGCAAGTACGACGAGCACGACGTGCGCGACCCGCGCGTCGGCAAGGGGCTGGTGGCGATGGGCGTCGCCCAGGCGCGGCTCGCCGGCGCACGGCTGCGGGGACTCCCGGTCGTTCTCGACGACTTCGTCGCCAGTCCCTTCACGCGCGCGCGCCAGACGGCGGAGATCGTCGGCGACGAGCTCGGCGGCCGGGCGCCACGGATCGACCAGGACCTCGCCGAGTGCACCCCGCCGACCCGGCGGGCCGACATCATGGCGGGGGAGAAGCCGGAGGAGCTCGCGGCCTGCACGGCGCAACTCGAACGGCTGGCGGCGAAACTGTTCGCCCCGTCCCGTTCCGGGGCCCGTCACGAGCTGATCGTGGCGCACGGCAACGTGATCCGCTACCTCGTGACGAAGGCGCTCGCCGTCGACCCGGACGCCTGGCTCGGCATGTCGATCGGGCACGCCAGCCTCACGGTGCTGGTGGTGGAGCCGGCGGGTGCGGTGCGGATCGTCGCCGTCGGCGACGTCGGGCATCTGCCACCCTCGTTCCAGACCGGCGCGGTCGGCAACGGCGATCGCGATCTCGAGTTGCCGTAGCGCGGGCGCCGTCGCGGCTTGCCGCCGTCACCAGGCGACGCCCGGCGTCTGTCGCAGGTAGTCGTCGGCGGTCAGCTGATCGAGCAGGAACGAAGCGACGTCGGCGCGCGAGATGCGACGCGTCAGGAGGAAGCTCCCGACCCGCGGACCGTGCCGGTAGCGTCCCCGCGGCGGACCGTTGGTGAGCGCCGCGGGGCGGACGATCACCCACTCGAGTCCGCTCTCGCGCACGACGCGCTCCTGCCGGTGCTTGTCGAGGTAGTAGAACGGAAGGATGAACGGCACGACGAAGAGCGTGTAGTAGAGGCCGAGCCGGCCGAAGCTCGAGCCCACGCCGAGCGAGGTCTCGCAGATCAGGCGCCGCGCTCCGTGCTTCCTCATCGCGGCGACGATATTCCGCGTCCCGTTCGAGAGGATCCGGTTGGGGTAGAACCAGCGCTTGTGACCGAGCGCGCAGACGACGGCTTCGGCGCCGCGGCAGGCGGAGTCGAGCGACTCCGGTGCGAGGACGTTGCCGACCGCGACCGTCAGCCTCCGGTGCTCGACGTCCAGCTTCTCCGGTGAGCGCACGAAAGCGGTGACGTCGTGCCCGCGCTCGAGCGCCTGCAGGACCACTTCGCGGCCCGTTCCTCCGTTCGCGCCGACGACGACGATGCGCATCCGCCCCGACTCCTCTCACGGAGGCCGGATCGCCTCCGCAACGGGAGCCTACTCCCGGATCGCGGCCTCCGTCCGCTCGCGGGTGCGGGCGAACCGCGGCTCAGGGAGCGGGGGCCGGAGCCCTCGCGACGCGGTGACGGTCCACCCAGAATCCCCAGGCGACCACCAGCCAGAGCGACTGCGCCACCCAGGCGACGGCGCCGACGGACGGCGGGGGCGGACCGAACAGATTCGCCAGCGAGACGAGGTAGAGAAAGACGACGAGCGACCAGAGGGCGACGACCCCGGTGCGGTCGCGCGCTGCGGTCGCCCGGAGGTAGAGCGCGATGCCCGCGGCGAACAGGACCGTCTCGACGACGACCGTTGCGGCGACCGAGTTCCAGAGCCCGAGACCGTAGCGCTCCGCGAGTCCCGGCGCCAGCGGCATGTCGGGGCGGTGCGACACGAAGTCGAGCAGCCAGTGGCTGACCACCACGAGGGCGAGGGTCAGCGGTGCGCGCCGGTCGCCGCGCCGGACGAGGTGATAGATCAGGCCGAGCGCGGCTCCCCAGAGCGCGAGAGTCGCGAGGCCGTGCGAATAGGGATAGCTCACGAAGTCGAGCGGGGTCACCGCGGTCGCTCCGGGGGCGATCTCGACCCGTTCGACTCCGAGCAGGACGAGATCGGGCCAGATCAGATCGGCCAGCTGACAGGCGAGGAACAGCATGCCGAGAGAAACCGCGGGCGCCGCCCGCTTGGCGCCGAAGCCGACTCCGAAATGACCGATGAACATCTTTCCTCCGCCAGCCCGCCGTTCAGGAACCCGTCGCGGTGCGATCCGCCCGCATCCGTCTCAGATCACCTGTTCCGGCGGCGGGAGCTTCTCCGGGTCGAGGAACAGCACCTCGACCGCCGATCCGATCTCGGGGAACTGGAAATAGGCGAACTCGAAGTCGTCGCCGGCGCTCGCGTCCTGGATCATCTCGCGTCCCTGGCGGAGCAGCTCCACCTTGACGGCGCGCACCTCCGCGATCGTCGAGTAGAAGAGGCAGGTGTGGTGAAAGCCGTCGCCGTGACTGGCGAGGTGCTCGTCGTAGACGCTGGTTCCGGTGTCCGGCGAGACCAACTCGTAGTGGCTGCCGCCGATCGCCGCGAGCGCCACCCGGAAGGTGTACGGTCGCGGCTCGCCGTGCACGGTCGAGGCCGTGGGCCGGATGGTCCAGACGTTCCACGGGCCGATTCCGAGGGCGTCGGTGAGCGCTCGCGCGGCGCGTTCGAGGTCACGCACCAGGAAACAGGTGTGGTGCAGTGCGACGGGACTGGGCATCGAGGGAAGCCTCCGGAAGCGGGCAGCGGATCGCGTTCGGGCCATCCTAGAGCATCCGGTGGCATCCGCGACCGCGCAATGCCGGGTCAGATAGGCCCGTCGCGCACCGTCGAGCCGCGCTCGCTGGTGGCAGGCGCTCGCGAATAGCCGTCCCAGCGACCCGTGCCGTCGAAGCTCCACTCGGGTGGCGGGGCGTCGAGCCGGAAGAACTCGAGATGCGCGCTGCGGAAGAGCGGTTCGATCCCCTCGGGTCGCGGAATGTTCTGCCGCATGAAAAAGTAGCGGTCGGTCTCCGTGCGTGCGCGCCTTTCGGCGACTCCGTCGAGCGCGAGCTCGCCTTCGATCGGATTCAGGACGAAGACCCGGCCATAGCTGGCGAAGTCCTCGCGGCGCAGCGACGTGATCATCCCGGCCTTGACGCCGAAGTACCAGTTGCAGAGATGCTCGGCTCCCGACTTCGTCAGCACCAGATCATCGGGGCGGAGCGGGAGCCGGACGCGCAGCTCGGCGAGCTCGGCGGCGATTGCAGCTTCGTTCCGGCTGCGGATCCGCGAGCCGACGATCTCGCCGGCGGTGAGCACGGACACGGTCGTGACGAGCAGAGCGAGGGCGATGCCACGCGCCCGGCGTCCACGCAGGGCGTGCGCTTCGAGGAGAGCGAAAGCGACGAGACCCGGCAGCGGCAGGAAGACGACGAGACGCGACATCAGCCGTTCGTCGACCACCGGCAGCAGGAGGAGGAGAGCGAACAGGACGTTGGTGAGCCAGAACGTCCGTTCGGCCGGCGGCGCGTCGGGTCGGTGGCGGACGTAGTAGCGGTGGGCGGCGTAGAGGGTGAGATCGAAGCCCAGGACCGCGCCGAGGGAGAGGAGGACCTGGAGCCGCTCGCGCCCGGGGTCGAAAAGGGCACCGACCAGCGAGCGGTCGACCGTTCCCTGGAGATACTCGAAGATGCGCTGGAAGCGCTGCGGATCGAACTGCCGGATCAGGGCGAGGCTGGCGGCAACCGCCGCGCCGAGACCGGCGAGACCGGAGAGGAGGCGCCGCGGCCGTCCGACGACGACGGCCTCCGCGACGACGAGTGCCGCGCCGAAGATCAGTGCCGCGGCGACGGTTCCGAAGTGCGAAGCGACGACGAGCACGAAGAGGAGCGCGGCGGCGGCGGCCTGCTGCCAGCGGCGCTCGAGGAGCCAACGCTGCGCGATCGCGACGATCGCGGCGAGCAGCAGGAGGCCGAGCAGGTTCTTGGGCGAAATCTCGGGCAGGTGCACCAGCGAAAGCGGCAGGAGTGCAGCGGTCGCGACGACGATCCACTGCGCGGCGCCGAGAGAGCGATCGCCGTGGATCCGGCGGACGATCCTGTGGACCGGTACGGCGACGAGCGCCGGGAGAAGGCAGATCCAGAATCGGGTGGCGGCGACGATCGCCGGGGGACCGGCCAGCCCGAGAGCGCGGAGGAGCCGGGCGACGAGCGCCTCGAGGTGAAAGAGAAGCGGCATGTCCGGGAACGGGAGCCGCCCCTGCTCGAGGAGTCCCCGCGCCTGGACGAACGAGTAATAGGTGTGGTTGAACCAGCCGGTGAACTCGCCGCGACCGGCCCAAAGGAGAAGCGCCCGCGCCGCGAACCCCGCGAGGACGATCGCACAGACCTTCTTCGCGTCACCGTTCCGCAGTCGGGCTCTCCTTTCGCATGTCGGATCCACGTGCGAGCGCCCCGGATCTTTCACCGGTCGTCCGGTCGATCGGGGCCGGCTACTCCTCGATCCAGAGTTTCGCCGCGTCGAGCTCGTCGTTGGCGAACACCTTCACCGGGCAGGGGAGGGCGAGCGCGAAGAGGCGGGTGGCACCGGCGAGCCACTCGTGATCGGTGACGATCGCGGCCCGCTCCCAGGAGGCGAGGTGCCCGAGGCCGACCTTCACGTCGTCCCACATCGCGCCGGCCGTGAATCCCTCGAACTCGGGACCGAGGTGGTAGAGGATCCGCACGGTACCGAACTCCTCGATCCGGTTCTCGATCGCCGGCATCACCACTTTCTCGTAATCCTCCGCCGTCACCTTGCCCGAAGCGCTCAGTCCGACCACGTTCGCCGGCATCTCTTCCATTCGCACGATCATCCGTCGACTCCTTTCTCGCGACCCGTCGGGGACGATGTTACCCGTCCGCGAGGATCGTCTCGCCCTTGGTCAGCCAGGAGATGCCGAAGGCGACGATCGCGGTGGCCTCGAGCCAGTAGACCGGTCGCAGGCGCTGCAGCGCCGACGCTTCGCCGACGAAGGCGAGGAGGCCGATCCCGGCGATGCAGGCGAGGATCGTCCAGCCGCAGGTCGTGTAGACGACATTGCGCTGCAGCTTCTGCGGCGTCGGTGTCGCCTCCGGATCGGTGCGGCGGAACAGGGCCAGGCAGAAGTAGGCGAGGGTGAGGAAGAGGGCGGCGGCGAAGGCGAGATGCAGCCCGCCGACGATCTCCTGCATGCGACGGGCGCCGGAGGCGGGAGTCGTAGGGCAGAGAGCGACGCCGACGGCGAAGAGGCAGGCGAGATTCCCGGCGATGTCGTCGCGTCGATCGTACCCTTCGTAGGAGTAGAGGAAGACGCCGATCGCGCAGAGGCTGCCGACGAGGACGTCGCCCATCGCGGTGTAGTAGTAGGCGCTCACCGAGCGCTGGATGCCGGAGCCGCCGGCCGCCACCGTCCCGAGCGCCAGCACGAACGGCAGCGCGACGCCGACGATCCCGATCGCCCGGCGCAGCGCGAGATACGAGACCACCAGCGAATCGTTTCCGGCAGCGAGTCGGCTCATCTCTCCTCCGCGGTGAGGATCCGAGCGTACACCCGCGCGCCGGAGCCGCCGCCGCGGCGGCCGCTTTTCCTCCGCGTCAGGGTTGTCCGGCTCCGCCGCCGGCCGCGACTTCGTCGGCCCAGGCCGCGAATCCGGGTGCGATCGCATCGAGGCGCGGCAGGAGCGCCGCGGTGGTCCAGTCGGCGGACGTCTCCCAGGGCAGGCCGGCCTTCAGCCGGCGCAGCAGGTCGATGCCGTACCGTTCGTGCAGCTCGGCGGCGCGGAGATTCAGGAGAAACTGGTACCAGGCGTAGTTGCGGGCGATCTCCGGTCCCGGAAGCGCATTCATGTAGCTCCAGTCGAGCGAGTGCACCGGCGGATCGAACGCCCGGAGCTGGGAGCGCCACTCGGTCCGCGCCGCCTCCGCCCAGGCCGGCTCGGCGGCGGCGACGAAGCTGTAGGCGAAGTAGGTGGCGAGGAGCTCCTCGAACCACTTGACCGGGAGGTAGTCGTGTCCGTCGGCCGGGCGGAAGTACCGCCGGGCGAGCAGGTGCCCGTCCTCGTGCAGCAGGACGAAGTCGATGCGGCGGCGGTCCTCCCGGGCGTCGCGCCCTTCGACCAGAAGTCCCTCCTCGAGCGACGACGGCATCACGATCAACCCTTCGGACATCGATGGCCAGGGGATGGCGTAGGGGAGGCCGGGGATGTCGGAGAACCAGTCGGCGGGCCGGAGCGCGGCGATCCGCACCGGCAGCGTGAGGTCGAGCTCGCGCGCGAAATACTTCGCCGCGGAGGCGGCGAGCGTCGCGAGCTGACGCGCTCGCTCGCGGTCCTCGGGCAGCGAGTAGGCGACGACACCGCCGACTTCGAGCGTGCGCAGGGGAAGCGACTCGACCCGGGCGAGCGGCGACCGCTCCTCCGCGGCGGCGGCCGCTGCGAGGAGCAGGCAGGGGACGAGAGCGAGCAGCAGAACCAGAGACGAACGGAGCCGGTCCGGAGCGCGGAACGTCATCCTGCGAGCCTTCGTGCGGTGCCGGAGACCCGGATCGAGCTCCCCGGCACGGCGGAGAGCTCGGCGCGGAGCAGAGATCGCATTCCCATGTCTTCCCCCTGAACGACGTCGATCGCCCCACCGTGGGGCCAGCCCAGATCGCGGAGATAGCCGGCCAGCGCTGCGGTTCCGGCACCGGTCGCCGGGTCCTCGTAGACACCGCCCGAGGCGAACGGATTGCGGGTGTGGAAGCGCTGCGCCGTCTCGGCCCAGGCGAGGACGATCGTCACCAGGCCGGCGCGCTGCATGAGGGCGCGACCGGTCTCGAAGTCGTACTTCATCGTCGCGAGCAGCTCGCGCGTGCGCAGGGCGAGGACCAGGTGGTCGGCCCCGGCGTGGGCGACGGCGGGCGGGATCCGCGGATCGAGCTCGCCCGAGGTCCAGCCGAAGAGCTGGAGAGCGCTGCCGAGAAGCTCCGGTCCGGCTGCCGCGCTGCGCGTCGGCGGTGACTGCAGCACCGCGGCGACGAGGGTGCCGTCGCGGCGCCCTTCGACGGTGATGGCGGCGTCGTTCAGCTGCAACCGGAAGACGCCGTCGCCCTGGCGATCCGCGAGGACCGCGCCGAGGGCGATCGTGGCGTGGCCGCAGAACGGCACCTCGGACGAAGGCGCGAAGTAGCGCACCCGCCAGCCGCCGTCGAGCGGAGCGGCGAAGGCGGTCTCGGAGAATCCGACCCCCGCCGCGGTGCGCTGCATCTCCTCCGCGGACGGGAGCTCTTCGACGATCGCCACGCCGGCCGGATTGCCGCCGCTCTCGCCGTCCGAGAAGGCGGCGAGCCGCAGAACGTTCATCGTCTTCGGCCGTGCGGCGGTCGGTTCACCGGGCGTTCCGGCTCAACTCTTCGGATGGTAGCCGGCGCTCTGCGCGCGCTCGAGCGCCTTGCGGGCGAGATCCATTCCCCAGGTCTGCCCGGCGGCCATCGACTCCGACATGATCGCCGGGAGCTCGCGGGTGATCTTGCGGCCGATCGGGGAGGAGTAGAAGGCGATCAGCTGATCGATCTCCGACTCGTCGAAGTGCTGGGCGTAGATCGGAACGGTCATCGCCACGAGCTCTTCCGGATGGACCCCCTTCATGAACTCGTCCCAGAACGCCTCCGGGGCATCGGGAACGAGCCCCTTGAGGGCCGGGACCATCTCCTTCATCGCCTGGACGCCGATCTCGCCGGCACCGGTGAGCTCGAGCAGCTTGCGGATCTTGGTCTCCTTCGCGGCGTTCGCTTCGAACGTCGCCTGCTGCGCTCCGGCGGCGAGCGGCAGGGCGACGAGAAGGACGGCGACGAGCAGACGGCGGCGGGTTCGTGTCACGGGCTCTCCTCCGGTGCGGTGGCTGGTGCGGATTCGGATCGGCGACCCCTAGCCTACCGGACGCGGTGCCGCCGGCAGGAACCGGCGGCGGGAGCTTCCGGTCCGGACGCGGGGCGCTCGACCGCGACCTCTCTTGACAACCGCCGGGCGCGGGTGGTTTCATGCGATCCTCATGTTGCGCACGGAGCTTGTCGCGGATCGTTCCTTCGCCGGCGTTGTCGCCGGTTGGCGCGGCATGGCCCATCATCACGTGTCGTAGTCGGCCGGGGCAATTTCGTCCCGGCCTCAAGGGCCCGGGACGAGCCGCCGAGATCGCGCAACACCCTCGCGCCTCCTTCCGGAACCCGGGAGGAGGCGTTTTCGATTGAACCAGCGTTCGCAGCAGACCGCGATCCTCGTCGCGTCGCTGACCGAGCCGCCGTCGGCGGACGGGGACGAGCTGCGCGCGCTCGCCCGGCGGGCGGACTGGCTCGAGGTGCGCGCCGACCTGGTCGGCGACCTCGATCCCGACTGGCTGCGCGAACGGTTCCCGGGAAAGCTCCTCTACACCCTGCGCAGCAAGGCCGAGTGGGGCGCCTTCCAGGGCGGGCGCGAGAAGCGCCGCAAGCGGATCCTCGAGCAGGCGGCGCGCTACGACCTGATCGACCTCGAAGGGGATCGCGATCTGTCGCCGGAGCTGCTCCGCGAGCTGCCGGCCGGCAAGCGTCTCCTGTCGTGGCACGGGGCCGCCGCCGACGAGCGTGGCCTGTCGGCCCGCCTCGATCACCTCTCGGCGACGCCAGCGGCGCTCTACAAGCTCGTGCCGCGGGCGACCAACGCCGGGGAGGAGCTGGCGCCGCTCGAGCTGCTGGCGGCCCGCCGGCGGAGCGACGTGGTGGCGTTCGCCGGCGGCGAGCTCGGCTTCTGGACCCGTCTGGTCGCGCCGCGCCTCGGCGCTCCGGTCGTCTACGGCTCGGCCACCGAGCGGGCGGCCGCGCCCGGGCAGCCTTCGATCGACCGGCTGCTCCTCGACTACGGATTGCCGCGTCTCGCGCCGGTCAAGTGGCTCTTCGGAGTCGTGGGACATCCGGCGCTCGCCTCGCTCTCACCGCGGCTCCACAATGCCGCGTACCGCGAGCTCGATCTTCCGGCCCTCTTCGTGCCGTTCGAAACTCCGGAGTTCGGCGACTTCTGGCTCGAGGTCGTCGAGAGCGACGCCCTCGCCGGTCTCGGGCTCCAGCTCGGCGGGCTGGCCGTGACCACGCCGCACAAGGAGGTGGCGTTCGCGGTCGCCGGTGCGGCGAGTCCCCTCGCCAACCGTCTGGAGGCGGTCAACACCCTGACGCCGCGAGACGGGGTCTGGGAGGGGGAGTCGACCGACGCCGAAGGGGTAGTCGAAGCGCTGCGTGCGCGCGGCATCGATCCGCGCGGCCGACGGGCGGTCATCGTCGGTTGCGGGGGTGCCGGACGGGCCGCCGCGCTCGGACTCGCGCTCGCCGGTGCCGAAACGACGATCGCCAACCGGGGGCCGGAGCGCGGACTCGCCACGGCGCGAGCGTTGCGGCTGCCGTTCGTGCCGCTCGCCGAGCTCCGGCCGGAGGAGTTCGACCTCTACGTCCACGCCACTCCGGTCGGGCGGCGGATCGCCGACGAGCTGCCGTTGCCTGTGGACCGCCTCCCCGCAGGGAGCGCCGTCGTCGATCTCGTCTACGGCCCCGGGCCGACTCGGCTGGTGAGCGAGTCCGCCCGTCGCGGGCTCACCGCCGTCGACGGACGCGAAGTGCTGCTGCGCCAGGCGGCGCCGCAGTTCCGCTCCATGACCGGACGTTCGCTGCCGCTCGGGCTTGGTGCCCGGGTCCTCGGACTCGCCGCGGGCGCACCGTCCGCGGCCGAGGGGAGCTGACCGGATGCGGCTCTCGCACCCCCTTCCGACCGGCGTCTCGGCGCTCCTCTTCGACTCGGCCCGTCGTCTCCGCCGGCTCGAGACGGCGCTCGCCGCGGAGCTCGAAGCGGCCGGCTTCGACGAGGCGATCCTGCCCGTCGTCGACTATCTCGAGCCGTACGAGCCGGTGCTCACGAGCTCGGCGAAGGGGGAGCTCTATCGCTTCGCCGATCGCGAGGGGGAGATGCTCGCCCTGCGCGCCGACTTCACGCCGCTTCTCGCGCGCCTCGTCGCGCCGCACCTCGCGGCGCTGACGCTTCCGCGGCGGATCTTCTACCGCGGCGACGTCGTGCGCTGTCCGCCGCGCGGTGCGCGCGACGGGGCGGTGCGGAGCGACGCGGAGCAGTACCAGCTGGGCGGCGAGCTGCTGGGACGGAAGGGCGACGGCGAGATGCTGGCGCGTGAAGCCGCCCGCATGGCCGGGCGCCTGCTGGCGCGCGCCGCGGGCGGCTCCGCGACGCTCGTGCTCGGTGCGACCGGCGCCCTCGGCGATCTGCTCGCGGTGGCGGAGGACGAGGCGGGTGCGGCGGCGCTGGCCCGCGCCGTGTCGCGCCGCGAGCGCGCCGCCGTCCGCGCCCTGCGGGCCGGCGGAAGCGCCGGGGCGGCGGCAGGCACCGCGCTGCTCGAGGTCGTCGAACGCGGCGTTCCCGACGAGCCGTCGGTGCTCGGCGGCGCCGGCGCGGCGGCGCTCGGTGAGCTCGAATCGCTGCAGCGGGAGCTCGCCGTCGCCTTCCCCGAGCTCCACGTCGCCATCGACCTCGCCGAGTTCGCCGATGTCGCGGTCGGCGCGTCCGCTGCGAACGGCGAGGGCGCGCGCGGCTACTACGACGGCATCGTCTTCCGCGGCTATCTCGCCGGCAGCGCCCGGCCGGTCGTTTCGGGAGGTCGCTACGACGAGCTCTTCGCCCGCCTCGGCGCAGGTGGGATCTCGGCGGCCGGATTCTCCCTCCGCCTCGACGAGCTGGTGCGGGCGGGAGAGGTCGCGTCGCCGGTGGAGTCGTGCGCGTGATCCGCCTGGCGCTGCCCAAGGGTCGCAACCTCGCGGCGGTCAGCGACGCCTTCCGCGCGGCCGGAATCCCGCTCGACGGACTGGAAGACGGATCGCGCCGCCTCTGGCGCGACTTTCCCGAGCACGGGTTCGGCGCCCTGCTGGTGAAGGACCGCGATCTGCCGCTCTACGTCCTGCGCGGCGTCGCCGACTGCGGCGTCGTCGGGCGCGACGTCCTCGACGAGGTCGACGGCGACCTTCTCGTGCCGCTCGAGATCGCGGCTGGCGGCAGCCGCCTCTCGCTCATCGCGCCCTCGGGTCGCGCCCTGCCGGCGGCCGGCGAGAACGTCCGGCTGGCGACGAAGTATCCGCGACTCGCCGGGCGCTGGCTCGAGCGGCAGTCCTGGAGCGCCGAGCTGCTGGAGCTCTCGGGCGGGATCGAGCTTGCGCCGCTCGTCGGCCTCGCCGACTTCATCCTCGACATCGTGCAGAGCGGGGCGACGCTTCGCGCCCACGGCCTGGTCGAGCTCGCCGTCGTCCAGGAGATCCGGCCCTGTTTCGTCGTGCACCGCAGCGCCTGGCAGCGGCGGCGGGCGGAGATCGGCCGTCTGGTCGGCGCGCTGGAAGCGGCGGGGGTGGCGGCGTGAACGAGCTCTCCTCCTTCGCTGTCGCCGACGCGGCGAGCCGCGCCGGCCGGCAGCTCGTCGCGCGGGTCTGCGGCCGCTTCGGAACCGTGCTCGACCGGACCGTCGAGCGCGAAGTGCGGCGCACGGTGCGCGCCGTGGCGCGCGGCGGCGGAGCGGGGGAGCGCGCTCTCCTCGCTGCGGTCGCGCGGTACGACGACGTGTGCGTCGACGACGTCGCGGGACTCGCGCTCGGTGCCACCGCGCGCGACCGGCGGGGCGACGATCTCGACGGTCCGCTCCGCGACGCCATCGAGCTCGCGATCGCCAACGTCGAACGGTTCCACCGCCGGCAGCTCGAGCAACGCGTCGCCGCACCTTCGGACCGCATCGACGGACTGCGGATCGAGTCGCTCGATCGCCCTCTCCGCCGCGCCGGTCTCTACGTTCCGGGCGGGCTCGCCAGCTATCCCTCGACGGCGATCATGACGGCGGTTCCGGCACGGGTGGCGGGCGTCGCCGAGATCGTCGTCGCGACGCCGGCGGCGACCTATCGCCGCAGCCCGGCGCTGCGCCACACGCTTGCCCGCCTCGGGGTCGAGGAGATCTGGGGTCTCGGCGGCGCGCAGGCGATCGCGGCGCTCGCCCTGGGCTGCGGACCGATCCGCCGGGTCGATGTCGTCGCCGGACCTGGGAACGCCTGGGTCACCGCGGCGAAGCGCGAAGTCGCCGGACGCGTCGCGATCGACGGCCTGATGGGACCGAGCGAAGTGGTCGTCGTGGCGACACCCGGCGCCCCGGCGGACTGGATCGCCGCCGACCTCCTGGCGCAGGCCGAGCACGACGGGAGAGCGTCGGCGATCCTGGTCACGACCTCGCGTGCGCTCGCCCGGGAGGTCGCCGCGAGCGTCGAGGCGCGGCTCGCGGGGCTGCCGACTGCGGGCACGGCGTGCGAGTCGCTCGCCGGCTACGGCGGCGCGCTGGTGGTCGATTCACTCGCCGAGGCGGCGGCGCTGGTCGAGCGGCTCGCTCCGGAACATCTGCAGCTGGTGGGCCACGAGGCCGAAGCGGCGGCCGAGTGGTTCGAGACCGCGGGTGCGATCTTCGTCGGCGCCGACTGCCCCGAGGTCCTGGGCGACTACGTCGCCGGGCCGTCGCACGTCCTGCCGACCTGCGGCGCGGCGCGCTTCGCCTCCGGCCTTTCGATCGCCACGTTCCGACGCACAACGCACCGGCTGCGGGTCGAGCCCGGCGAGCCGGCGTCGGAGCGCGCTGCCGCGAGCGCACGACTCGCCGAGGCCGAGGGACTGCCGGCGCACGCGGCGGCCGCGCGACTCCGGGTCGGTGTCCCGGTCGCGGAGGTTGCTTCGTGAGCGCAACTACGCAACGGCTCGCCGGCAGCGCCTTCGCCCGTCCCGAAGTGCGCGCGCTCTCGGCGTACGACCTCGACCGCTCCCCCTGCCGTTTCAAGCTCGATCAGAACGAGATGCCCTGGGAGCTGCCGCCCGGCTGGAAGCGGGAGATGGCGCAGCGGCTCACGGCGGCCTCCTGGTCGGTCTACCCCGACTTCCACGCCGACCGCCTGCGCGTTGGCCTGGCCGACTTCTGCGGCTGGACGGCGGACGGGGTGCTCGCCGGGAACGGTTCGAACGAGCTGCTCCAGGCGACGCTGCTCGCGATCGCCGGACCCGGCGTCGAGCTGCTCGGTATGGCGCCCGGCTTCGGCCTCTACCCGCGCTTCGCCCTGGCCTCCGGAGCCAGCTACCGGCCGGTGGGGCCGCGCGCCGATCTCGCGTTGCCGCTCGCCGAGCTCGAAGCGGAGATCGCGCGCGATCCGCGACGGCCCGTCCTCGTTGCCTCGCCGAACAATCCGACCGGCGAGGCGATCGCACCGGCGACCGTCGAGCGCTGGCTCGAGCGTCTCGAGGCGCCGCTACTGCTCGACAACGCCTACGGCGAGTTCTGCCGCCACGACTACCGGCCGCTCCTCTCGCGCCACCGGAATCTCGTCCTCTTCGGCACCTTCTCCAAGGCGTGGTCGCTCGCCGGGCTGCGGGTCGGCTACCTCCTCGCCGATCCGGCGCTGGTCGCGGAGATCGTCAAGATGAAGTTGCCGTACAACCTCGGCCGTGCGGCGGCGATCGCCGGCGAGCTCGCGCTCGAAACCGGCGACCTCGTCGCGCGCCGGGTGCGTCACGTCGTGGCCCGTCGCGAACAGTGGCGCGAACGGCTGGCGACGAAGTTCGCTGAGGTCTTCCCCTCGCAGGCCAACTTCCTCCTCGTGCGCGACGACGCAGCGCGAACGACGACGGCGCGCCGGCGGCTCGAGGTCGCAGGGATCCGCGTGCGAGACGTCTCGGGTGCCGCGGGCCTCGGGGGTTGCCTGCGATTCACCGTCGGCACCGGTGCCGCGCTCCGCGCCGTCGAAGCCGCCCTCCCGGGACGAACCGTCGACGGGAGCCGGACGTGAGAGCCGCGCGGCGATCCCGCGAGACGCGGGAGACCGAGGTCGCGATCGGGCTCGGGCTCGACGCCGGGTCCGGCTCCGCGAGCCGGGTCGACGTACCGGACGGATTCTTCGGTCACATGCTCGAGGCGCTGGCGAAACACGGCGAGCTCGACCTCGAAGTCGAGGCGCGGGGCGACACCGCGGTCGATCTTCACCACACCGTCGAAGACGTCGGCCTCGTGCTCGGGGAGACCCTTGCCGAAGCGCTGGGGGAGCGCCGCGGCATCACCCGCTTCGCTCATGCCTACGCGCCGCTCGACGAGGCGCTGGCGCGGGCCGTGATCGACCTCTCGGGGCGCGGCTTCTTCGTCTGGGACTGCCCGGCCGAGCTCGCCCCGGTCTGGGTGACGCAGGAGTTCCCGTTGACGCTGGTCGCCGACTTCTTCCAGGCGTTCGCCGATCGCGGCCGGCTGACCATGCACCTCACCATCCTCGCCGGGCGCAATCCGCACCACGTCGCCGAGGCGGCGTTCAAGGCGGCGGCGCTGGCGCTGCGCCAAGCCGTGCGCATCCGCGGCGACGGTGTGCCGAGCACCAAGGGGACACTTCGGGCATGAGCGGCGAGATCCAGGTGATCGACCTCGGCGTGGGCAACCTCGGCAACGTCGCGCGCGCGCTCGCGGCGGCCGGGGGGCAGCCGCGCCTGACCTCCGATCCGGAAGAGATCCGGCGCGCCAGACGCCTGCTGCTGCCGGGCGTCGGCGCCTTCCGTCCGCCGCGCGAACGCCTCCGCGGAACTCTCGAAGCGGCGCTCCGCGCGGCGCTCGCCGACGGCGCCTGGCTGCTGGGCATCTGCGTCGGCTACCAGCTGCTGTTCGAGTCGAGCACCGAGTTCGGCGAGCTCGACGGACTCGCGCTCCTGCCCGGGCGGATCACCGAGCTTCCGGCCGGCGTGCCGCGACCGCACATCGGCTGGAACCGGATCGTGCCGCGCCGGGCGCACCCGCTGCTCGACGGGATCGATTCCGGCAGCTACGTCTACTACGTGCACAGCTATGCCGCCGACGCCGGCGCCGACGGTGCGGCGCTCGCGACGACCCGCCACGGCCGCACCTTCGCGGCGGTTGCCGGGGGCTCGGCCGCCGCCGGCTCCGGCCGCGTCTTCGGCGCCCAGTTCCATCCCGAAAAGAGCGGTGCGACCGGGCTGCGCTTCCTGGCGAACTTCCTGGCGCTCGCTACGGAGGGTACGTCGTGGAGCTGATCCCGTCGATCGATCTCCTCGGCGGCCGGGTCGTGCGACTCGAGAACGGACGACGCGACCGCGTGACGGTCTACTTCGACGATCCGCTGGAAGCGATCGCGCGCTTCCGGGAGGCGGGCGCGAGGCGCATCCACGTGGTCGATCTCGACGCGGCCTTCGGCCAGCCGCGCCAGCGGACTGTGCTGGCACGCATCGCCTCCGCGTGCGGGGACGAGCAGCTCGAGCTGGGGGGTGGCCTGCGCAGCGCGGAAGCCGTCGCCGATGCGCTCGACCACGGCTACGAGCGGGTCGTGCTCGGCTCGCTGCCGGCGAGGGAGCCGGCGCTGTTCGAGGAGCTCGTGCGACGGCATCCGGGGCGCATCGTGCCGGCCTGGGAGTCCGACGGAGGCGAGCTGCGGGTGGGCGGCTGGGAGAGCGCCCATCCGGTCGTGCGGAGCGAGTTCTCCGGGCGCATCCGGAATCTCGCCCGCGAGCTCCCCGCCATCCTCGTCACCGACATCGCCCGCGACGGCATGCAGGTCGGCGCCAACGTCGAGCTGGCGGTGGAGGTGGCGCGCGAGACCGGGGTGCCCGCGATCGTCTCCGGCGGCGTCGCCTCGCTCGCCGACCTGGAGCGGGCGGCGGCCCGGCCGGAGATCTCCGGACTGATCGTGGGGCGGGCGTACTACGAGGGAGCGTTCGATCTCCGCGAGGCGAAGGCCCTGTGCCCGGAGCACCGCGAGGTGCCGGCGTGAGCGCCCTCGCGAGCGATCTCGCCGTGCGGGTCATCCCCTGCCTCGACGTCGCCGACGGCGTGGTGGTGAAGGGGGTGCAGTTCGACCACCTCGTGGCGCTGGGCACGCCGCCCGAAGCGGCCGCGCGCTACGCGGACGAGGGAGCCGACGAGCTGGTCTTCCTCGACATCGCGGCGACCGGCGAATGGCGCGGACCGGCGATCGCCTGGATCGAGCGGGTCGCCGAGCGCGTCTTCATCCCGCTCACCGTCGGCGGCGGCGTGCGCGGCGTCGACGATGCGCGCGAGCTGCTGCTCGCGGGCGCCGACAAGGTGGCGGTCAACGCCGCGGCGGTGGGGCGACCGGAGCTGCTGACCGAGCTCGCCGAGCGCTTCGGCCGTCAGTGCGTGGTGCTGTCGATCGACGCGGTGCGGCGCAGCGACGACGACTCGGGAGCCCGGCGCTGGGAGGTCTTCACGCACGGCGGACGACGCGCCACCGGCATCGATGCGCTGGACTGGATCCGTCGCGGCGTCGAGCTCGGCGCCGGCGAGATCCTGCTCACCAGCGTCGATCGCGACGGGACGGGGCGCGGATTCGATCTCGAGCTGCTCACGGCGGCGGCCGGGATCGCGACGATCCCCGTCGTCGCTTCGGGCGGCGCCGGACGGCGCGACGACTTCGCCGCGGCGCTTCGCGCCGGAGCCGCCGCAGTCCTCGCCGCAGGCGTCTTCCATCGCCGCGAGCTCGGGATCGGCGATCTCAAGCGCTATCTCGCGGACGAGGGGTTCGCGGTGCGGGGGGTGGAATGAGTTTCGATCTCGACGAGCTGCGGTTCGACGACCGCGGACTGCTGCCGGCGGTCGCCCAGAGCGCCGACTCGGGGCGGGTGCTGATGCTCGCCTGGGTGAATCGCGAAGCGGTGGAGCGCACTCTCGCCACCGGCGAAGCGCACTTCTGGAGCCGGAGTCGCGCCGCGCTCTGGCGCAAGGGGGAGAGCTCCGGCCACCGGCTGCGGGTGGAGCGGCTCGAGCTCGACTGCGACGGCGACGCGCTTCTGCTGCAGGTGCGGCCGGCGGGGCCGGCCTGTCACAACGGAACGGAGAGCTGCTTCGATCGCGACGGCGGGGAGGACGGGGAGCTCGGGGCGGGGCGGCCGGCGGCCGGGCGGATCGATCTCGCCGCACTCGAGCGGATCGTCGCCGACCGGGCGACGACGGCGCCGGAGGGGAGCTACACCGCGAAGCTCCTGCGGGAAGGCCTCGAGCGCGTGGCGCAGAAGGTCGGCGAGGAGGCGACCGAGCTGGTCATCGCCGCGGTCGGCGAGGCGCGCGGCTCGTCGAGCGGCCGTGCGGCGCTGGTCTCCGAGTCGGCCGACCTGCTCTTCCATCTGGCGGTCCTGCTGCGGAGCTCCGACGTGGGCGTGGCCGAGATCGAAGCGGAGCTCGCGCGCCGTCACGTGCCTGCGGCCGGAGCGGGGAAGCCGGAATGAAGCGCAAGGTCGTCCCGCATCTGCGCGAGCTGCTGGCCGAGACGGTGACGCCGCTCGCGGTCTATCAGCGGCTGCTGGCGCTGTCGCCGGTCCGCTTCCTGTTCGAGAGCGTGACCGGTGGAGAGCAGGTGGCGCGCTGGAGCTTCCTCGGCGCGGGGCCACGCGAGATCCTGCGCCTCCACGCTGACCGCCTCGAGATCGAGCGCGACGGCCGGAGCGAGCGCGTCGACGGCGATCCGCTCGCGGCGCTCCGCGCCCATCTCGCGCACTTCGACGCGCCGTCGCTGCCGATTCCGTTCGCCGGCGGCTTCGTCGGCACGTTCGGCTTCGACTTCGTCCGCCTCGCCGAGCGCATCCCTTCGCGTCCGGCCGATCCGTGGGGCCTGCCGCTCGCGGTCCTGGGCCGCTTCGACGAGCTCGTCGCCTTCGACCACGCCGAGCAGCGCCTGCTGCTGATCGCCAACGAGATCGAGGGCGAGACGTCGGCCGCCGAGGCCGAGCGCGCTCTCGACCGGCTCGAAGGGGCGCTGGCGCGCGACGTGCGGGTGCGCGCCGTGCGACTTCCCGACGCCCCCCCGGCTCTCGACCGCGCACCGCGGCCGTCGCTCCCGGGAGCGCAGTTCCGCGAGGCGGTCGTCGCCGCGAAGGAGGCGATCGCCGCGGGAGAAATCTTCCAGGTCGTGCTGGCGCGCTGTTTCCGGCTCGAGAGCGCGGCGACGCCGGTGGCGCTCTACCGCGCGCTGCGGCGGGTCAATCCGTCGCCGTACATGGTGCTGCTCGAGCTGCCCGAGGCGGCGCTGGTCGGCGCTTCGCCCGAGATGCTGGTCAAGAAGACCGGTCGCCGGCTGGTGACCCGGCCGATCGCCGGGACGCGCCGGCGCGGCGCCGACGAGGCGGCGGACCGGGCGCTCGCCGAGGAGCTCCTGGCCGATCCGAAGGAGCGCGCCGAGCACGTCATGCTGGTCGACCTCGGCCGCAACGATCTCGGACGGGTCGCCGCTCCCGGCACGGTCGAAGTGGCGACCTTCCTCGAAGTGGAGCGCTACTCGCACGTCCTCCACCTGGTGTCGAGCGTTGAGGCCGACGCGGCGCCGGAGGTCGATGCGCTCGATCTCCTGCTCGCCGCCTTCCCGGCGGGTACCGTATCGGGGGCGCCGAAGATCCGCGCCATCGAGATCCTGGACCGCCTCGAGCCGGAAGCGCGCGGTCTCTACGCCGGCGCCACCGGCTACCTGTCGTTCACCGGCGACCTCGACACCTGCATCACGATCCGCACTCTGGTCGTGCGCGACGTCGACGGCCGCCGCGAGGTCTCGGTCACCGCCGGCGCGGGCATCGTCGCCGACTCCGATCCGGCGCGCGAGGAGCAGGAGACCGAGAGCAAGGCGGCGGCACTGCTCGCCGCCGTGGCGCTCGCAGAGGAGCTGGAACGATGATCCTGGTGATCGACAACTACGACTCGTTCACCTACAACCTGGTGCAGCTGCTCCAGGTGGCGGGTGCCGAACCGAAGGTCGTGCGCAACGACGCGGCCACGGTCGACGAGCTCCTGGCGCTCGCTCCGGACGGCATCCTGATCTCGCCGGGCCCCGGCCGGCCGGAGGAGGCGGGGGTCTGTCTGCCGCTCCTCGCGCGCCGGCCACGGGTGCCGATCTTCGGCGTCTGCCTGGGACATCAGGCGCTCGGCATGTCGTACGGCGCGACCGTCGCGCGGGCGCCGGTACTGATGCACGGCAAGACGTCGATGGTGCGCCACGACGGCGAGGGGCTGTTCGCCGGCGTCCCGAATCCTTTCGAAGCGACGCGCTATCACTCGCTCGAGGTGCGCGAGGCGACGCTGCCGCAGGAGCTGGTGCCGGTCGCCTGGAGCGACGACGGCATCGTCATGGCGATGCGTCATCGCGAGCTGCCGTACTGGGGGGTGCAGTTCCACCCGGAGTCGGTCCTGACCGTCGCCGGACCGCGGCTGGTGACCAACTTCCTGGCGCTCTGCGCCGCCGGCGAGGCCGCGTCGTGAGCCGGATCCGCGAGGTCCTCGGCCGACTCCTGGTGCGCGAGGATCTCGCACGCGACGAGGTCGCCGAGCTGTTCGGCCGGATGATGGACGGCGAGCTCGAGGAGCCGGAGATCGCGGCGCTCCTGGTGGCGCTCGCGGCCAAGGGCGAGACGGCGGACGAGATCGCCGGTGCGGCGCTGGCGATGCGGGCGAGGGCGGTCCGCGTGGCGCACGGACGGAGCGACGCGATCGACACCTGCGGTACCGGCGGGGACGGACGCGGCACCTTCAACGTTTCGACCGCGGCGGCCCTGGTGGCCGCGGCGGCGGGCGTGCCGGTCGCCAAGCACGGCAACCGGGCGATCTCCTCGCGCTCCGGCAGCGCCGATCTCCTCGCCGAGCTCGGGGTGCCGCTCGAGCCCGGCCCGGAGCGCGCCGGGCGCCAGCTCGACGCGATCGGCATCGCCTTCCTGTTCGCTCCCGCCCACCATCCGGCCACCCGGGCGGCGGCGCCGGTGCGGCGCGCCCTCGGGGTCCGGACCCTGTTCAACCTGCTCGGGCCGCTCACCAACCCGGCCGGGGCGCGGCGTCAGCTCCTCGGCGTTTATGCGCGCGACCGGGTGGAGCCGGTGGCCCGAGTGCTGGCATCGCTGGGCTGCGATCACGCGTGGGTCGTCCACGGCGACGACGGGCTCGACGAGATCACCACCACGACGACCACCTTCGTCGCCGAGGTCCGCGGCGAGAGCGTGCGCACGTTCGTCCTGGATCCGGTGGCGCACGGCGTCGAGCGAGCGCGACCGGAGCAACTTGTGGGAGGATCGTCCATCGAAAACAGAGAGATGCTGCTCCGGCTGTTCCGGGGCACGCCGGGACCGCTCACCGGGATCGTAGCGCTCAACGCAGGTGCCGCGATCCACGTCGGCGGACGTGCCGGTACGATCGCCGAAGGGGTCGGGCGGGCGCGCGAGGTTCTGGCCTCCGGCGCGGCGCTCGCCAAGCTGGAAGAGCTCAAGAGTTTTCGCTAGAGGACACCGCCCTTGCCGCCTGCCGACATCCTGCAGCGCATCGTCGCCACCCGCCGCCAGCGCCTGGGAGCGCCCGCGCCGCTCGCTCTTCCGGCGGTGCGGACGACCACGCCCGCAGCGGCGGGGACGAACCGCTTCGTGCAGGCGCTCCGCACGTGCTCCGGACGGGCGGTGATCGCCGAAGTGAAGATGGGTTCGCCACGGCTCGGATCGCTCGCCGGGCGGGTCGATCCGGAGCGCCAGGCGGCGGTCTACCGCGACCACGGCGCGGCGGCGCTCTCGGTGGTCGTCGAGCCGGACTACTTCCTCGGCAGCTACGAGCTCCTGGCACGCGCACGCGGAGCCTGCGGCCTGCCGACGATCGCCAAGGACTTCCTGGTCACCGAGCGCCAGCTCGACGACGCCGTGGTGGCGGGCGCCGACGCCTTCCTCCTGATCGCCGCGCTGTTCGAGCCGGAGGAGCTGCGGTACTGGGCCGGGGAGGTCCGCGCCCGGGGGATGGCGCCGCTCGTCGAGACCCACGACGCCGACGACCTGTCGCGGCTCGGCGGAGCCGACTGGGAGATGGTGGGGATCAACAACCGCGACCTGAAGACCTTCGACGTTTCGCTCGCCGCTTCGATCGCCCTGCGCCCGGCGGTTCCCGCCGGCGCGCTCGCCGTCGCCGAGAGCGGCATCGCCGGCGGCTCCGACGTGCGGCGCCTGCGCGACGCCGGCTTCGACGCCTTCCTGATCGGCGAGAGTCTGCTGCTCGCCGACGATCCGGCGCGGCATCTCGCGGAGCTCCTCTCGTGAAGCCGATCGTCAAGATCTGCGGCATCACCCGTGTCCAGGACGCGCAGTTCGCGGCGGCGCTCGGCGCCGACTTCCTTGGCCTGAACCTGTTCCCCAAGAGTCCGCGCTCGCTCACGCTCTCGCGGGCGCGCGAGATCGCCGACGCGGTGCGCGGCAGGGTCGGCCTCGTCGGAGTCTTCGTCAACGTGCCGACGCCGCAGGTGATGGCGGCGATGGACCTGATCGGTCTCGATCTCGCGCAGCTCCACGGCGACGAGTGGCCCGACGAGGTGCAGGCGCTCGGCCGGCGGGCGATCAAGGTGTTCCGCAGCCTGCCGGTCACTCCGAGTCAGCTGGCGCGCTTCCCGTCGGTCTGGGGCTACCTCGTCGACACGCCGAACCCGAAGCTGTTCGGCGGCACCGGTGTCGTCTGGGACTGGAGCTCGCTGCGTGCCGTGCGCTCGCCGCGTCCGATGCTCGTCGCCGGCGGGATCTCGCCGGAGAACGCGCGCCGTGCCCTCGCCGAGAGCGGCGCCACCGGGCTCGACGTCAATTCGGGCGTCGAGGCGGCGCCGGGAGTCAAGGACGCCGGCAAGCTCCGGCGCCTGTTCGAGGAGCTGCATGATCTCCAGGTCTAGGAAGAGATTCGACACCGGTCCGGACGCGTCCGGGCACTTCGGCCCGTTCGGCGGCCGCTTCGTCCCCGAGACGCTGATGGCGCCGCTCGACGAGCTGGCGAAGGCCTACGACGCCGCGACGCGCGATCGCCGGTTCCGCAGCGAGCTCGACGAGCTGCTCGCCAACTACGTCGGCCGGCCGACGCCGCTGACCTTCGCCGACCGGCTGTCGCGCGACGTCGGGGGCGCGCGGATCTTCCTCAAGCGCGAGGATCTGCTGCACACCGGCGCGCACAAGATCAACAACGCCATCGGCCAGGCGCTGCTCGCGCGGCGGATGAAGAAGGGGCGGGTGATCGCCGAGACCGGCGCCGGACAGCACGGCGTCGCGACCGCCACCGCGGCGGCGCTCCTCGGGCTCGACTGCGTCGTCTACATGGGCGAGGAGGACATGCGCCGGCAGAGTCCGAACGTCGACCGCATGCGCCTCCTCGGGGCCGAGGTCGTAGCGGTCTCCTCGGGCTCGCGCACGCTGAAGGACGCGATCAACGAGGCGATGCGCGACTGGGTGACGAACGTGCGGACGACGCACTACGTTCTCGGCTCCGTGCTCGGTCCCGATCCGTTCCCGCGCATGGTGCGCGACCTCCATCGCGTCATCGGGCGCGAGGCGAAGCGCCAGCTGAAGAGCCGCACCGGCCGCAGCGGTCCGGACGCCGCCATCGCCTGCGTCGGCGGCGGCTCGAACGCGATCGGCCTCTTCTCGGCCTTCCTCGACGACCCGAAGGTGCGTCTGATCGGTGTCGAGGCCGGCGGCCGCGGCGACGGGCGGGGCGAGCACGCGGCGCGGTTCGGGGCCGCCGGTGCGGCGCTCGGCGTGCTGCACGGCACGCGCACCATGGTGCTCCAGGACGGCGACGGCCAGGTCGCGCCGACCCACTCGATCTCCGCCGGCCTCGACTATCCGGCGGTCGGACCGGAGCACGCCCTGCTGCGCACGATGAAGCGCGTGGAGTACACGCGGGTGAGCGACGACGAAGCGCTCGCCGCCTTCCATCGCCTGGCGCGAATGGAGGGGATCCTGCCGGCGCTGGAGAGCGCGCACGCGCTCGCCGAGGCGATCCGACGCGCCGCGCCGCTCGCACGCGAAAAGATCCTGCTGGTCAACCTCTCCGGCCGCGGCGACAAGGACCTGCAGTCGGTGCTCGAGGCGGACGCCGCGCGGGCCGGAAGAGAGAAGGCGCCGAAGGCCGGTCCGCGCCGCTCCGGAGTGGCGCGAGGAGCGGAATGAGCGCGATCGCCGCCGCCTTCGCACGCTGTCGCAAGGAGAAGCGGGCGGCGTTCGTCCCGTTCCTGGTCGCCGGCGATCCCGATCTCGAGACGACCGGGCGGCTGGTGAGCGGGCTCGCCGCGGCCGGCGCCGACGTCATCGAGCTGGGCGTTCCGTTCAGCGATCCGATCGCCGACGGGCCGGTCAACCAGGAGGCGGCGAATCGCGCCCTCGCCTCGGGGACGACGCTCGCCGGCATCCTCGCGACCGTCGCGGCGCTGCGCCCCGGGGTCGATGTGCCGATCGTCCTCTTCACCTACTTCAATCCGATTCACGCCTACGGCATCGCGCGCTTCGCCGATCACGCAGCGCGCTCGGGGGTGGACGGGGTGCTGGCGGTCGATCTGCCCCCCGAGGAGGCGGAAGGGGAGTATCTCGAGCGCTGCGAGGCCGACGGGATCGATCCGATCTTCCTGCTCGCGCCGACCTCGACGAAGGAGCGTGTGCGTGCGGTCGCCGCGCACGGCCGCGGCTTCGTCTACTACGTGTCGCGGACCGGCGTCACCGGCAACGAGGGGGCGCTGCCCCCCGGGCTGGCGCGCGAGGTGAAGACGCTGCGCCGGAAGCTCACGCTCCCGCTCGCGGTCGGATTCGGGATCTCCACTCCGGAGCAGGTGCGCGACGTCGCGACGATCGCCGACGGCGTCGTCGTCGGCAGCGCGCTGGTGCGGACGATCGCGGGATCGGCGGGAGCGCCGGATCTCGTCGAGCGCGTCACCCGACAGGCGGGAGATCTCGCGCGGGCATGCCGGCGGAAGCGATGAGCGGATCGGTCGAGTCCCGGGTCGTCGCCGCGCGGATGCACGGACGGTATCTGCTGCGTCGACCGCTGGGGGAGGCCGAGGCGATCGTCGTCGGCTTCCACGGCTATCGCGAGAACGCCGTGCGGCATCTGGCCGAGCTCGAGCGGATCCCGGGCGCCGAGCGCCGGGCGCTGGTCGCGGTCGACGCCCTGCACGCCTTCTACGCCGGTTCGACCGGCGAGGTCATCCGTGGCTGGATGACGCGCGAGCTCCGCGAAGAGACGATCGGCGACAACGTCGAGTACGTCCGCTCGATCCTCGACGCGCTGCGTCCCGAGCTCGGCTGGAAGCTGCCGCTCGTCTTCCTCGGCTTCTCGCAGGGTGCCTCGATGGCCTGGCGTGCCTCGCTGCTCGCCGGGCACGGGACCGGCGCGGTGGTCGCCTTCGCCGGTGACATCCCACCCGAGCTCGACCGCCTGGCCGCGCCGTTTCCCGAGCGCGTCCTCCTCGCCCACGGCGACGGCGACGCCTGGTATGACCAGAAGAAGCTCGACACCGACTCCGCCCTGCTGGCGCGTCACGGCGTCACGCCCGAGCGCCTCCGATTCCACGGCGGCCACGAATGGAACGACGAAGTGCGTTCCGGCATCGGCGAGTTCCTCGACCGGTCCGTGCGACTCTCCGCGCAGGAGTGAAACGAACGTTCGCCCCCGGCGACTGCGGCGACGCCGGAAGCGTCGCGGGACACGCTACTGCTCCTTGAACACCATGTCGATCGCCAGCCCGGCGGCGAGGAGGAGCGCCACGGAATCGGCGTTCCGGGCAGCATGCTCTTCGAGGGCGATGATGTAGGTGTCGGCGGTGGTGAAGAGCTCCTTGCCGATGCCGGCCCACTTCTTCGTCACCTTGCCGAGCTCGCGTCCGGTGCGGTCGAGGAAGCGGAAGTTCCAGCCCTTCCAGTCGCCTTGGATCTCCGCCACCTGCTGGCCGGTCGCGTCGTGCGCGAAGAAGCCGCCGCCGAGGCTGAAGATCTTGGAGGTGAAGCTGCCGACGACCTCGCCCGTCGCCTTCACCACCGTGACCCGGTGTTTCAGGAACCCCGCCGACTTGTGGAGCGCGAGGACCGCGGGCGCCGATTCGCTCTCGTAGATCCGCACGTGGGTGGGAAGGAACGACTTCTTCACCAGGAGGCGGAGCCACTTGGCCCACGTCTCGGGCTCCTCGCGCGCCAGACCGAGCGTCCGGCCGCTCGCGGGATCGACGAGATCGTAGACGTCCGTCAGCTTGAGGATGGCGAGACGTTCCTTGACCAGGATCTGGCGATGATCGAACAGCATGCTCTCCTCCGCGGGGAAGTCGCTACAATCCTACCGGCTTCGGGCAGCAGGTCCGGAATCTTCCGGAGACGGACGGGCTCCGGACGTCGTCGTCGTCCGCGCACGCCGGACCGGCTCCCTGCCCCCGTCGTCGATCCCGGAGAAACCGCCATGCGCCGGATCTGCCGCCCGATTCCGCTCTACAGTCAGTTGGCGGCCCTGGCGGCGACCGCGAGCCTGGCCGCCGGCCCGGCCGACGAGGCGCAGGCGTCGACTCCGCACGGGCTCTACCGCGGGACGATCGGCGGCGAGGCGGTGACCGTCTGCTTCGGCGCTCCGCAGGGGAGCCGGTCGTACGCCGAGGACGGCTACTACAACGAGGCGATCGGCAAGACGGTCGAGCTCACGGCGGTCGCGACGCCCCCCGGGAGCGGCTGGATGGAGAGCGAGCCGTCGGCGATGGGCGCGGACGCCGAACGGTTCTCTCCTGATTCGGCTCCCTACTGGACGATCGATGCGGCGTCGGCGGACGAGCTCCGCGGCCGCCGCCACGTGCCGGAGAGCTTCCCGGTGCGTCCCGGCGATCTGGCGGGCGACTTCCCCGCGGCGGAGCCGGCTCCGGTCGAGGGCGCCGCCGCGGTGCGGGTGCAGCCGGTGCAGCTCGTCCGGGAGAGCGCGGGGTGCGACGGCTACGAAGCCCACCGTCTCGATCTCGCACGCCGGCCCGCAGGCAGCGAAACGGCCGGCGCCGTGGTCGTCGAGACGACCGTGCATCCGCTGACCGGGATCGTGGCGGCAACCGCGATCCGCGGTCTCTCTCCGGAGGCATCCGCCCGCATCTCGAAGCAGTTGGCCGACGAGACCCGCACCCTCGATGCCGATTGGTTCGACTGCCGCGACTACGAAGGAGGGATCGAGAGCCGGTTCCTCTCGCCCCGCTTCCTCGTTTTCTCGGTCTGGACGGGCGGCTACTGCGGCCCTCCTCACCCCGACGAAACGCGCGTCCCGATCGTCTTCCGAGGCGCGAGCGGGGAGAAGATCGATCTCCGCCGCTGGCTCGACTCCGGATCGTGGGACGGGGAGCGGCTCGCGGGACCTCTGCGGAGCGCCCTGCGCCGGGCGATGGTCGCGGTCGAGGGGGACGAAGTCTGCGCCGCGCACCGCGACGAGTCGGGCTGGTCGGGGATCGCGCTCTGGCCCGACCGCGACGGAGTGCACTTCGAAGTGGACGAGTCCGATCGCGCCTTCCTGCCGTGCGAGAACGACTACGTCCTGCCGTTCGCCGTCGTCCGGCCGCACGTCGACGCGGCAAGCCTTTCCGAGTTCGACGACCTGGTCGCGGAGACGCGGCGCCCCGCGGCGCGCTGACGGGCAGGCGCTACTCGGGCGCGTCGGCGGGCTTGTGTCGCAGCCGCCGCATCGACGCCATGATCACCGGCACGAGGACCGCGTGGAAGGCGATCGCGCCGAGGATGATCTTCTCGAGATGCTTCTGGACGAACGGGATCTGGCCGAAGAAGTAGCCGATCAGGGTGACCGAGACGATCCAGAGGATGCCGCCGAAGACGTTGTAGGTGACGAAGCGGCGGTAGTCCATCCGGGCGATTCCCGCGACCATCGGGGCGAAGGTGCGGACGACCGGGACGAAGCGCGCCAGCACGATGGTGATGCCGCCCCACTTCTCGTAGAACGACTTCGCCCGCTGCAGGTGCTCCTGCTTGAAGAACCGGGAATCGGGACGCGAATAGAGCGCCGGGCCGGTGCGCCGGCCGATGGCGTAGCCGGTCGAGTCGCCGAGGATCGCGGCGATCGACAGGCAGATCAGCATCAGGATGAGCCGCGGCTCGCCGGTCGCGGCGGAGAGCAGGCCGGCGGTGAAGAGCAGCGTGTCGCCCGGCAGGAAGAAGCCGATCAGGAGTCCGGTCTCGGCGAAGATGATGCCGACCAGCCCGGCGAGTCCGCCCCACTGGATCAGCTGCTTCAGTCCTTCGACGGAAAACAGCAGGTGCAGGAAGTCGCGAATCGCTTGCAAGGGGATCTCCGGGGAAGGCCCGCGGGGCGCGGACGGGCGGACTCTATCAGGCGGTGTCGGGCTCGCCGGTCCTCTCGGCGGCGAGGATCTGCGGCCGGAGCCAGGGGAGCAGGAGCATCGCCGGGACCGCGATCAGGGCGGTGAAGGCGAAGAATCCGCCGTAGCCCATCCGTTCGGCGCCGAAGCCCGACGCGGCGCCGGCGATCTCGCGCGAGAAGGCGAAGAGCGACGAGAGCAGGGCGTACTCCGTGGCGGCGTTCTCCCGCCGGCAGCAGGCGGTGAGGAAGGCGAGGAGGGCGGCGGTGCCCAGGCCCTGGCTGAAGTTCTCGAACGCCGAGGCGAACCAGAGGCTCTGCGCCGGGAGGTCCCACCAGGCGACCGCCGAATAGACCAGGTTCGAGGCGATCTGGGCGAGCCCGATCCAGAACAGGCCGGCGTAGAGGCCGACGCGCGACAGGAAGGCGCCGCCGAGCAGGGCGCCGCCGATGGTGAGGCCAAGTCCCAGCGTATTGGCGACCAGCGCGATCTCGGTGAGCGAGCGTCCGCGGTCGACCCAGAACGTCTCCGTCATGCGCGAGATCGCCTGGTCGCCGAGCTTGAAGAGGAGCGCGAACAGCACCACCGGAAGCATCTCCGGTCGCCACAGCCAGGCGAGGAACGACTTCACGAGCGCGCGCGTCGAGCGCCGCTCGAGGATCGCCTTGGCCGACTTCTCCGGTTCGGGCAGGAGCACCGAACTCGCCGCGAGGCAGCCGAAGAGCGCCGCCACGACCCACCAGGCGGCCGTCCAGCCGACGTGATCGGCGACGAAGAGGGCGAGTCCACCGGCAGCGATGACGGCGACGCGGAAGGCCGAGGCACGCAGGCCGTTCATCATCCCGAGGTTGCGCCCCGAGGCGGCGTCGACCGCCCACGCGTCGATCGCGATGTCCTGCGTCGCCGAGGCGACGGTGAAGATCAGGAGGGTCGCCGTGAGGATCGGGCCGACGCGGTCGGCGGGCAGGAACGGCATCGCCGCCGCGATCGCCCCGAGCGCCAGGAGGTTGGGGACGATCCAGGCGCGGCGGCTCCCGAAGCGGTCGACCAGCGGCGCCCAGAGCGGCTTCCACGACCAGGGGAGGGAGAGCAGCGACATCAGGCCGATCTCCTTCAGCGAGACGCCGTGGGCGCGGAAGTAGACCGGCCAGATCTTGTGCGCCACGCCGTAGGGGAGCCCCTGGGCGAGGTAGAGGATCGTCACCCAGGTGAGAGTGCGGCGGTCGAGACGCATCGGCGCATCTTAGACCGGAGTGCGCCATAGAATCGCGGAGCCATGTCCCGCACGTCGCGATCGTTCGCCGGAGTCGTCGTCGCCGCGCTGCTCTTCGCCGTGCCCGTCGCCGCGGAAGCACGCCAGGTTCCGACCGACGAAGCGCAGTTCTCGGCCGGTGAGGAGCTCGCCCGCACCATCACCGTCACCACCGGCGTGCCGATCTCGCCGCTCCTCGGCGTCTCCGGCCTCGGCGCCTGGCGCTGGTACCGGACTCCCGAGGCGGCGCGCGCCCGGCTTCCCTGGTACGCGAAGCCCTGGTTCTGGGGATCGGGCTTCTTCCTCGTCTTCCTCTTCGCGGCGAATACGACGATCGGCGGTCTGATCCCCGGACTCAAGAAACCGATGGATTTCGTCGAGGAGCACGAGAACAAGTTCTCCGCGCTGCTCGCCACTCCGGCGGTGCTGCTCGAGGTCAAGCGGATTCTGACGCTCGCGGCACCGGACCTTCTGAGTGCGGCCGGCCTCGACCTGCACGCGAGCGGACTCGCCTTCCTGACCGCTCCGCCGGCAGAGGTCTGGCTGCAGCCGCTGGTCACCATCGGCCTGGCAATCCTGTACACGGCCTGCTACTTCGTCGTCTTCATCGCCTTCCATGCGATCCAGGTGCTGATCGCGCTCTCCCCCTCGGCGATTCTCGACCTGTTCCTGCGCGGCTTCCGGCTCTCGCTGCTCGGGCTGCTCGGATTCGCGAGCTGGATCCACCCGTATCTCGGCGCGACCCTCGGATTCGCGATCCTCTTCGTGGCGTTGTTGATCGCCGGCTGGTCGTTCCGGCTCACGGTCTACGGCAGCGTCTTCTCCTGGGAGATCCTGACCGGGCAGGACGGTTCGGCCGATCCGGCGCAGGGCAGGCTCGCCGTCTTCTCGCAACGCGGTCTCAAGGGAGTGCCGGTGCGCAGCTTCGGGCGTCTGGAGAACAACGGCGCCCGGTGGTTCTTCAGCTGGCGGCCGTGGCTCGTGCTGCCGCGGCGCTCGCTGCCGCTGCCGGCGGGGGAGGCGGCGGTCCTCAAGGGGGTGATCTCGCCGCTGCTGGTCCGTCAGGGCGCCCTCCGTGCCCAGACGTTGGCGCGGTTCCCGCCGCGCTACCGCGGCCGCGAGGTCGAGCTCGCGAAGCGTCTCGACGTGCGCGAGGTCCTCGACGGCCGGATCGTGCGCGGTCTCAAGGCGGCCTGGAAGTGGCTGCGCGAGACCGTCTTCGGCGGCAGCGCCAACGCCGATTCGGTCGGCGCCGTCAACGCGGGGACCTGAGCGCCTCGCGATCGCCGGTGTCTGCCGTCTCGCGCGCGCCGCGGGTCAACCGCGAGATCGTCTCGAGCAGCAGCCGGCCGTTGATCGGCTTCGTCAGGTGCTCCTGGAATCCGGCGGCGAGCGCCGCTTCGCGATCGGCGGGCTGGGCATGCGCAGTGAGAGCGACGGCCGGGATCGAGCCGCCGTCGGCGAGCGATCGTTCCCGCACCTGACGGATCAGCGACAGGCCGTCCTCCCCCGGCATCTCGATGTCGGAGACCAGAACGTCGGGTCGCTGATCGAGCAGCGCCGCTCGCGCCTCCGGGGCCGATCCGTGGGCGCTCACTTCGGCACCGGCCCGCGCGAGCAGCGCGGAAAGCATTTCGCGAGCCACGGAGTCGTCGTCGACCACGAGCACGCGCGTGCCGTCGAGCCGGCGGTTGCTGATCCGGCGGTCCCTTCCTCCCGCCGGAATCTCGGCCGGGACCGGCAGTCGGACCGTGAAGCGTGAGCCGAGTCCCTGCCCCGGGCTCTCGGCGCGCACGCTGCCGCCGTGCCGTTCCACCAGCTGCGAGACGATCGACAGTCCGAGACCCAGGCCCTGGTGACCACGCGCCCGGCCGGCTTCGGACTGGCGGAACGGGACGAACACCTGCGACAGGAACTCGGCGTCGATGCCGTCGCCGGTATCGCTCACTTCGATCACGACGTCGGAGTCGTCGCGTCGCACCGCGACCTCGACCCTGCCGCCACGAGGAGTGAACTTCGCGGCGTTCGAGAGGAGGTTCCACAGGACCTGGTGGAGGCGGGTCGCATCCCCGAGGACGAGCGGCAGCGGACCCTCGACGGCACAGTCGAAGGCGACGCCGCGTGCGGCCATCACCGGCCGGATCTCCTCGCAGGCGGTGGCGACGACCGGTTCGAGATCCGTAGGAGCGAGTCCGATGGACAGTTTGCCCGAGAGGATGCGCGAGAAATCGAGCAGATCGTCGACCAGACGCGCGAGGGTCCGGGCGCTGGTGTCGATGAGCGAGATGCCGCGCCGGACTTCGTCCTCGGTCGAATCGGGAGCGGCGAGGATCTGGGTCCAGCCGAGAATCCCGTTGAGCGGATTGCGCAGCTCATGCGACACCTTGGCGAGGAATTCGTCCTTGCTCAGGGTGGCGAGCTCGGCCTGTTCGCGGGCGAGGTCGGTGGCGCGCAGGAGCTCCTCGCGCTCGAGCTCGATCTGCTTGCTCTCGCTCATGTCGATGCAGAAGCCGAGATAGTCCTGGAAGCGGTCCTGGATGTCGTTGCGCGGTACGCCGACCGAGAGGACCCACCGCCAGGCGCCGTCGGCGCGCCGGATCCGGAACTCGGCGCGGAACTCCTCGCGCGCCGCGTAGGCGCGTTCGGTGAGCGCGGCGATCCGTGGCGCGTCCTCCGGGTGGAGACCTTCGCGCCAGCCCGCGCCGAGCTCCTGGTCCATCGGCCGGCCGCGGAAGTCGAGCCAGGCGCGGTTGCACCAGACGTTGCCGACCTCGGGCCGCGCGATCCAGATCATGATCGGCGCACGGTCGGCGGCCGAGCGGAAGCGGCGTTCGGTCTCGGCGATCGCGCGCTCGGCGTCGCCGAGAGCAGTGACGTCGAGGGAGACGCCGTGCACGATGTGTTCCGAGGCGACCCGCGCGGGGCGTGAGCTGAGATGGGTGTGGAACGAGCGCGGCACGCCGTCGGCGTGCTGCCAGAGGTGGTCGTGATTGGCGGTTCCGCGGCGGATCGCCAGCCGCACCGCCTCTTCGAATCCGGCGCGCTCCAGTTCGGGGAGAAGCCTTTCCCAGAGCACGCCGATGTGTGGCCACTGGTCGGCCGGGATCCCCGTCAGTCGCGCCGCGTTCGCCGAGACGAACTGCACGTGCGGCGGCCATTCGTCGGGACGGACGCGAAGCTCGAAGACCAGTCCGGGAAGGTTGGCGAACAGGAGCTCGAGCCGATTGCGCTCGCGCAGCAGCTCTTCGGCGAGATGCTGGCGCTCGCCGGCCATGCGCATGGCGCCGCGCCAGGCGACATGAGCGCCTTCGGCGAGCAGGGCGATGACCAGGCAGACGAGAACGAAGAGCGAGAGCGACAAGGCGTCGTCGGGGCGCTCGATGCGCGGCGATCGGAAGGGCGAGAGGAAGTAGTAGGCGGCGGCGAGGGTCCAGCCGGCGGTGGCGACGAGCCCGCCGAGGAGCCGGCCCATCCAGGACGAGAGGACGACCGCCGCGAAGCCGAAGAGCAGGAAGCGCTCGGACCCGAACAGCGTCCGCTGCGTGGAGTAGATGGCGAGGGCGGCGAGCGTGATCGCGGCGGCGAAACAGAAGCGGGCGGCAGGGGAGCGGATCTCGGGCGTGAAGTAGCGCGAGCTGGTCAGCCCGAGACGGTGGCGGAGGGTGCGTACTTTCGCCACCGTCCCTTCCACACTGTCCTTCGATGCCATCGCTTCTCCTCCCCGCCATCCTACGGCCACTCTGCCGGTCGCACCGTGAACTGCGATGCCTCCGGTGTCCGCCCGGGTTGAGCAGGGAGCAAGGGCGATGCCCGCGCCGGCGGCAGGAATCGGTGCAATCAGGGGGGCTCCCGGGAGCCTCGCGACCGGACCTTTGTAGATCCTTCCGGGCGGACAGCGAGTGCGGGAGCCTGCTAGAGTCCGCCGCCTTGAGCGAGTCGCTGCCGGCCGTCCTGATCGTCGACGACGAATTCAACTCGCGCACCGCGCTCGAGGCGCTGGTGCGTCGCGAGGGGTTCGAGCCGGTCTGCGTCTCGACGCTGGCGGAGGCGGAGACGGAGGCGTCGCGGCGGCCGTTCGCGGCGGTCCTCGTCGACTACTACCTGCCGGACGGGGCGGGGCTGGAGCTGATCGAGCGTCTCGAGGAGCCGCGGCCGGAGTTCGTGCTGGTCACCGGCAAGTCGAGCGTCGAGCTGGCGGTCGAGGCGTTGCGCGCAGGCGTCGTCGACTATCTCGAGAAGCCGGTCGACCAGGCGCGCCTGAAGTCGGTTCTCGAAGCGCTGCTGCGCACCGGGACGTTCCGGCAGGAGATCCGCACGTTGCGCGATGAGCTCCGCGAGCTCGGCCGGTTCGGCGCGATGATCGGCACGTCGCCGCCGATGCAGGCGCTCTACGACCTGCTGGAACGTGTGGCCCCTTCGGACGCCACGATCCTCCTTCGTGGCGAGAGCGGCACCGGCAAGGAGCTCGTCGCCGGGACAGTGCACCGCCTGAGCCGCCGCTCGCACCGGCCATTCGAAGCGATCAACTGCGGCGCGATCTCCGGGCAGCTCATCGAGAGCGAGCTGTTCGGACACGAGCGGGGGAGCTTCACCGGCGCCGAGAAGCAGCGACGCGGGGTCTTCGAGCGCGCCCACACCGGAACCCTCTTCCTCGACGAAATCTCGGAGATGCCGATCGAGCTGCAGGTGAAGCTCCTGCGGGTCCTCGAGACACAGAGCTTCACCCGCGTCGGCGGCGAGAGGCCGATCCAGGTGGACGTGCGGATCGTGGCGGCTTCGAACCGCGACCTCGAGGCGGCGACCCGGGAGGGCAAGTTCCGCGAGGACCTGCTCTATCGCCTGCGGGTGGTCGACATCGAGTTGCCGCCACTGCGCGAGCGCGGCGAGGACATCGGACTGCTCGCGGAGAGATTCCTGGCCGAGTTCGCACGCGAGCGCGGGCGGGCGCAGGAGCTCTCTCCGGACGCGATCGCGGAGCTCGCGGGGCGGTCGTGGCCCGGAAACGTGCGCGAGCTCCGCAATGCGATCCAGCAGGCGTCGATCCTCGCCGACGGCATCGTCGAACCGGAGCACTTGCCGGCCGGGGCCCGCGACGAGGGATCCCCGGCGCTGCGGCGAGAGCCCGGCGCCGGCGCGACCGGCGGCGGAGCGCCGCAGGGGGATTCGGTCCGGATCGCGGTGCCCGCGACGCTGGCCGACGCCGAGCGCCGGATCATTCTCGCCACTCTCGAAGCTCTCGACGGGAACAAAGCCGCGACGGCCAAGCAGCTCGGCATCAGTCTGAAGACGCTCTACAGCCGCCTGCGCGAGTATTCGGCGCGCGACGAGCGCTGACCGGATCCTCCGCACCGTTCTACAAAACGCCGCTTCCCTCGAGGTCCCTCGGTGCCGCGAGGCCCGGATTCCGGGGCTCCGCGACCTGGCACCGTGCTTGCGCATGACTCCTCGCGGGGCGACCGATCCTGGTCGTCCGAACGGCAGGAGGGACTCATGCTGAGTGGTTCCATCACTTTCCTGATCATCGCGCTCGTCGCCGCGATTCTCGGTTTCGGCGTCATCGCCGGGACCGCCGCGACGATCGCGAAGGTTCTGTTCCTGATCTTCCTCGTCCTGTTCGTCGTCTCGCTGGTGACGGGCCGGAGGAGGGTCTGAACCGGAACGCGGATCCCGCCGGCGTGCGGCGGGACGGGATTCCGGATCACTTCAGGAGAAAGCGGTGACAACGATGAACATCGACATCCTTTCCGGCCAGTGGCAACAGCTCAAGGGCGAGATCCGCGAGACCTGGGGCAAGCTCACCGACGACGAGGTGGAGCGGGCGCAGGGCAGTGCGGAGAAGCTCACCGGACTGCTGCACGAGAAGTACGGCTGGACGAAAGACGAGGCGGCGAAGCGCGTCGCCGATCTGCTGGAGAAATTCACCTCCAAGCTCGACGACACGGCGGTCGGTCGCAACGCCTGACGGATCGCACCGCCGCGTCCGCTGCGAAATCAAACAAACGACTCTGGAAGGAGAACGATATGAAGAGTAAGAGAACCTGGATTGCAGCACTCGTCGCCCTGGCGCTCGGCATCGGCCCGGCTGCCCTGCGCGCCGACGATCTGAAGGACGCCGGACTGACGATGAAGGTCAAGCTGGTGCTGCTCGAGAAGCTGGGTGCCGAAGCGCTCGAGGTCGACGTCGACACGACGAACGCCGTCGTCCGTCTCTCGGGTGATGTCGAGAAGCGCGAGACGATCGAGCTTGCACCGACCCTGGCGAAGTCGGTCGAAGGTGTCGCCTCGGTCGACAACGACCTGACGCTCGAAGCCGACGCGAGCCCGGCGAAGACGAAGATCGAGCGCGCGGCCGGCGAGGCCGAGCGCGAGGTCAAGGACGCCATCCTCGAGAGCCGGATCCGGATCGCGCTCATCGACGCGATCGGCGCGAGCGGCTTCAAGGTCGGCACCGAGGCCGCGGACGGCACGGTGGTGCTCGAGATGCCGGTCGACTTCTCGAAGTCGGACCGCTCGCAGGCGATCGCCGCGGTCCGGGCGCTCGACGGCGTGAAGAAGGTTTCGACCGTCACCAAGAGCTGACGGCTTTCTCGATCGCAGGACGGAAGGGCGGCGGCCGCGAGGTCGCCGCCCTTGCTGCGTTCAGCCGGCCGTTTCGGCCGGATTGCGCTGGCGGCGTGGCGCTTGCTTCGCCCGGCGGGAGGTGAGCCTCTCCTTGATCCGGTCGGAGAGGAAGTAGAACGCCGGCACGACGAGGAGCGAGAGGGCGGTCGAAACGATCAGACCGCCGATCACCGCGACCGCCATCGGCGCGCGGGTCTCGGATCCCGCTCCGAGACCGAGGGCGGCGGGGATCGCCGCCATCATGGTCGCCGCCGAAGTCATCAGGATCGGGCGCAGGCGGACCGGACCGGCGCGCAGGATCGCCGAGAGCGCGCTCCGTCCCCGGGCGCGTAACTGATTGGCGTAGTCGACCAGGATGATCGAGTTCTTCTTCACGATCCCCATGAGCAGCAGGAGGCCGATCATCGAGAAGATGTTGAGGCTGCGGCCGGTCGAGTAGAGGGCGAACGCCGCGCCGGCGATCGACAGCGGCAGGATCGTCAGGACCGTCACCGGGTGCAGGAACGAGTTGAATTGCGAGGCGAGGATCATGTAAGCCACGATGATGCCGAGCACGAGGGCGAAAAGCAGGCTCGACATCGATTCGCGGAAGGCGACGGAGGCGCCGCCGAGGACGACCCGCACGCCCAGCGGCGCCGTCCCGGCCAGGCGCTCGACCTCGGCCAGGGCCTTGTCCTGCGACGAGCCGGGGGCGACGTTGGCGTAGATGGTGATCGCGCGCTCGCGGTCGCGTCGCGTGATCGCCTGGAGCGCCGGCCTCTCGACCGTGGTGACCAGGGAGGAGAGCGGGACGAGCTCGCCCGAGGCGGCGCGGAGCTTGAGCTTCGCGAGGTCCTCGGGTCGCGAGCGCTGTCCGGCGAGCAGGCGCAGCCGGACGTCGAAGCGTCGGCCGTTGTCGCTGTACTTGCCGACCCGGACGCCGCCGACGAGAGCGTTCAGGGTCGTCGCCAGGTCGTCCATGCTGATGCCGAGATCCGCGGCGCGGGACCGGTCGGGTTCGACCGCGAGCTCGGGCATGCCGAGGAGGTAGTCGCTGTCGAGGTCGACGACCGTACCCGAGGCCTGCAGCCGGCTCATCAGGTCGTGGCTGGTGTCGATCAGCTTCTCCCAGTCGGAGCCGCGAACCGAGAACTCGACCGGGAAGCCGCGCTGGGCGGTGAATCCCTGCTGCGAGAGGTCCTGCACGACGGCGCGCAGGCCGGGATAGGAGTTGAGCTCCTTGCGCGTCTCGGCGATGAACTGGGCCTGCGTGGTGTCGCGATCGCGCGGCGCCTTCAGCGTGACGAAGAAGATGCCGTTGTTGACGCCGCTGCCACCGAATCCGCCGATGACCGCGAACCAGCGCTCGACGTCCTGGCGCTGCTTGAGGTAGCCCTCGGCGCGCTGCATCAGGCGGTCCATCTCGGAGAGATCGGAGCCCACCGCCGCGGTGAGACGGATCATCGTCCGCGACTGGTCCTGCGACGGGACCATCTCCTTCGGCATGGCGCGGAAGACCAGAATCGCGGCGCCGAAGAGCGCGACGGCGGCGATCATCACGGTGACCGGCCGGCGGAGCGCCCAGGGGAGGAGCCGGGAATAGCCGGCGGCGAGGCGGTGGAAGCCGCGGTCGACGAGCCGGCCGAGGGCGTTGGCGCGCTCGCGGCCGACCTCGAGCAGCTGCGAGCAGCGCGCCGGCGCCAGGGTCACCGCTTCGACGTAGGAGAGCAGGACGGCGACGCAGAGCGTGACGCCGAACTGGAGGAAGAACTTGCCGACGATCCCGCCCATGAAGACGACCGGAATGAAGATCGCGCAGACGGCGAGCGTCGCGGCGAGCGCCGCGAAGGCGATCTCCTGGGTCCCTTCGAGGGCGGCGCGGCGCCGGTCCTTGCCCTCCTCGGCGTGGCGGAAGATGTTCTCCATCACCATGATCGCGTCGTCGACGACGATGCCGACGGCGAGGCCGAGTGCTAGCAGTGTGAACGTGTTGAGGGTGAAGCCGAGAAAGTAGATCACCGCCACGGTGCCGAGGAGCGACATCGGGATCGCCAGCACGACGTTCAGCGTCGAAGAGAGCGAGCCGAGGAAGAGCCAGCAGACCAGCGCCGTCAGGAGGACGGCGAGGAGGAGCTCGAACTCGATCTCGTGCACCGACTCCTCGATGAAGCGGGTCGAGTTGAAGTTGATGCCGAGCTGCATCCCGTCGGGGAGCGTCTCGCGGATCCGGTCGAGCTCGGCGTAGATCGACTTCGCCACCGCCACGGCGTTGGCGCCGCGCTGCTTGCGGATGCCGAGACCCTGCGCCGGCTCGCCGTTGACCCGCGAGTAGCGCCGCACGTCCTCGAAGCCGTCCTCGACGAGCGCCACGTCCGAGAGCCGGATCGGCGATCCCTCCACCTCGCGAACCACGATGCCGCGGAGCGTGTCGAGGTCGAGCGCTTCGCCGAGCACCCGGACGTTGACTTCGCGCCCGGGGAGCTCGATCCGTCCCGCCGGGAGCTCGATGTGCTCGCGGGTGAGCGCGCGCGAGATGTCCGAGACGGTCAGGTTCTTGGCGTCGAGGGCGTCGGCGTCGACCCAGATGCGGACGTTGCGCTCGATCGAGCCGCCCTCGGTGATCTCGCCGACGCCGGGCAGTGTCTGCAGGCGCTCCTTGACCCGGTAGCGCGCCACGTCGGCCAGCATCTGGCGCGAATAGGGGCCCGAGAGACCGAGCCACATGATGGGCTGATCCTCCGGGTTGGTCTTCGAGATGACCGGCGGATCGAGGTCCGGCGGCAGACGGCGCGCCGCCTGCTGCACCTTGGCGGTGACGTCCTGGAGCGCCAGGTCGACGTTGCGCCGGAGATCGAGCTCGACCGTGACCGATCCGCTGCCCTGTCTCGCGGTCGAGGTCAGGCTCTTGATCCCCTCGACCTGGACCAGCGCCTCCTCGAGCGGCTGCAGGACGTCGTTCTCGATCACCTCGGGCGCGGCGCCCTCCCAGGAGGCCGAGACGTTGATGGTCGGGAAGTCGACGTCCGGCATCTGGCTGATGCCGATGCGCGACGCGGCGACGAGGCCGAACAGGACCGTCCCCGCCATCAACATCCAGGCGAAGACCGGCTTCTCGACGCAGGCTTCGGTCAGCTTCATCGCTTCAACCTTCCGGTGCCGGAGCCACGGCGACGCGGGCGCCGTTGCGCAGCGCCTCGGCTCCGCGTACCACGAGCTGCTCACCGGCGGCGAGGCCGCTGCGGACCTCGACCTGACCCTCGGCGGTCCGCAGGCCGAGCTCGAGGACACGCTCCTCGGCGAGGTCGCCCTGGATCACGTAGGCGAGGAAGCCGCGTTCGCTGGGCCGGATGGCGGTCTGCGGAATGACCGGCGCCGAAGCTTCGCCGATCGGCACCGTGACCTGGACGAAGGCTCCCGGGCGGAGGTCGTCCCGGTTCGGGTCGTCGACCTCGGCGGTGACCGTCACCATCCGGTCGGCTTCGCTCGCGGCCGCGCCGACCAGCCGGATGTCGGCCTGGTATTCGCGGTCGCGGCTGCCGCGGAGCTGGAAGCGGGCGCGCATGCCCGTGTGGATCGAGTCGGCTTCCGACTCCGGAACGCGGAAGCGGAGGAGGAGCGGGTCGCGCCGGACGATCGTGGCGATCATCGCGCCGGGCTGCACGTACTGACCGGTCTCGATCTCGCGCGTCTGGATGACGCCGGCGATCGGCGGGCGGACGTAGGCGTCGCGCACGTTGAGCTCGGCGAGACGGAGCGCCGTCCGCGCCTGCTCGACGTCGGCGCGCGCGGCGGCCACGCGAGTGCGCCAGGAGTCGACCTCTTCGGCGCGCACCAGATCCGGATTCCTCGCGTTCACCGCCTGGCGTCGTTCGAGGCCGTTCGCCGCCTCGGCGGCCGTCGCTTCGGCCTTGGCGAGCGCCGAGCGCGCCGCGTCCTCGGCGAGGCGATAGCGCGCCGGCTCGATCTCGGCGAGTGAAGTCTCCGTGCCGACCCGGTCACCTTCGCGGAAGCGGACCTTCTCGACGACACCGCCGACCCGCGCGGTGACGGCCACCTTCTCGAACGCCTCGATCGAACCGACCGCACTCAGGCTGTACTCGACCGGACGGTTCGCCACGGTGACGGTCTCGACCGGAAACCGGACGTCGCCGCGGTTGGGGGGACTCTCCTGGCTGCCGCGGCAGCCGGCGAGGACGAGGATCAGGACGAGGGCGGCGAGGCGACTTCCTTTCAAGGTTTCTCCTCCTGGATCGCGGCGAGCGGGACGGGCCAGCCGCCGAGCGCCTCGTCGAGGGCGAGGCCGGCCACCGCGTGCGCGAATCCCTGGCGTGCCATCTCGGCCTCGGCCTCGAACGATGCCACCTGGGCGTCGGTCTGCTCGAGCGCGGTGGCGAGACCGTACTGGAAGCGCTCGCTCACCTCTTCTACGTTCTGCTCGGCGACGACGGATCGCACGCGTGCCTGCTCCAGCGCGGCGGCGGCGGTCGCCAGATCGGCCCGCGCCTGGTCGATCTCGAGGGCCACCTGGCGCCTGCGGCCGGCCAGCACGAGCTCCGCCTCGCGCGCCTGGGCGTCGCGCTGGTCGGCGATCGCGGAGCGGTCGCCGCCGTCGAAGATCTCCCAGGTCAGATTCAGCCCCAGATTCCAGTCCTCCTCGCGCCCCGACAGTCCCGCTTCGTTGGTCCAGCGGTAGATTCCCCGCAGGTCGAGGCGCGGGACCCAGCCGAGACGGGGGGCGCGGGCGAGCTTCTGCAGCTGCTGCCAGCGCTCGTCGAGCGCCACCAGCTCGCGCCGTTCGGCGAGCGCCCGGTCGACGAGCGCGTCGCGATCGGCAGCCGGAGTCGCCGCGCGTGCGGGCGGCACGAGCTCGCCGTCGACCGGCGCGGCGATGAGGTAGGCGAGGGCGAGTCGCACGGTGGTCACGAGGTTCTCGGCGCGGGTCGCTTCGAGCCGCGCGGTCGCCTCCTCGAGCTGCGTCCGGGTCAGATCGTTGCGCGTGGCGAGGCCGGCGTCGAGCCGCAGGCTCGACTCCTCGACGGTCTGTCGCGCGACCTGCACGCGCTTCGCCGCCGCAGCCCGCAGCTCCTCGGCCGAGAGCACGGCGAAGAAGCCGTCGGCGACGTCGAAGGCGAGGGCGCGGCGAAGCTCGTCCGATTCGATCGTCTGCGCTTCGAGACCGTGGTTCGCGGCGCGGATCAGCGGCACCGCGCGCAGATCGAAGAGCGGGGTCTCGACGACCGCCTGGCTCGAATAGGCCTCGAGCGCCTGGACCGTCACGCGGTCGCCGTCGATGATCCGGTCGACCTCGCGCGCCCGCCGGGTCGCGTTGGCCGAGATGGTGAGCGCCGGGATGAGCTGCGCCACCGCCTGCCGCCGGAGCGCCGAGGCCCCCTCGAGGCGCGCCAGGGCGATTCCGGAGGTTTCGTTGCCGGCGAGCGCGCTGGCGATCGCTGCTTCGAGCGTCAGCGGTTCGGTGGCACGGCACGGCGGAGCCGCCAGGCAGACGAGGAGGCCGGCCACGAAGGCGGACTTGGCCGGCGAAGAGGCGATGTTCATGGATTCGGACGCAGCGCGGAGCGGCGCGTGACGCAGGGCACGATACCGATCCGTCGCGCCGCATGTCAAAGTTCTTTGCCATAGGATTCGACTGCTGTCCGGTCGATTTCCGGGGGAAGGGTCGAACATCCGATGCGCTCGAATCCGACGTCGTCGTCATCCGCAATCCACGACCGCCGGCGGTCCGCCGCGCCGTGGATCCTGGGTCTCGCCCTGCTCGGCGCCGCCTCCTTTCCGGCGGCCGGCCGGTCGGCCGGCATGCTGCACGATCCGCGGGAGGTTCATCTGCAGGGGGTGCGACAGCTCACCTTCGGCGGCGAGAACGCGGAGGCCTACTGGGCGGAGAACGGCCGGGAGCTCATCTTCCAGTCCACGCGCCCTCCGTACGCCTGTGACCAGATCTTCACCCTCGCCGTCGATCCGGCGGTGACGGCTCCGGAGCCGCGGCTGGTTTCGACCGGAGCCGGCAAGACGACGTGCAGCTACTTCACCCCGGACGGAGAGGGGATCCTCTACGCTTCGACGCACGGTGCGGCGGCGGCCTGTCCGCCGCCGCCGGATCGTTCGCACGGCTACGTCTGGGCGATCGACTCCACGTACGAGATCTACCGCGCGCGGCGCGACGGCAGCGAACCGGTGGCGCTGACGCGGAACGAGGCCTACGACGCCGAGGCGACGACCTGTCCGCTCGACGGCACGATCCTCTTCACTTCGACCCGCGACGGCGACCTCGATCTCTACCGGATGAATCCGGACGGGAGCGAGGTGCAGCGGCTGACGAACACTCCGGGCTACGATGGCGGCGCCTACTTCTCGCGCGACTGCCGGCAGATCGTCTGGCGCGCGTCGCGCCCCCGGGGCACCGAGCTCGACGATTTCCGCGATCTGCTCGGCAAGTCGCTGGTGCGACCGGGCCGGCTCGAGCTCTGGGTCGCCGACATCGAGAAGGACGGTCTGAAGAACGCGCGGCAGATCACCGACCTCGGCGCGGCGTCGTTCGCCCCGTACTTTTTTCCCGACGGCCGGCGGGTGATCTTCTCCAGCAACTACGGCGATCCGAAGGGGCGCGAGTTCGATCTCTGGGCGATCCACGTCGACGGCAGCGGCCTCGAGCGGATCACCTTCGCGCCGGGATTCGACGGCTTCCCGATGTTCTCCCCGGACGGCACGCGCCTCGCCTTCGCTTCGAACCGCAACCAGGGCAAGCCGGGAGAGACCGACGTCTACGTCGCCGACTGGATCTCCGGGACCGCCGCGACGACCGAGGTCCGGGCCGCCGACCGCTATCTCCGGGACGCCGCCTGGCTGGCGGACGACGCGCGCCAGGGGCGCGGCGTGGGGACTCCGGGTCTCGAGGCTTCGGCGGTGGAGATCGAGCGCCTCTTCCGCGAGATCGGCCTCGAGCCGGCCGGCGAGAACGGAACCTTCCGCCAGAACTTCGACGTCACGGTCGCCCTGACGGCGGGTACCGCGACGTCGCTCGCCATCGACGGGGAGAAGGTCGCCGCCGACGACTTCCGGCCGTTGCCGTTCTCGAAGTCGGCCGCGGTCTCCGCGCCGGTCGTCTTCGCCGGCTACGGCGTCACCACGACCGAGCCGGCGCGCGACGACTACGAAGGGCTCGACGTCGCGGGCAAGGTCGTGCTCGTGCGCCGCTTCGTCCCGGCCGGCTTCGATGGAGAGGCGGAGCGCCGCTTCTCGGAGCTGCGCTACAAGCTGTGGAACGCGCGCGAACATGGCGCGGTGGGGATCCTGATCGCCGATCTGCCCGAGGCGGTCGAGGGCAAGCCGCTGCCGGACGAGGCGCGTCTTCCCGGACTGCATGCGGAGGATGCAGGCGACGCCGGCATCGTCGCCGCGGCGGTCTCGCGGGCGGTGGCGGAGTCGCTCGTGAGCGGCTCCCATCGCGCTGCGCTCACCGTCGAGCTGATCGCCGAGAGGCGCTCGGCGTCGAACGTCGCCGGCCTGCTGCGCGGAACGGCGGCGACGGACGGCAAGCGGGCGCGGGTCCTCCTCGGCGCCCACTACGATCACCTCGGCCTCGGCGGCGCGAGCTCCCTCGCGCCCGGGATCGAGGAGATCCACAACGGTGCCGACGACAACGCCTCGGGCGTGGCGGCGCTCCTCGAGGCGGCGCGCGAGCTGGCGGCGCGGCGGAGCGAGCTCGGCGGCGAGATCGAGTTCGTCGCCTTCGCCGGCGAGGAGCGCGGACTGCTGGGCTCGACGGCCTTCGTGCGCAACCCGCCTGCCGGGCTCGCCCTCACCGACCTGCGCGCCATGGTCAACATGGACATGGTCGGCCGGCTGCGCGACAACGAGCTCGCGCTGCTCGGCGGCGGCTCCGCGGTGGAGTGGCCGGAGATCGTGGCGCCGGTCTGCGAGCGGCGCGGACTCGAGTGCAAGGTCTCGGGCGACGGCTACGGCCCTTCGGACCAGACGGCGTTCTACGCCGCGGGGGTGCCGGTGCTGCACCTGTTCACCGGGACCCACGACGACTACCACAAGCCGAGCGACGACGCGGAGCGGATCAACGCCGTCGGCGGTGCCGCGGTCGCGGCGGTGGCGGCGGGGATCGCGACCGCGGTCGTCGACCGCGCCGCGCCGCTCACCTACGCCTCGGCGCCGCAACCGGCGCCGCGCGGTGACGCGCGCTCCTTCGGCGCCTCGCTGGGGACGATCCCGGACTACGCCGGTCCGGGCGAGGGGATCGCCGGCGTGCTGCTCGCGGGGACCCGGCCCGGCGGCCCGGCCGAGCGCGCCGGTCTCGCCCGCGGCGACTTGCTGGTCGAGCTCGCCGGCAAGGAGATCCGTGACATCAACGACATGATGTTCGTGCTGCGCTCGGCGCATCCGGGCGACAAGGCGACGGCGGTCGTCGTGCGCGACGGCAAGCGGCTCGAGCTGCCGATCGTCTTCGGCGAATCGCGACGGATGTAGTCAGGAGGGGTTCATGGGGGCGGGATGGCGAGATCCCAACCCTGGAAGTCGCCCCGCTCGAAGCCGTCTCCGAAGAGCCACGATCCGCGGACCAGTCCCAGCTCGACGACCGAGATCCCGCGTCTCCAGACTGAAAACTCGTCGATCCGGCCGGTGAGGTAGTAGCGAGCCAGTGCTCCGTCGCGGCCGAACGCGGCGATCTGGGACACGGACGAGCGAACGGGATCGATCAGATTCGCATTGACGTGCCGGTCGGCCTGCTGGCCGTTCAGGTAGATCAGCGCGTCGCCTTCGCCGCGGTAGATTCCGGCGACGTGGAACCATTTGCGGAGCGGCAGGGCGCTCTCGGGGATTCCCGGGCGTTCGCTGGTCCCGTCGCTGTCGGTGACCTTGAATCTCAGCTCGGCGTTGTCGCGATCGAGGTAGAGGACGTAGTTGTCCGAGTCCGAATCGTAGATCGAAGAGTACGGCTCGACGAGCTGGCTCGGGAGGAGCTCGAGGTAGATCCATCCTTCGAGGGTGACGCCGCTGTCCATGATCGTGAGCTCGTTCGAGCTGGCGACGGACGCCGCGTCGGATCCGCCGAAGGAGAGAGCCTGTTGCGCCCCGCGCCCCCAGCTCCAGACGGGAGTTCCGGGCATCAGCAGGGTCGCGTCGTCAGGCCAGAGTCCGGCGGAGTCGGCGGCGGTCCCCGAGTCGGAGGGATCCTCCATCTTCCAGGACGCGATGCGGCCGATCGTGAAGGTCCGGACCTGGGCGGCGGCGTCGGAGTCATCTCCGCCCGGAGAGGCGGTGTAGGAGTCCCATCCGACCGCGAAGTCGCCGCTGTCGGCGACGGCGAGCCCCGGATACTCGGGGTTCGTGGCGGCCACGAAGTCGTCGACCCGGAACTCCTCGGCGAGACTGCTGGTGCCGTAGGTGCAGGCCAGACGCCTGGCTCGCAGTCCGTTGTTCGCGGAGGCCCAGGCCGCGAGGATCTCGTCGTCCGGTCCGGCGACGATGGAGGGGTCGTAGGCCATCGATCCGGGATCCGAGCTCACGGTGACCTCGGGCGCGAGCGGTGTGCCATCGCTGCGGAAGCAGCGCACGTCGATGCCGTCTCCGAGCGGCTCGCCTTCCGGCGCGTCGATCGCATTGCCGACACTCTGCCAGGCGATGACGAATCGACCGCCGCTCAGGGAAGCGACATCCGGCAGAAGTTGATCGCCGGGGGTGTAGCTGTTGGCCTGTTGTTCCGGCCCCGCGAGCGAACCGTCCGGCAGGAGGCGGCGCCACTGCACACTCTGACCCGAGCCGTCCCCTCCGGTGGATACGGTGCTGGACCAGACCAGCACGTGCCCGCCCGATCCCGAGAGGCGGGCGACCCGCGGCTCGTCCACGAAGCCACCCGTGGTGTCGACGCGGAGCGCACCGGCGAGCGGCGCCCCGCTGCCGCTGAAGCGACGCACCATGACGCCGGGGGTCGCGTCGCGCCAAACGACGACGAACCCGCCCGCTGGAGCCGCTGCGACGGCCGTGGAGTGGATGGTCGGGCCGCCGGCCTGGATGGAGAAGACTCCACCGTCGAGGTCGCCCGATGCGAGAAGGAATCGACCGTTGATCTCGGTCACCGATCCCCCGGCGTCGTCCTCGGCCCAGATGACGAGATACCTGCCATCGTCCAGACGGGTGATGGCCGGGAGCCTTTGATCGAATCCTGAAGTGACCGGGAGCTGCTGTGAGATGGTTTCGCCGCCGCGCGAGACGAGCCGGTAGCGGATGTTTGACAGTGCCTCGTTCTGGCTCAGCCAGACCACGATCCAGCCGAACGGAGCGGCGGCGGTGACCGTGCCTCCCTGAAATCCCGCGGAAGTGGTGTTGATCTGTCGTTGAGGTGCGTAGGGGATCGCGCCGGACGGGTCGGCAGCGTGCGAAGCCAGCGGCAAGAAGAAGAGTGTGGAAAGCAGTGCCGCTCCAAGGCGGCGTGATCCCCGGTTGCGGCAGGATCCGGGACGGTCGGTATGGCTTCTGGAGTTCATCGAGGTTCTCCCTTGCTGGTAGACGCGGAATGCGGTCGGGGATCGGATCAGGGCCGTTTTCCCGCCGCCGGGGCTGCGATCTATGCTTCTTCGGGATGAGTTCGGGAAGCGGCGAGGCGTTGAGAGACGGTCGGATCACGGAACTGCTCCGGTCCTGGGCAGCAGGAGCCGAGAGCGCCGGAGACGAACTCCTGCCGCTGGTGTACGCGGAGTTGAAAGCCATCGCGCGCCGCCAGTTGCGGGGGGAACCCGCAGGACTCACCTTGACCCCCACGGCCGTGGTGCACGAGCTCTATCTGCGACTCGCGGGTCAGAACCGCGTGCAGTGGCAGAACCGCAGACAGTTCTTCGCCATCGTTTCGCGAGTGATCCGCCGGGTCCTCGTCGATCACGCGCGGGAGAGGAACGCGGAGAAGCGCGGCGGGCGCGCTTTGCGCGTCGAGCTGGCGGACGACGTGGCCTTCGAGATGCCGACGAACGTCGACCTCCTGGCGCTGGACGCGGCGCTCCTGCGCCTGAGCGGCCTCGATCCGCGCCTTGCCGAGGCCGTGGAGCTGCGCTGTTTCGCCGGACTGACCATCGAGGAGACCAGCGACGTCCTCGGAGTTTCGGAGCCGACCGTGAAGCGGGACCTGCGCGCAGCACGGGCCTTTCTCTACCGTGAGTTGACCGCTTGAGCGACGCCGCATTCTGGGAGCGGGCCCGGGGCCTGTTCGAGGATCTCGCGGATCAGGATGTCGCGGATGCCGAGGCGCGACTCGAAGCGCTCGCCTCCGCGGAGCCCGCGTTGGCTGCCGAAGTCCGCGCCCTCCTCGCGGCGGACCGGGGTCCGGACCAGCTCCCGGTTCTGCGAATCGACGTCGGCGAGCCGAGCGGGCAGGATCCGCTGATCGGGCGGCGGATCGGTCCCTGGTCGGTCACCGCGAAGATCGGCGAGGGCGGCATGGGCAGGGTCTATCGCGCCGCACGCGCCGACGATCGATTCGAACGTCTGGTGGCCATCAAGATCCTTCGTGGAGCGGTCGATTCGCCGCGATTTCGCGAGAGGTTCCGGGCCGAGCGCCGGATTCTCGCGGGTCTCGACCATCCCGGAATCGCTCGCCTTCTGGATGGTGGCGAGTTGGAGGAGGGAACCCCGTACCTGGTCCTGGAGTTCGTGGAAGGGACCGACCTGATCCGGCACGCGACGGAACGGCGTCTGGATCTCCGCGAGCGGCTGCAGCTCTTCCGCCAGGTTCTGGATGGTGTCGGGTATGCGCATCGCCATCTCGTGGTGCATCGCGATCTCAAGCCGTCGAACATCCTCGTGACTCCGCAGGGTGAGACGAAACTTCTCGACTTCGGCGTCGCCCGGCTGACTGCCGCGAGCTCCGAGGAAGGCGGTCCATCCCTTGCGGCGACCCAGGATCGGATGTTCACGCCTGCCTACGCGAGTCCGGAGCAGCTGCAGGGGGAGCCGGTCTCCACCTCCTCGGACATCTACTCCCTCGGCGTCGTTCTGTTCGAGCTCCTGGTCGGAGCGACACCGTTCGTGGACCGACGCGACTCGCCGCTGGCGTTGTCGCAGGCGATCGAGAGGAAGGAGCCGGCGCGCCCGTCACGCGCCGTCCGGCGCGTGCGGAAGGAGAAGCCCGCGGACTACCTCCTGGCTCCGGGCGCCCTGCAAGGCGATCTCGACGCGATCGTCCTCAAGGCGCTGAGGAGAGAACCGGAGCTGCGCTATTCGTCGGTGGCGGAGCTCGACCGTGACCTCGAGAACCATCTCGTCGGCCGACCGGTGAGCGCGCGCAGGGGAACGATCGCCTACGTGACTTCGCGATTCGTTCGCCGGAATCGCTGGCGTCTCGGAATCGCGACCGCTGCCCTGGCGATCCTGGCGCTCGCCGGCGTGCAGTCGGCGACGCGTCTCCGGACCGAGCGCGATCTCGCCGAGCGACGATTTTCCGAGACCCGGGAGCTCGCGCGGTCGCTGCTCTTCGAGATTCACGACGCGGTACGCGACGTCGACGGCTCCACCGAAGCCAGAAAGCTGATTCTCGAGCGGGCCCTGACCTACCTGGAGAAATTGCAGTCGGAATCGCAGGGAGACCCGACCCTGACGAGGGAGGTGGCGGAGGGATACCTGCGGATCGGCGAGATCCTCTCGGACCGGCGAGCCGCCGCCGGACTCGATCTCGCGGAGCAGAGCGGGACGCTTCTCCAGACGGCCCGGGAGCTGGTCGAGCCGCTCGCGCAGTCCAGCGGGTCGATCGAGTCCCGCCGCCTCCTGATCCGCATCCTGGGGGCGCTCGCCAGGCGCCGCTTCGCCGGGGAGCTCGAGCCGGAGGCCCGGCTCGAGGCTGCGGAGCGCGCCGTCGCGATCGCCGAGTCGATCGTCGCAGAGGTTCCCGGGAGCGCAGAAGATCAGATCGCGCTCGCGGCATCCCTGCGCGACAACGTGGATCTGCTCGGTTTCTCCGCCAAGGTCGCGGACGCAGCTCCACGGCTGGAGCGGGCCGTGGAAGCATCGCGGAGAGCTCTGCAACTTTCGCCGGGGTTGCGCGCGGCCGAGGTCGGGATGGTCGATACCGAACTCCTGCAGGCGAATGTGATGTTTCGAATGGGTCGGCGTGAAGAAGCCCTGGCGGCTCTGCGCTCGGCCCGCGAAAGGCTCGAGCAGTTCGAGCTACGGGAACCGTCGAGTGTCGAGATCCGCGATCGGCTCGCGACGACCCTGGCGCACCTCGGCAGCGACGCCTGGCAGAACGGGCAACCTCGCGAGGGCAGCGAGACGCTCGCGCGATCCTGCCAACTGCTGGCGGTGATCACCGAGGCGGACCCGGCGAATCACCAGGCGGCCCGGAGGCTCACGTCGGCTCGTACGGAGTTGGCCCTCGCCATGATCGCCGACGGTCGCGATCGCGCGGCCTTCGCGGAGCACGGAGATGCGATCGAAGCACTCCAGCGAGCCGCGGAACGACCCGGGGCGCCGGCCTTCCTCGTCTACGAGCGTGCGTTCCTGGCATCGCAGCTCGGCAAGGCCGCGGGAATCTCCTCCCTCCTGGCGCACGAGCCGAGCGAAAGGGAACGACGGCGAGCGCTCGCGATCCGATGGTACCGGGAAGCGTTGCGGCTCTTCCGGGAAGGAGAGAGCGCTGGAGTCCCGTCCCACCTCGAGCCGACGGCCTGGGAGAGCGTGCTGGCTGCGGCCACGGAGCTCGGCGTCCGCTAACCACACGGCGGGAGCGCTCCGGCGGGAAAAGCGGTGCCGTTCCGCGGCCGGTTCGGACCTGGATTACCATCGGCTCCGGCCGTACCTTCCTGACCCGGGGGTCGACATGCGGTCCCGAATCGCTCGCCTGCTTCTCCTGCTCTGCATCTGCTGTTCGTCGGTGCTCCTCGGCATCTCGACGCCGCGGCGCGTGCTCGACCTGGCGGGTCCGGCCGCCGGCGAGGCGACGGCGCTCGGAATCGTCGGCCCGGAGCTCCTGTTCGCCGTCACGAACGAAACCGCGAGCGAGCGAACGCTCTTCCGCGTGGCGCTCGACGGCCACGGGGCCGAGCCGTTCTTCACCCTTCCGGTGCGCCGCGGCGATCACGCGGCGCCGAACGGCGCGCCGACGCTCCGTACGGCGGGTGGCGCCTGGTACTTCGTCGACGCTCCCGTCTACCGCGAGCACGGCGAGGAGTCGGCGCGGCAGATCTGGCGATTCGATCCCGCTTCGCAGGATCGGCGCGCGCTCTTCGACGATCCCGAGGCGAGCGGCGAGGGCGCTCTCTCCGACGAGCTGCTCTGGAGTGCGGGGGAGCTGGTCGTGCTCGCTTCCGGTGGCGCGTCGCCGCATCCGTTCATCGACCGGCTGCGGCCGCGGTCCGGCGCGATCGCGCCGCTCCTCGAGCTGCATGCCGGGCGCGTGCGCTCCCTGGGCGAGCAGAACGGCGTCTGGGTCCTGCTCGAGGACGAGCAGCGGGTCGTCGCCTTCGACCTGGCGACGCGGACCCTGCGCACGGTCGCCGAGTTCGCGGGCGCCACGAGTCTGCAAGCGCGCCGCTTCGCGGGCGGGATCGTCTGGAGCGTCGGCTGGAGCGCTCCGGACGCCGCCCCGCGGTTCGAGCTCTGGCAGTACTCCGGCGGCGATCCGTCGGCACGGCGGCTGGCCGCGTGGAGCGCCGACGGCGCCTGCCAGCCGGCGCCGGTCCTGCCGCCGGAAGGGGAGGTCGCGCCGGCGCTGTTCGGCGTGGAGCCGTTCGACTGCCAGGGAGAGCTGACCGAGCTCTGGATCACCGACGGCAGCGCCGAGCGGACCCGGCTCCTCCGCACCATGGCGGCGCAGGAGATCGTGACCCTCGCGGACGGGTCGAGACTCCTCGGCGAGCTGCCGTTTCTGGCGGTGACCTTCGACACCGGCACCTCGAATTTCACCTACGAGCTCTGGAGGAGCGACGGGAGCGGTGCGGGAACGAGGAAAATCGCCGACCTGCCGAGCGCGGCGGGTGCGAACGCTTCCGACTGGCGGCACGGGGCGATCGGCGACGGCGGCGAGGCGGTCTACTTTCCCTGGTTCGACGGGGCGCACGGCCGGGAGCTCTGGCGATCGGACGGCAGCGCCGCCGGGACCGGAATCCTGGCCGATCTCGCTCCGGGTCCCGGAGGGTCGATACCTCGCGGCCTGGTGAGCGTCGGCGATCAGGTGCTCTTCGCCGCCAAAGGCCCGGCGAGCGGCATCGATCTCTGGCAGGTCGCCGGCGGTACCGCGGAGCCGATGCCCGTGGGTAACTTCGGCGCCGCGGCCACGGGCTCCGACATCGCGCCGCTCCTCGTCGCGGGCGGGTCGTTCTTCTTCGCCGCGACGGACGAGGAGGGAGGGCGCGCGCTCTGGATCGTCGACGGTCCGTCCGTGGCGCCGTGCGTGGCATCCGAAGCCACGCACTGTCTGGCGAACGGTCGATTCCGGGTGCGGGCCGAGCGCCGCGACTTCGCGGGGCTCCTCGGACGGGGGCAGGCCACGCTTCTCACCGCGGACAGCGCCGCGTTCTGGTTCTTCGATTCCGCGGCGCCGGATCTCCTGTTCAAGATCGTCGACGCCTGCGACCTTCCCGGATTCGAGAACTTCTGGTTCTACGCCACCGGTCTCACCAACGTCGAGGCGCGCCTCGACGTTGTCGACACGCGGAGCGGCGAGCGCCATATGGTGGCGACCGCTCTCGGCGAGCCGTTCCCGCCGACGTTCGACAGCGGCTCCTTCCACGCCTGTGAGACGGTCACCCAGGAACGGTTCCCGTCGACGCCCGTGGCTCCGCTCGCCGGTGCGACCGGGACCGCTCTCGAGCTCCTCGACGGGCGTTTCGAGGTCGCCGCGGCCTGGCGGCGGAGCGACGGCAGCGGGGGCGCCGGCGTCGCCGTGCCGGTCTCCGACGCCAGCGGCTACTTCTGGTTCTTCGATCCGGCGAACGTCGAGCTGCTGGTCAAGATGACCGATGCCTGTGGCGTCCCCGACTTCGACAACTTCTGGCTCTTCGCCTCCGGCCTGACCGATGTCGAGGTCACGCTCACCGTGAGCGACCACCTGTCGGGCGAGTCGCTGGTGCGGACGAGCGAGCAGGGAAGCCCCTTCCTGCCCGTCCTCGAGACCGGGTCGCTCCACCTCTGCCCCTGACGTCCGGCCCGGTCGGGCGCCCGCCGGGCGGGTGGGATACCGCGCGGCCGGTGGCGTGGCAGAGTGGCGCGGCGATGGCCGGCCTGACGACCTCGATGCGCGGGATCTTCTGGACGATCGGTCCGGCGCTGCTGGCACGGTTCCGGCCGCCGGGCACGACGCCCCACCGGCCGTTCCGGGTGGAGCTCGACGATCCGCTCTCGGGTCGCATCGCCCTCACCGGTGCCCTGCACGAGCCGCCGGGCGCCACGACGCTCCTCGTCGCGCTGCACGGACTGGGCGGCAGCATCGAGAGCTCCTACCTGCGGCGATTCGCCGCGGTCGCGAATGCGTCCGGGCTGGCGCTCCTGCGGGTCAACCTGCGCGGCGCGGATCGCTCGGGCGCCGACTTCTACCACGCCGGACTGACTGCCGACCTCGACGCGATCCTCGCCGCGCCCGAGCTCCGCCGGTTCGATCGCCGGGTGATCGTCGGATTCTCGCTCGGCGGACATCTGGCCCTGCGCTGGGCGGGCGAGCGGCGGGCCGAAGCGCGCCGCCAGGCCGCCGGCCTCGTGGCGATCTGCGCGCCGCTCGATCTCGACCTCGGCGCGCGACGGCTCGACGCCGCGGCGGCGGTCGTCTATCGGCGCTACGTCCTCTCCGGCCTCAACGAACAGCTCGACGCGGTGGAGCGACGCTCGTCGGCCAGCGGCTCGCCGCGCCTCCTGCGGGTGGAGCGGCCGGAGCGGCTCGCGGCGACGACGATCCGCGCCTGGGACGGACTGGTCGTGGCGCCGCGCTGGGGCTTCGCTTCGGCCGAGGACTACTACGCGCGCGCGAGCGCCGCGCCGGTGCTGCCCGCGATCGACCTGCCGGGCTGGATCGTCCACTCCGACGCCGATCCGATGGTGCCGCCGTGGACGGTGGCGCCCGGTCTCGCGCGGCTCCCGGCGGCGATCGCGGTCACCCGGACGGCGCGCGGCGGCCACGTCGGGATGCCGGCCGACCTCGACCTCGGGCAGCCCGGCGCGCGCGGTCTCTACGGTCAGGTCGTCGGCTGGGTGGCGCGCACGCTCGGCGGCTGAAATGCGCCCTTCGGGCGCGCCGTCGATCAGCTGGCGGAGCGCAGGACGATGTCGCCGCTGCCGGTCGAGATCGTGGCGGTGCCCGCGGCGTCGCCGATCTCGAGCCGCATCTCGCCGTGACCGTAGCGGGTGATGCGCGTCGAAGGCAGGTCGCAGCGGATCTCGCCCGAACCGGTGTCGATGCTCATCCGGACGGAGGGAGAGGCCGTGCCGGCGTCGGCGTTCAGCGTGACGTCGCCGGAACCGGTGTCGACCGCGATGCGGGTCAGGCCGGCGAAGTCGCCGGCCAGCCGGACGTCTCCGGATCCGGTATCGGCGCGAAGCGTCGGTCCCAGCTGCAGGCCGGTTCCGACGATGTCGCCGGAGCCGGTGTCGGCGTCGAGCGAGCCCGTGAGTCGGGTCATGCGAATGTCGCCGCTGCCGGTGTCGATCTTGGCGAACGCGGAGTGCACGGATTCCAGGGTCACGTCGCCGGAGCCGGTGTCGATGTCGAGCTCGCCGTCGTGTCCGGTGACCGAGACGTCGCCCGAACCGGTGTCGACGCCGAGGCGCCCGCGGCTGTCGCGCACCGCGACCCGGCCGCTCGAGATGTCGAGATTCTGGTTGCCGTCGACCCCCTGGGAGTAGACGACGCCGACGCCGTTCTTCACCGTCGTGGCGATGCCGGCCGGAATCTCGAGACGGAAGTCGGCGTAGAGCGTCAGGGCGCCGCCGCCGGCGCTGTTGGTGACGCTCACTCGCTGGTTGTCGTACTTGAAGTTCGAGTTCCCGACGTTGACCCAGTCGAGGATCCAGGGAAGCGAGTCGCTCCCTTCGCGGCGAGGGTAGTGGTACTTGTGCGACTCGCCGAGCGGGTAGACCGCCTTCACGACCCAGCGGCCGTCGAGCTCGCTGACGGCCAGATCGAGGAGCCCGGCAACCCGCTCGGCTTCGCCGCGGGCGCTGCCGCCGCCGTGAACGGTGGCCACCAGGCGGACGTCGCTGCCCGTCGCGCCCACGACGGTGACGTTGCCGGCGAGATTCCTGAGCTCGACGACGAGCCCGGGACGGGCGGCGGTGCTCTTCTCGATCGTCCGCTCGACTTCGGCGGCGAACAGGGCGGGAGTGGCGAGGGCAACCAGAGCGGTGAGCGCCAGTCGGCGGGCGGTCGCGGGGGCGAAACGGGTCATCGGCGAATCCTCCGGGAAGTGAACCTTCGCCTCTCCCTACGACGGATTCGACGATCAGTTTCGGTGGCGGTGCGGGCGGAGGGTGCGGGAGGTCAGACCCGGAGGAGCCGGGCCAGTCGTTCGACGCCGTCGACCAGCCGGGGACCGGGCCGGCTCCACTCGCCGTTGGCGTCGACGGGCACGACGCGACCGTCGCGTACGGCGCGGAGCGCGCGCCATTCGGTGTTGCCGTCGAGCTTCGCGATTTCCCCCGCGGCGCCGGCCTCGTCGAAGCCGCACGGCATGGCGACGATCCAGTCCGGGTCGCAGGCGGCGACCTCGGCCCAGGTGGCGCGGCGGGAGCGCTCGCCGGAGGCGACCGCGAACGGATCCCTGCCGCCGGCGATGGCGATCATCTGCGGCACCCAGTGCCCACCGAGGAACGGCGGGTCGAGCCATTCGAGGGCGACCACGGTCGGCCGGACGCGCCCCCGGTTGGAAGCCTCGACGCGCTCCAGTCGCTCGCGGAGCGAGTCGACCAGCGCTGCGGCGGCCGCTTCGCGGCCGACGCGACGGCCGACGTGGAGGATGTCGGCGAGGACGTCCTCGAGCCGGGTCGGATCGAGAGAGAGGACCTCGGGGCAGCGCACCGAGTCGGTCAGGAGGTCGATCGCCTCGCCGACCTGGCCGGTGGAGACGGCGCAGACCGGGCAGAGCTCCTGGGTGAAGAGGAGATCGGGGCGCAGCTCGGCGAGGCGGCGATCGTCGAGGGTGTAGAGGCTCTTCCCCGAGGCGAGCTGCGCGGAGACCGCGGTGTCGACCGCCGCGGCGGCGAGTCCGGCGGGCAGCGCGCTGCCGGTGAGGACCGGCAGCGGCCCCGCCGCCGGCGGGAAATCGCACTCGTGCGACCGTCCGACCACGAGGTCGCCCGCCCCGACGGCGAACAGGATCTCGGTGGCGTTCGGCACGAGCGAAACGATGCGCATCGCCGGCGATTCTACCGGCGCCGGGCTAGGATGGAGGCCTCATGTCCGACGGAACGACGGCCCGCACCAACCGACTCGCCGGGGAGAGCTCTCCCTATCTGCTGCTGCACGCCCGGAATCCGGTCGACTGGTACCCGTGGGGGCCTGAGGCGCTCGAGAAGGCGCGCCGCGAGGACAAGCCGATCTTCCTCTCGGTCGGCTACTCGACCTGCTTCTGGTGTCACGTGATGGAGCGCGAGTCGTTCTCCGATCCGTCGGTGGCGGCGCTGATGAACGACGAGTTCGTCAACATCAAGGTCGACCGCGAGGAGCGCCTCGACCTCGACGAGGTCTACATGCTGGCGACCCAGGTGCTCGCCGGACAGGGCGGCTGGCCGAACTCGGTCTTCCTCACTCCCGACCTCAAGCCGTTCTTCGCCGGCACCTACTTCCCGCCGCTCGACGCACGCGGACTGCCCGGCTTCCCGACGGTGCTGCGCTCGATGATCCACGCCTGGAAGGAGCGCCGCGCCGACGTCGAGACCCAGGGCGACGAGCTGGCGACGGCGATCCGCCGTCACCTGGCCGAGATCGAGCCGTACGCCGGGCCGCTTCCGGGAACCGGACCGGCGACGCGGGCGCTGGCGTCGCTGCGCGAGCGCTTCGACGGCACCTGGGGTGGCTTCGGCGGCGCGCCGAAGTTCCCGACGCCCTCGAACCTCCTGCACCTTCTCGCCTTCGCCGACGACAGCGTCGAAGCGTCGATGATGCTCACCGCGACGCTCGACGGCATGGCGCGCGGCGGCATCTTCGATCAGCTCGCCGGCGGCTTCCATCGCTACGCGACCGATCGCGAGTGGCGGGTGCCGCACTTCGAGAAGATGCTCTACGACAACGGGCTCCTGCTCGAGGTGTACGCGCGCGAGCATGCGCGCAGCGGCAGCGAGGAGGCGGCGCGCATCGCGCGCGCCACGGCCGCGTTCCTCGCACGCGAGATGACGGCGCCCGACGGTGCCTTCTGGAGCGCCATCGACGCCGAGACCGGCGGGCGCGAAGGGGCCTACTACGTCTGGACCCGCGACGAGCTCGACCTCGCTCTCGGCCGCGAGGGGGCGACCTTCCTGGCGCCGATCTACGGCTTCCACGAGGAGCCGTTCTTCGAGGAGGAGCGCTACGTCCTGCACCTGCCGCGCGCGCTCGACGTCCAGGCGCGGGAACGGCGCACGAGCCGCGAGGCGCTGCTCGCCGAGATCGAACCGCTGCGCGAGAAGCTGCTCACGGTGCGGTCGCGCCGCCGTCGTCCGGCGACCGACGACAAGATCCTCGCCGACTGGAACGGCATCGCCATCGCCGGCCTGGCGGTGGCGGGCGCGGCGCTCGGCGACGAGGCGCTGCTCGCCGCGGCCGGTCGCGCGGCCGATTTCGTCCTCGCGACGCTGCGCACCGAAGACGGGACGCTGCTGCACGCCTGGCGCGCCGGACGCGGCCGCATCGCCGCCGGACTCAGCGACTACGCCTTCCTCGTACGCGGACTGCTGCGGCTGCACGAGGCGACCGGCGAGCCGCGCTGGCTCGCCGAGGCCGTCCGCCTCGCCGACGAGCAGGAGAGCCGGCTGGCGTCGCCCCGGGGCGGCTACTTCAACGTCGCCGAAGCTCCCGACCTGCTGGTTCGCGGCAAGGAGATCTTCGACGGCGCCCTGCCGGGGGCGAACGGTGTCGCGGCGCGCAACCAGCTCGACCTGCACGAAGCGACCGGCGATGCGCGCTGGCGGGAACGGGCGGAGCGCACGGCGCGCGCCTTCGCACCGCTGGTCGATCAGCATCCCGAAGGGGCCAAGACGATGAGCCTCGCCCTCGCCGAGCTCGGCGGGGAAGAAGGCGCCGAGCCGGCACCTCGGACGCCGCCGGCAGCGGCGGAATCGGGCACGGTGCAGATCGGTGGCGGGAGCGCCTCGCTCCGGCGCGAAGCGCTCGGCGTCGTCGAAGCGGAGCCCGTCCCGGGCGGAGATGCGGACCCCGAGAGCGGCTGGCGGCCGTTCCGGCTGGAGCTCGCGATCGCCGACGGCTGGCATCTGGATGCGGACGCCGTGCGGATCGACGGCGCCGGGCTGGAGGTGGGAGAGATCGCGCTGCCCGCGGCCGCGAGCTTCGGCGAAGGAGAGCTCGCACAGCGGGCGTTCACCGGCAGGATCGGCATCGCGCTCCGTGCGCGGGCGCTCGACGGCGCCGCGGCGCCGACGCTCCGCCTCTCGTACCGCGCCTGCGACGAGCGGCGCTGCCTGCCGGAGGTCACCCGCGAGATGCCGCTGCCCGGCTAGGAAACCGGCCTCCGTGTCCCGCATCCAACGGTCGATCGACTTCGGGAGGGTTGCCTGAACTTCGAGACGTTCGCGGTCTGGTTCGTACGCCTGCTGGAGCTCTACGCCCTGGCCGGCCTGCTCTTCGCCGTTCCGTTCGTGGTGCGCGGAATCGAGCGGATCGATCCCGCGGCGCGCGGCGCCTCCCGGGGATTCCGGCTGATCGTCCTGCCGGGAGCAGTGGCCCTCTGGCCGCTGCTGCTCCGGCGGTGGGTGCGGGGAGCGCCGCCGCCGGCGGAGTCGAACGCGCACCGTCGCGCCGCCCGGAGCTTGCCGTGATCCGCGCCCTGCGGCGCCGCCACCTGGCGGTCTGGATCGCCCTCGCCCTGCTGCTGCCGCTCCTCCTGTTCGCGGCGCTGCGCGCCCGGCACCCGGCGGCCAGGGCGCCGATTCCCGAGCCGCTGGCGCCGTACGCCGTGCCGGCCGACGATGCCGCGGCGGCGCCGCGATGAGCGCGGGCTATCTCGCCGTCGGCTGGTCGCCGGGAAAGAGGCGATACGACCTCGCGCTCGCCGCGGCGATCGCGCTCTACCTCGCGGTCTTCGTCGGGGTCAGCCTGGTCCGGCGGCCGGAGATCACGGTCGAGACGCTGCTGATCCGCGGCTTCGCGACGGTGGCGATCCTGCTGCTGCACCTGGTCCTGGCGATCGGTCCGCTCGCGCGACTCGACCGGCGCTTCCTGCCGCTGCTCTGGAACCGCCGGCACCTCGGCGTCACGATGTTCTGCTGCGCGGCCGCGCACGGCGGGCTGGCGCTCTTCCAGTTCCACGCGCTCGGCGACCGCCATCCGCTCGTCAGCCTGCTGGTGAGCAACAGGCGCTTCGCCAGCCTGGCCGACTTTCCGTTCCAGCCGCTCGGCGCCGCGGCGCTCGCGATCCTCTTCCTGATGGCGGCGACGAGCCACGACTTCTGGCTGGCGAATCTGTCGGCGCCGGTCTGGAAGCGGCTGCACATGGCGGTCTACTTCGCCTACGCGCTGCTCGTCGGACACGTCGCGCTCGGCATCCTGCAGGACGCGGTCGCGCCGACCGGAGCGGTTCTCCTGGGGCTCGGCATGGCGACGCTCGCGGGGCTGCACCTCGCGGCCGGCTGGCGCGGCCGGGCGCTCGACCGCGAGCTCGCGGGCACGCTGCAGGACGGCTACCTCGAGGCGTGCCGCCTCTCCGACATCGGCGAGAAGCGGGCGAGGATCGTGACGCTCTCGGGAGAGCGCGTCGCGATCTTCCGCCACGACGGGAAGTTGTCGGCGGTCTCGAACGTCTGTCAGCACCAGAACGGCCCGCTCGGCGAAGGGCGGATCGTCGACGGCTGCATCACCTGCCCGTGGCACGGCTACCAGTACCGTCCGGCGGACGGCCGTTCGCCGGCGCCGTTCACCGAGCGGGTGCCGACCTTCCGGCTGCGTCTGGTCGACGGCGACCGGGTCTTCGTCGACCCGCGCCCGCAGCCGGCCGGGACGTACGTCGAGCCGGTCGAGATCCCGCAGGAAAGCTCGAACACGAGAGGCGACGTATCTGCCGCCAGCGACGAGTTCTTCGTCGGCTATCTCCCCGTGCCGCCGGGGCTGGTGCGATTCGTGCGCGCGGTCGCGATCACGATCGTCGTGGGGTTCGGTGGGCTGGCCGCGGCGATCGCGAGCGCGCAGCGGCCGCTCGGCTCCGGCGGATTCGAGTTCGCCCGCGAGTCGGTCGTGACGGGCGGGATTCCGCAGGCGGCCGCGGTCCCCGGCATCCGGCCCGGCGACTCCGGCCGGTCCGACGGTGAAGTGAACGGATTCCTCGCCCTCGTCGGCGAGGGAAAACACGGTCCGCCCGCCGGGCTGGCGGAGCTCGCCGGCCGGACGGTCGAGGTCCGCGGACACCGGATCGAGCGCGACGGGCTCGGGATGCTCGAAGTCGCCGGCTTCTTGGATCGCGGTCCGGCCGCGACGGGCGGCGATTCCGCGGCCCCGCGGGCGCTCGGACGATTCCGGCTGCGCGGCGAGATCGTCGACTCGAAGTGCTACCTCGGCGTGATGAAGCCGGGGAGCGGCAAGGCGCATCGCGACTGCGCGGTGCGCTGCATCTCCGGCGGCTCGCCGCCGCTCTTCGTGATGCGCTCGACGGGGGAGCCGGAACGGATCGTACGGCTCTGGCTCGCCGCGGCGGACGGCGCGCCGCTCGCCGACCGGATCCTCGACTACGTGGCGGAGCCGGTCGAAGTGGAGGGCGAGGTGACCTCCGCGCCCGGTGGCCTCCGCTTCACCTTCGATCCGGGCGCGATCCGCAGGGTCGGAGAGTGAGGCGATTTCTCCGCGGCGTCCGCGCCGCCGTGCGTCTCGCCGCCGCTGCGGCGGTGACCCTGTTCTCCTATCTCCTGGCGCTCGCTTCGGGCGCGCTCGGGATCGTGTCGCCGACGGCGCGAGTGCGCGGCCAGGGAGCCGCCTTCCAGCTCTGGTCGCGGGCGCTCTGCCGGATCTTCGGCGTCCGGGTCGAACGGCAGGGGACGGCGCCGGCGCCGCCGTTCCTGCTGGTGTCGAACCATCTCTCCTACATCGACATCCTCGTGCTCGGCACCAGTCTGCCCTGCGTCTTCGTCGCCAAAGCGGAGATCGACGGCTGGCCGGTCTTCGGTGCGATCTGCCGTTCGGTGAACACGATCTTCATCGATCGCCGGATGAAGCGGAAGCTGCCGGAGATCCTGCGCCGGATCGAGGCGGCGCTCGCGGCCCGCCAGGGGGTGGTGATCTTCCCCGAGGGGACCTCGGGACCCGGCGACGGCGTGCTGCCGTTCCGCTCGTCGCTGCTCGAGCTCGCTGCCGGCGTGGGCCGGCCGGTCCATCACGTGACGATCAACTACCGGGTGGCGGAGGGGGAGATGCCGGCGCACCTCTCGGTCGGCTGGTGGGGCGACATGCCGCTCGGCGAGCATCTGAAGAACTTCCTGGCGTTGTCGCGGGTCGAGGCCTCGCTGCACTTCGGAGACGAGCCGTTCGCCGCCGACGACCGCAAGCGCCTCGCCGCCGATCTGCAGCGCGAGGTGGCGTCCCGCTTCCTGCCGTTCGTCGAGCGCGAGGAGGTCGAGCGCCTCCTGCGACTGCGTCACGAGGATCCCGAATCGCTTCCGGCGGTGCTGCGCAAGGCGCCGGACCGTTTCCGCTAGGAGCCGGTGCCGCAGGGAGCGAGCGGCGGCTCCCGCACGAAGAGCAGCAGCGGCGGATCGATCTCGTCGAGGTTCGAGAGGACGCCGCGAAAGCCGGGGAAGCTGCGGAGCGGGGACGGACGTGCGAGGTCGGGGCGCGCCGGGCGGAAGCCGCAGAGTCCCCCCCGGAGCTCCGTCGCGAGCGTCGACAGCGCACGTTCGCCGAGATCCGCGGCGGGGATCACCACCACCGGATACGGATCGAGCCGCGCCGGCGGGATCGCTCCGCCGTGCTCGACGCGGAACCGGTCGAAGCGCTGCGGCGGGCGGACTTCGTGGCGGAAGATCGCGAGCCGCCGTGTGCCGCGCGTCTCGCGTTCGACCGCGACCCTCCGGTCACCGATCATCGCCGCGTCGACCGCCACGGCACGAGCCACGCCCCAACCGATCGCCAACCCCAGGGCGACCGTGAGAGCGGCGCGGAGCCGCCGTGACGGGCGCTCGCCGAGCCAGCGGTCGCCGGCAGCCGCTGCGGCCACCACGAGGACGTAGAGCACCGGCAGCAGGAAGCGGTCGTACTGGTAGCCGAGCGGCAGCAGCGTCGCGAGGAGATAGGAGAGCGGAAAGAGCAGCAGGACGGTCAGGGGCCGGGCCCCCTCCCGGGAGCCGCGCCACTCGCGGCCGATTCCGTGGACGATCGCCGCGGCGACGAGCAGCACGAGCGGAAGGCCGAAGCTCCAGGCGAGATGCCGGCCGGTGAGCCCGAGCAGCCCGAGCGGTGTGCCGAGGCCCGGGGCCGTGAATCCGAACGTGGCGGGATGGGCGAGGAGCTCGTCGAGGTGTCGCACGAGGAGTCCGGTGCCGCCGAAGAGCCGGTAGCTCACCGCCGCGGCGGCCAGCGCGACCGCGACCGCAGCGGGGAGCGCGCGGTCGATCCGGCCGGAGGCGCGGCTCCGCCGCACGCTCTCGACGAGCAGCAGGAGCCCGGGGAGCAGGAACAGTCCGAACGCCTGGTCCTTGGTCAGGAGGGCGGCGGCGGTGGCGCCGCCGAAGGCGAGACCGTGCGCGACGGTCGGCTCGCGGCGCAGGCGGACGAAGGCGAGGAGCGCGAGCGCGGACCAGAGAAGGTAGGGCGCGTCGAGATTCATCGACTTGGCGTAGTAGACCTGCGGCAGGACCGCGAGCCAGCTCCAGGCGGCGAGCCGTCCGGCCCCTCGCGATCCGCACTCGCGCGCGGTGAGGAAGGCGAGACGGAGCGTGGCGAGCGCCATCAGGACGGTGAGGGCACGGCCGGCCAGGAAGAGGAGGTGGTGGGTCGCTTCCCCCGGGGCGACGCCGGCGAGGCGGGCCAACGGAGCGGTCGCCGCGAACAGGAGGCGGAGCAGGTCGCGATGGAGCAGCGGATACCGGACCGGCCACGACGGCTCGGCGCCGTACGGCGCCGCGAGGACGGCGGCGGGTGTCGCTTCGTCCCAGCTCCAGAGATGTTCCGGGCCCCAGCCCCAGCCGATCGCCGCCGTGTAGAGGAGCAGCGCCGGGAGGAGCGGGGCCCAGTCGAGCCAGGCGGCGGAGCGGCGGTGCGGGAGATCCAGGCGGCGAGCCTATCGCGCCACCGCACCGCCGGCCGGCGCCGGTTCATTCGTCGAGGCGGCCGTTGCCGTCGTCGTCGGCGGCAGGGGAGAGGCGGGACGCGCGGCGGATCAGCTCGTCGAGATCGCGCACGCCGGCGTCGCGCGGGAATTCGTCGCGGAGCTCGCCGGAGAGCGCCGTGAGGGCCGGCCAGGAGACCTCGATCCCGGCGCGGGTCGACTTGAGACGCTCGGCGAACATCGCGGCGACGGCCGCCAGCCGCAGGTCGCGGTTGCCGCGGTGCAGGTGGCGCTCGATGTCGCCGGCGGTGAGCTCGCGGTGCGCTTCCAGCACCCGGCGGCCGTCGACGCTCTTCCAGCGCAGCCGCAGCGTGGCGATCCGGTCGCCGCTCCGCACCCCCTCCTGGAGACGGATCTCGTAGAGCGCCGTGGCGGACTGGCCGGCACCGACTTCGCCGGCGTCGACCGCGTCGTTGCGGAAGTCGCGATCGGCGACGTCGCGGTTCTCGTAGCCGAGAAGGCGCCAGCGCAGCACCGACGCGGGGTCGAACTCGACCTGGATCTTGGCGTCCTTCGCGACGGTCTGCAGCGTGCCGGTCAGGTTCTCGACGAAGACGCGCCGCGCCTCGTCGATGCCGTCGACGTAGTGGTAGCTGCCGTCGCCGGCGTCGGCGAGCTTCTCCATCAGGGCGTCGTTGTAGTTGCCCATGCCGAAACCGATCGTGGTGAGCTGGATCCCCTTGCGCGCCTCCTCTCCGATGCGCGCGAGGATCGTCTCGGGGCCGGTCGCGCCGACATTGGCGACGCCGTCCGAGCAGAGGACGATGCGGTTGATCGCGCCGCGTTCCCACGCTTCGTCGGCGAGCTCGTAGGCGACGCGCAGGCCGGCTTCGGCGTTGGTCGATCCGCCGGGGGCGAGCCGGTCGATCGCCGCCCGGATCGCCGCGTGGTCGCGCGTCGGCCGCAGGAGCACCTCCGCCTGGCTGCCGTAGACGGCGAGCGCCACGCGGTCCTCGGGGGTGAGCTCGTCGAGGAGCAGGCCGAGCGACCGCTTCACCAGGCCGAGCCGGTTCTCGCGATTCATCGAGCCGGAGACGTCGACCACGAAGGTGAGGTTCGCCGGCTTGCGATCGGACTGGTCGACCTCGCGCGCCTTGACCGCGAAGCGCAGGAGCTGGAGTCCGGCGGCGTCGGGGTAGGGCGAAGCGGCCCCTTCCGCGACGAGCGCGAACTCCTCCCGGCGCGGGGCGGGATCGCGGTACGGCATGGCGTTGACGAACTCCTCGATCCGGATCGCGGCGGCCGGCGGCAGCAGGCCGCGCTCGATGTAGGAGCGCGCCAGGGTGTACGAGCCGGTGTCGACGTCGAGCGCGAAGGTCGAGAACGGATCGTCGGCCGCGAGCACGAAGCGGTGCGTCCCGGCGTCGCGGAAGATCATCGTGTCCGGCTCGCGCGCCGTCGCCGAGGCGGAGTACGAGCTCGACGAGTCACGGACATGGCCCGTCACGTCGACCTCCTCGCGCAGCTCGTTCTGCCGTGCGAACCGCTCCTCGTCCATCCGCGAGGTCGGCTTCGCCATCTGCCGGGCGGGCGGCGCCGGTCGCACGGCACCGGCCGCACCGCCACGGACGCCGGGCGTCGACTTTTCGGCGGCTTCGGGAATCGCGGCCGGCTGGACGACGGAAGCGGGCGCGGACGAGGCGGCGACCTCCTGTTCGCGCAGTGCGGGAGCGGGTTCCGCCGGCACCGCGAACGCCGGGTTCTCGTATCGCGCCTTCTCTCGGACGGCCTTGGGTTCGGCGACTGCGACCTTGCCGAGCTCGTCCTGCGGCGGCACGGCGCTCTGCACGGACCGGTCGTCGACCGGCGCGTCGTGCCTTGCGTCCCGGTCCCTGTCGCCGGACGGCACTGCGTTCTCCTCGAGCTCACGGGGCGCGACCTGCGCCGGCGCCGAAGCCGGAGGGGACGGTAGGAGCCCGCCCGGTCCGGTGTCGCGCCGCGCTTCGATCGTCCGCCAGGCGACCGTCGCGGCGACGGCGGCGAAGGCGAGCGTGGCGGCGAGCCGCAGCCAGGGGGTGCGGTGCGAAGCGCTCGGCGCGGATCCGGCAGCGCCGCGCAGCTCGTCCGCGGCCGGGATCTCGAGCTTGATCCTCGCGGCGAGGCCGGCGGGCGGCTCGGCGTCGGGAATCGAGCGCAGCTCGCGCTCGAGGTCGGATTCGTGCTGCGGAGTGCGGGGGGCGTTCATCGGGAAACCTCCAGAGCGGCGGCGATCGCCTCGTGGGCGCGACGCAGCCGCTTGCGGACGGCCTGCGGGGTGAGCTGCAGAATTTCGGCGATGTCGGAGACCGGGACGTCGTTCCAGTAGTGGGCGGTCACCGGGAAGCGCAACTCTTCGGGCAGCGACAGGACCGCCTTGCGGATCCGCGATTCGCGCTCGTGGCGTGCCGCCTCGACGTCGGGGGGCGGGCCGGTGTCGACCGCGGTCGCTTCGACGACCGGCTCCATCGGCACGATCCGCAGCGGCCGGCGATGGGCGTTGAGGAAGGTGTTGTAGGCGATCCGGAAGAGCCAGGTCGAGACCCGGGAGGCGGAGCGGAAGTCGCCGAGCGATCTCCACGCCTTGCGGTAGGTCTCCTGGGTGAGGTCGGCGGCCTCGTCCGGGTCGCCACAGAGCCGGAGCAGCGCGGCGTAGACCTTCTTGTACGTGGCGTCGACGAGACGCTCGGCAGCTTCGCGGCTGCCCTCCCGGAGCTCGGTGAAGAGCCGATGTTCGAGCGCCGCTTCGTCGGCGTCGCGCTCGGCCGCGGGTTCGGTCATTCCGGTCTCCTTCCAGGCCAGAATCGTGGTCATGCTACTTGGACCCACTTCCCCCCGGATCGGAAACCGGCCTACCATTGCCGAATCGAAAGGGGTGTCATGAGCGAGAAAGGCTCCGCGCGGTGGGTGGACCTGGGCCCGGCCGAGCGCTTCCGCAGCGCGCCGGTGCAGGCGGTGACGGTCGAACGGACGAAGCTCGCGATCACCTGGAAGGACGGGAAGTTCGGCGCGATCTCGGGGATCTGCAACCACGTCGGCGGGCCGCTGGGCGACGGAACGCTCGACGGCGACTACGTCGTCTGCCCCTGGCACGGCTGGAAGTTCCACTGCCGGACCGGCTTCGGCGAGCCCGGCTTCGAGGACGACCGGGTTCCCGGTTTCGCGGTGGAGGAGCGCGACGGACACCTCTTCGTCGACCTCGAGCCCAGGACCACGCGCAACAAACTGCCGCACGAGCCGAACCCGCTGGCGCGGAAACCGGAGCGCGCGCCCGGTCCGATCCGCGTCGTCGGGATCTCGACCACGGCGATGAACCGCGATCTGCCGCGCTTCTCGACCTCGGACGAGCTGCTGCAGGCGGCGCTCGGTCATACCGGCGAGAAGCTCGACTGCGAGCACCGGATGATCAAGCTGAACGATCTCCGGTTCCGCGCCTGCGAGGGCTACTACTCGAAGAGCGCGCGCGCCTGCACCTGGCCCTGCTCGATCACGCAGATGGATCCGGAGGATCAGCTCGACCAGGTCTACGAGGCGATCGTCCACTGGGCCGACGTCATCCTGGTCGCCACGCCGATCCGCTGGGGTTCGGCCTCGTCGCTCTACTTCAAGATGGTCGAGCGGATGAACTGCATCCAGAACCAGATCACCCTCCACAACCGGGTCCTGCTCAAGAACAAGGTCGCGGCGTTCATCATCACCGGCGGCCAGGACAACGTGCAGGCGGTGGCCGGCCAGATGCTCGGCTTCTACGCCGAGCTGGGCTGCGTCTTCCCGCAGTATCCGTACATCGCGCACTCGCGCGGCTGGGACGCCGAGGACATGGAGAGGAACATCGCTTCGGTCCGCGACTCACCCGAGCTCCACGACGCCGCCCGCGAGCTCGCGGCGCGGGCCGTGGACATGGCGCGGGTCCTCCAGCAGTCGGCGATCGAGGATCGCAAGCTCCTGCGCGGCGGCCGCAAGGCGTTCGGTCCTGAGCGGCTCGCCGGGCTGCACGACCCGAACGGCTGAGGCGCTCCTAGAGCTCGAAGCCGTGCCGGGAGAGCGGCAGGCGGCGGACCCGCTCGCCGCCGGCGGCGACGATGGCGTTCACGAGCGCCGGCGCGGCCGGGGGCAGGCCGGGCTCGCCGGCGCCGCGGATGTCGAAGTCCGTCTCCAGCACGTGAAGCTCGAAGCGGGGCGCCTGGTGCATCCGCATCAGGGGATAGGCGTCGAAGTTCCCCTCGACGGCGCGTCCGTTCTCGATCGTCACTCCGCCGAACATCGCCGACGAGAGGCCGTCGAGGAAGCCGCCTTCGATCTGCGCCTCGAGACCCGAACGGTTGACCACCGGTCCGCAATCGACCGCGGCCACGACCCGGTCGACGCGCAGCGCCAGGCCGCGCAGTGTGACCTCGACCACCGCGGCGACGTAGGTCCCGAACGTGAAGTGCGAGGCGATCCCGCGGCCGCGGCCGGCGGGGAGGGCGCCCCCCCAGCCCGCCTCGGCGGCGGCGCGCTCGAGCACGGCGCGCATCCGCGAGGCGCGGAAGACCGGGCCACCGTGGTCGTCGTACGGAGTCTCGCCGTCGCCGGCGTAGAGCTCCAGGCGGAGGACGAGCGGGTCGCGGCCGAGTCCGCGCGCGATCTCGTCGAGGAACGATTCGACCGCGAAGGCCTGGTCGTTGTGGCGCGGGGCACGATAGGCGCCGGTCGGGACTCCGGTCCGCAGGGCGCTCCATTCGATCCGCACGTCCGGCAGGAGATGCCGCGGCGGATCGGAAGCGAGGACTTCGCTGTCCGAGGGCGGTCGATTGGCCTGCCGATAGCCGTACCGCGAAGCGCTCACCGAATGCAGGTGCCAGGCGACGAGCCGGCCGCCGGCGTCGACGCCGGCGCGCAGCCGGTGCGCGGCACGGGTGCGGTAGAAGTCGTGGCGGAGGTCGTCCTCGCGCGACGAGACCAGTTTGACCGGCACGCCGGCGAGCTGGGCGATGCGCGCCGCCTCGGCGGAGTAGTCGTTGAGCAGGCGCCGGCCGAAGCCGCCACCGACCCGCGGCAACTCGACCGCGATCGACTCGGCGGCGATTCCGGTTGCCGCCTGCGCCGCGCCGGCCGCGCCGGCCGGGCTCTGAGTGGCCGGGATCAGGCGCAGCCGGCCATCCTTCAGCTCCGCCGTGCAGGTGAGGGGCTCCATCGCCATGTGCGCGAGGAACGGCAGATGGTAGGTGGCTTCGAACGTCCGTGCGGCGCCGGCGATCGCGGCCGGCGCATCTCCGTCGTCGACGAGGCGCTCGCCGTCGCGCGTGAGCAGCTCCTCGATCTGCCGGTCGAGAGAGGCGCTCGACTCGCCGGCGAACTCGCCTTCGTCCCATTCGACTCGCAGCGCTTCGCGTCCACGGAGCGCCGCCCAGGTCGAGTCGGCAAGCACGGCGACCCCCGGCACGAGGACGATCGGGCTGCCGGCGCCGTCGTACGGAATCACCCGGCGCACGCCCGGGATCGCGAGCGCTGCTGCAGCATCGAACGAGCGCACGCGTCCACGGAAGACCGGCGAGCGGGCGACCGCGGCGTAGAGCATGCCGGGCAGGCGCGCGTCGGAGGCGTAGCGCGCCCGGCCGGTCACGATGTCGAGCGCGTCGACCGTTCCGATACGCCGCCCGATGAGCTGGAACTCGCCCCGCTGCTTGAGCTTCGGATGTTCGGGAACCGGCCTTCTCGCGGCCGCAGCCGCGAGCTCGCCGTACGCGAGACGGCGGCCGGTCGGCGGGTGGACGACGGTGCCGCGCTCGGCCCGGCATGCCGCCGCATCGACCGCCCAGTGCGCGGCGGCGGCGGAGACGAGCATCTCGCGCGCCGCGGCTCCGGCGGTGCGGGCCGGAATCCAGGCGTCGCCGAAGATGGTCGAGCTGCCGCCGGCGCCCTGCGCCTCGAATGCAGACGGATCCCAGGCCGCCTGAACCACCCGGATCGATTCCCAGGTGACCTCGAGCTCCTCGGCGACGAGCATCGGGATCGCCGTCTTCACGCCCTGGCCGATCTCTGCCGTCGGCGCCGAGATCGTCACCTGACCGTCCGGGTCGATGCGGAGATAGCCGTTCGGGCGGAACGGGGTGGCGGCAGGCGTCGCGGGCTCGAGCGCGAGCGACGGCCACTCGAGGAGCAGCGCGCCGGCGAGCGCGGCGCCGGCGCCGAGGAACGTCCGGCGATCGAGCGCGGGAGACAGCGGTCGGCGCGGACGGCTCACGAGCGCGGCTCGGCGGGGGCATCGGTTCCCGCCAGCTCTCCGGCGCGTGCGATCGCCCTGCGGATCCGGTTGTAGGTCCCGCAGCGGCAGAGATTCCCGGCCATCGCCTCGTCGATCTCGGGGTCCGACGGTCGCCGGTTCTTCGCCAGGAGCGCCGCGGCGCTCATGATCTGCCCGGCCTGGCAGTAGCCGCACTGCGGGACGTCGAGCTCGATCCAGGCCCGCTGCACCGGGTGCGAGCCGTCGGAGGAGAGCCCTTCGATCGTGGTCACCCGGCGTCCGGCGACGCTCCCGACCGAGGTGCGGCAGGAGCGGATCGGCTCGCCGTCGAGGTGGACCGTGCAGGCGCCGCAGAGGGCGGCGCCGCAGCCGAACCGCGTCCCGGTGAGCTCGAGGAGGTCGCGCAGCGCCCAGAGGAGCGGCATCGCCGGATCGGCCTCGAAGCTCCGGCGCTCGTCGTTGACCGTCAGTTCGATCCGCATGTCTCGATCTCGCCCCCTCCTTCCACGTACGATCCAGCGCGCCGAGGGTTTGTAAAATCTCGCCAACCGACGTTCGGGAGGAGCTCATGTCCAAGCGGGACCCGCGGGTCGACGCCTACATCGCGAAGGCGGCGCCGTTCGCGAAACCGATCCTCGACCACCTGCGCGCGGTCGTGCACGGAGCGGCGCCGGGGATCTCCGAGACCATCAAGTGGGGAATGCCCTTCTTCGAGCACGAGGGCACGGTCTGCCACATGGCGGCCTTCCAGGCCCATTGCGCCTTCGGCTTCTGGAAGGGGAAGCTGCTCTTCGAATCCGGCAAGGAGAACGAGGCGATGGGTCAGTTCGGTCGCATCGCGACTCTCGACGATCTGCCGCCCGCCCGCACGATCGCCGGGTGGGTGAAGAAGGCGGTCGCGCTCAACGAGAAGGGGGTCCGGGTCGAGAGGACGGGACGCGCGAAGAAGGAGGCCATCGCGATGCCGGACGACTTCGGGCGCGCTCTGAAGAAGAGCGCCGCCGCGCGCGCGACCTGGGAAGGATTCCCGCCGAGCCACCGGCGGGAGTACCTCGAGTGGATCACCGAGGCGAAGACGGCGGCGACGCGGGCCCGTCGCCTGGCGACGGCGCTCGAATGGCTGGCCGAGGGAAAGTCGCGGATGTGGAAGTACCAGAAGCCGAAGGTCGCGGCGAAACCGGCAGCGAAGCGGAAGAAGTAGGCGAGCGGAACGAAGCGACGAGAGCGAGCGCGCGGTCGATGTCGTGCCGCCGGCTGGCGACACCCAGCGAGGCGCGGACGGCGCCCACCGGCGCTTCGAGGCAGGCCGCGAGGCGCTCGGGCGTGAAGTCGTCCGCGAGCCGGTCGAGACAGGGAGCGAGGCGGCGCGGATCGATTCCGAGCGCGGCCTCGGCGGCGCCGGGGTTGCAGAAACAGCCGCCGCGGACGGAGACGCCCGCCGCGCGCGCCCGCGCTTCGACTTCGGGATAGGGAACGACGGCGCCATCGGGTGCCAGCAGGTTGAACGCTACGGTACCGCCCCGAGCCGCGAGCCCGGCGGGGCCGAGGATGCGCACCAGCGGGGCGCCGCCCGGGTGACGTGCCGCCGTCAGACCCGCGAGCAGGAGCCCGGTGAGGTCGAGCACCCGGCGCGTGATCCGCCCGTGCCCGATCCGTTCGAGCAGGTCGAAACCGGCGTCGAGCGCCGCGATCGCCAGGAAGTTCGAGGTTCCGTCCTCGAACCCCTCGGCGCCCGGCCGCAGCCGGTGCCGGCTCCCGTCGCCGCTGGCGAACAGCACCGTGCCGCCGGAGAACCAGGGACGTGAGAGCGCGTCGAGCGCCTCGCGGCGCGCGACGAGCGCGCCGACACCGGTCGGGAATCCGAACATCTTGTAGAACGAGAGGGCGGTGAAGTCGGCCGGAATCGCTGAGAGGTCGAGGGGATGGGCCGGGACGAACGCCGCGGCGTCGAGCAGGGTGGTGAAGCCGAGCGCTCGCGCCGTTTCGACGAGGCCGAGCGGATGATGCACGCCGGAGAAGTTCGACTGCGCGGGGAAGGCGAACAGACCGCCTCGCGGACTGGCGACGCGACGGAGCTCCGCGACCGGCTGCTCCAGGCGGAGCTCGGCATCGAGCGGCAGGGTGTGCACCTCGGCACCGGCGCGACGGGCGAAGCGGGCGATTCCGCGCACCGAGTTGTGATTGTCCGCCGCCAGCACCAGCGGTCTCCCGCGGGCGAAGTCGAACCCTTCGCCGACGAGACGGAGGGCGGCGCTGGCGTTCGCCGTGAAGCAGACCTCGTGCGTCCGGCGGTCGACGCCGAAGAAGCGGATGACGCGGTCGCGTGCGGCTTCGATCGCCCGCGTGGCACGCCGCGACGGAGCGTTCTCCGAGTGGGGGTTGCCGAAGCGCTCGCGGCGCAGGAGACGATCGTGGGCGTCGAGCTGCGAGCAGCCGTAGAGCGCGGCGCCGGCGAAGTCGAGGTACGCCTCGTCCGTATCGTGGAGCGGAGCGAACTCCCTGCGGTAGAGCTCGTCGAAGAAGCGCCCGTCGTCGGCGGCCGAGGTCCCCGGGAGCGCTGTGCCGCCGGCGCTCACCGTCCGGTCGGCCGCCCCCGGCGCCGCTCGAGCCACTCGGCCGCGGCGAATCCCGCCGCCGCCAACACCACGACTCCGGCGACGACGGCCCCCTCGGACCAGCCGAGCGCCTCCGGCAGCCGGTACGCTCCGCGTCCGCCGCTCTCGTAGAACGGGGCGAGCGGTGCGAACAGCAGCCCGGTGGCGAGGATCCCGCCGAACAGGCCGGCGACGGCGGCGAATCCGTCGCCGCGCGCCGATGCGGCCGCGACGCAGGCCGTGCCCGGACAGAGACCGCCGAGAACGAAGCCGACGCCGAAGACGGCGCCGCCGACCAGCTGCGGCGCAACGTAGGTCGCGGGCAACGGCAGCCGGGTCGGATCGACCCAGCCGGCGAGGACCATGAGCTCGATCCCCAGGAGCGCCGTGAGGATCGCCGAGAACATCACTTTGAAGACCGTGAAGTCGGTGAGATAGAACTGTCCGGCGAGCTTCTTCGCGCTCCCGAGTCCGGCGCATTCGAGCGCCACCCCGAAGGCGATGCCGATCCCGGCGGCGAGCGCCAGGCTCGCCCAGCCGGTCGTCGCCGCGAACGGCAGGATCGCGCTCATCCGCGCCAGAGCCGGCGGAAGAGCGGCGCCGCGAGGTAGGCGGCGCCGAACGCGGCGGCGATGAACAGCCAGCTGCCGACCGAGAGCAGCGCCCCGCCGGAGAGCGCCTGGCCGCTGGTGCAGCCGCGGGCCAGGACGGCGCCGAGTCCCATGAGCGCGCCGCCCGCCGCGGCGCAGGCGAGGCGCGTCGCCGGCGCGACGCCCGCGCCGCGCTCGATCGCGAAGCGCTGGCGCCCGGCGAGACGCGCCGAGAGCCAGGCGCCGGCGACGACCCCGGCGATCTCGAAGAGCAGCCAGCGCCGCCAGGGACCCTCGCCGGCGAGCTGGCGCGCGAACAGGTCGCTGCGGTGTGCGGCGTCGGGAGCAACCACGGCGACGGCGCCGGCGTCGATGGCGACGAAGGCGCCGGAGGCGCCGAGCCCGCGGCCGGCGAAGAGGAAGGCGGCGAGGAGGACCAGACCGAGACCGATCCCGGCCAGGTACGGATTGGCGTACGGCCTGGCGGCGCGCATCAGGGCACCGGGTCGGTCGCCGGGGCGGCGGGCGGCCCTTCGACCGGCGCGTCGGAGCGCCGCGACCAGTCCTCGAACGATCCGTCGTAGAGGCGGACGGGATGGCCGAGCAGGCGGGCCGCGAACAGCGCCGCGGTCGCCTGCTGCCCGATGTGGCAGTAGGTGATCACGGTGTCGCGCTTCGTGACGCCCGCCCGCGCCAGTCCCGCCGCGAGGTCGGCGTCGGACCGCAGGCGCATGGAGTCGTCGACGATCGAGTCGAACGGGAAGTTGCCGGCGCCGACGATGTGGCCGGTGCGGTGCGGATGGTCGGGTCCACCGCCGGTCTCCCGTCCGTCGTAGTACTCGGGGACGCGCGCGTCGACGATCGCGAAGCCGTCGGCGTCGAGGTGCGAGCGGACGAAGTCGCCGTCGACGATCGTCGGGCGCAGCCGCAGGGGTCGCAGGTGACCGGGGCGCGCGGGCGGCAGCTCGGTGGAGAGCGGCCGCCCCTCAGCCACCCAGAGCGGCTGTCCGCCGTCGAGGAGAGAAACGCGATCGCCGAGTCCGGCGTAGTCGAAGGTGAAGAGGGCGCGGGTCGTCGGCGAGATCCAGTCCTTGCCGAAGTAGACGACGATGCGCGAGCGATCCGAGATCCCCAGCGCCTCGAGCCTGTCGTGCAGCTCTCCGGCCGGCGGCATCTCGAGCGACAGGGCACCCTCCTCGCCGTGGCCGACCGAGATCTCGCGCAGCGAGAGATGGCGTGCGCCGGGGATGTGGCCGGCGTCGTACTGCGCGCGGTCGCCGACGTGGAACAGCACGAGGTCGGGATCGTCGAGATGGCGCGCCAGCCAGTCGCCGGTGACGACGAGCGACCTGCGCGGGGAGGCGTCGACGGCGACGGCGCCGGCGAAGGCGAGCGCGAGGGCGGCTGCGGCGAAGTGTCGGCGGAGTGGAAGTCGGTCGGGCATCGGATCCTCCGGTGTCACTGTCCGCGGCAAGCGTACGGGCCGACACCCGTGTCCGCAATGACATTGATCCGACGATTCCGGACATGCGAATTGTAAAAAAGCTCTTGCCATCCGCATGCTCCGCGGGCATGCTGGCGCCACGATGCGACCGAAGCGGATCGGCTTCCTCGGCTACGACGGCGTGGTGGCGCTCGACATCGTGGGAGCGAGCGAAGCGTTCGCCTCCACCTTCGTCGAGGTGAACGGAGAATCGCGTCCCGCCTACGAGGTGGTCCTGCTCGGGGTCCGCAACCGGGTCTTCGTCTCCGAGTCGGGGATCGCCTTCCGGCCGCAGTACGGGCTCGACGGGCGCCACGCTCTCGACACGCTGATCGTCCCCGGCGGGCGTGGCCTGCGGGAGCCCGGGACGCAGCGCCGGGTGGTGGAGTTCCTCCGCGCGCGCGCGCCGCGGCTGCGCCGCGTGGCGACCGTCTGCACCGGCATCTACGGACTCGCGCCGACCGGTCTCCTCGACGGACGGCGGGCGACCACCCACTGGCGCTACGTCGCGCGCGTCGCGGAACAGTTCCCGGCGCTGCGCATGGTGCCGGATGCGCTCTTCTGCAAGGACGGGCGCTACTACGCCTCGGCCGGAGTGACCGCCGGCATCGACCTCGCGCTGGCGATGATCGAGGAGGACTTCGGCGCCGAGGTGGCGCTCGGCGTGGCGCGGGAGCTGGTGGTCTACCTGAAGCGGCCGGGCGGCCAGGAGCAGTACTCCGAGCCGCTGCAGTTCCAGTCGCGCTCCGCCGACCGGATCGGTGAGGTCGCGGCCTGGGTCAGGGGCCATCTGCGCGAGGACCTCTCGGTCGAAGCGCTCGCCGGGCGCGCCTGCCTCTGTCCGCGGCAGTTCAGCCGTCGCTTTCGCCAGGCGTTTCGGCTCTCCCCCGCGGCATTCGTCTCCCGGCTCCGGCTGGGTGAGGCGAAGCGGCGGCTGACCCGCCCGGGGACGACCCTCGCGGAGATCGCGGCATCGGTCGGGTTCCGCAGCGAGGACGCCTTCCGCCGCGCCTTCGAGCGCCGCTACGGAATCGCTCCTTCGATCTACCGCCGCCGGTTCGGCGGCGAGTCGACGAATGGTGACGCACCGGTCACGCGGCCGCCACGGCGGGGAGCGAATCGGCCGTCCGCCTGACGTAGGATTCGCGCGAAGGCCGCCCGGGTGCGGCCGAGGAGGCACCTTGACCCTTCCCCAGCAACTGCCGTTGCCGCGACTCGAGGAGGAGCGGCCCGAGCTGGCCGGCTATCCCGGCGCTCGCGCGGCCCTCCCCGCGGGCGAGATCGTCAACGGCGACTACGCGGTCCGCTACGCCGCCGGCGTCGACGAGCTCGACCGGCTGGCCCGGCTCCGCTTCGAGGTGTTCAACCTGGAGCTCCGCGAAGGGCTCGAGGAGTCGTTCGAGACCGGACGCGATCTCGACGAGTTCGACGCCCAGTGTCATCACCTGATCGTCGAGCACCGACCGAGCGCCACGATCATCGGCACCTACCGCATCCAGACCACCGCGATGGCGATGGCGGCGCGCGGCTTCTACACGGCGACGGAGTTCGATCTCTCGCGGATGCCGGGCGAGATCCTCGCCTCCAGCGTCGAGGTCGGGCGCGCCTGCATCGCGCGCGAGCACCGGCTGAAGCCGGTTCTCTTCCTGCTCTGGAAGGGTCTCGCCCTCTACATGGCGCACAACCGCAAGCGCTGGCTCTTCGGTCCCTGCTCGCTCACCTCCCAGGATCCGTGGGACGGCAAGCGCGCGCTCGACCACCTGCAGGGACGCGGCCTGCTGCGTGACGACATCGAGATCGGCGTCGTGCCCGGATTCGAATGCGTCTGGGAGGGGCGGGACCCGGAGCCGGAGAAGGCGGAGGGGCTCGAGCTGCCGCCGCTCTTCCAGATCTACCTCCGCTACGCCGGGCGGGTCTGCGGACCGCCGGTCATCGACCGGCGGTTCAAGACCATCGACTTCTTCGTGCTGTTCGATGTCGAAGCGCTTTCGGAGCGCTCGCGACGCCTCTTCTTCGGCTGACGCGCTCTAGTTCGAAACCGGCTTCGCGGTGACGGCGAAGCGGAACGGGGAGTCTTCCCCCGCGACGAAAGCGACGAGCCGCAGCTCGGTCGCGCGCTCGAAGCTCGAGATCCAGCGAATGGCACCGTCCTCCCATCCGGCTCCCGGCACAGGCCGGTCGTCGTCGGCGAAATAGAGCGCCATTCGCACGTCTCCACGGGGTGAGGAGATGCCGATCGAGACCATCGAGCCGGCCGACACGCGGAACAGATACGACGTCGGCACTCCGGGCTCGACACGGTTCTCGACCTGCGCGGAGTCTCCGCCCGGAGGCAGCTCGATCCTGCCGGCAGCCTTCGCGGCCGCGAGCCGCGGCGCTCCGGACGCCGGTTCGGCGAGGGCGACCGGCGCGCCGACCGGCGAGGAGGCCTGCGCCGGCGCCGGCGACGGAATGCACGGCAGGGCCGCGAGTGCGATCAGGATCGGAAACCGTTTCATGAACTCCTCGATTCGAGCGGGATCTCGGGGATGCTAGCAGAGCGGTTCCGTTCCCGCTGCCGCCGCCGGCGCGCACGGAGCAGGGCGAGGAGCTCGCCGGCGCTCGTCCGCCGGACCCCGCGGGCGATGTTCGCCTCTCCGATCTCGAAGGCGGTCCGCCACTGCGCGAAGAGCGTTCCCCAGCCGCGCACCAGGCTCGCGCCCGGGGCGTAGATGTGGGTCGCTTCCGAGGTCACGCCGTTGAGCTCGAGGATGCGCAGCCCTTCGCCGGCGCGCAGCGTCGCCTCCGACGCGGTGCGCAGGTCGAAGCGTCCGAAGTGGAAGCCCGGAAAGCGCTTCGCGATGGCGTCGATCGCGCGCTCGAGGGCCGGCGTGCGGAGCCCGCCGCCGTCGAGGAAGAGGGCGCCGAGACAGTGGTTGCCGATCTCCACGAGCTGCACCCGCTCGCCGGCCGGCGGCACCTCCTCGATCCGGTGCGCGTTGCGCCGGAGATACCAGGGGGCCATGCAGACAGCGCGGTCGTCGGCGAGGATGAGATCGCCGAGGCTGCGCTCGCCGTCCCCGGTGACGGCCGGGAACCGTTTGGTGGTGATCGAGATGATCCGTCCGCTCTCCTCGTCGGGTCGGCGGACGTAGAAGAGGCCGTATTCCTCCCCTTCGACGTACTCCTGGAGGAGCCATTTCCCGCGTGCCGCGGCCAGGACCGTCTCGAGGTCGCGCTCGGAGCGCGCGATACGGACGCCGGTGCCGCGTTCGCCGACGTCGGGCTTGAGCACCACCGGGAAGCGGAACGGCTCCGCGGCCATCGCCTCGCGCGCCTCGCGGAGCAGCTCCTCGCGGGAGCGATCGCCGTCGAGAACGACGAAGCGGGCGATCGGAGCCCCCTGCAGCGCCCCGAGGATGGCGCTCTTCGACTCCTCGACGAAGCCGCCGGCCGGAATCCCGGGATTGGCCGCGGCGAAGGTGCCGATCCCGCCGTGTCGGAGGCCGAGCCGCACGACGTAGAGGAAGACCGGTAGCTCGAACAGCCAGGCCGGCCAGAACTCCCAGCGCGAGATCCGCCGCCAGCGCGACAGCAGCATGCGGCGACCGCGCCAGCTGAACATCGGGACCACGAGGCGCAGGACGAGCCAGGCGACGAGCGCCGCCGCGGCGAGCCCGACCAGGGCGAAGCGCTCGAAGCGTGCGAACAGGCCGAGGATGGCGCCGCCGGTCCAGGCGGAGAGGCCGACCAGCAGCGGCGTCCAGACGATGCCCGCGAGCGCCAGGGCGCCGGCGATCGGCGCGACCGGCGCGCGCAGGATGCCGGCGGCGAGGAAGAGCGGCAGACGACTGCCCGGAACGAAGCGCGAGAGGAAGACGACCCGCGCGCCGCGCTCGCGGAAGTAGCGCTCGCTGCGCTCGAGCGTGTCGCGCCGCACGATGCGGCGGAGCGGCCAGCGATCCAGCGCTCCGCGGCCCAGCCAGCGCCCGACGAGAACCAGCGCCAGGTCGCCGAGGAAGATGCCGACGAAACAGGCTGCCGTGGCGACCAGGTAGCTCAGCTTGTGCCGGGCGACGAGCAGCCCGCCGGCGAGACAGGTCAGGTCCTCGCTCACCATCGTGGCGGCGGCGAGGAGCCCGGCGAGGGTCCACCTGCGCCGCGGCGAGAACTCGCCGGCCGCTTCGCCGGGCGCCGCCGGATCGACTTCGTCGAGTCGCTGCAGGAGCTCGTCGGCGAGATCGGGCTTCGGTGCCGCGGCCGGTGGCGTGGCCTGCTCCTGCGACCGCAGCGCCGCCGGGAAGAGCAGCGCCAGCAGCAGAAGGAGCGCCGGTCGCCCCCTGCGGCGGAGACTCCCGTTCACCGGGAGCGCTCGAGCGACATTTCGAGCGAGACGTCGGTGCCGCAGGGCGGACCGTCGGTGTAGCGCATCGTCACCGTCCGCGGGTCGATCCGGATCTCCGTCTGACTCACCGTTTCGGCGTCGTCGCGGTGCATGCAGACCGATTCGGCGGACGGCGCGGGCTCGTGCGAGCGCTCGAACGACCGCAGCTTCTCGAGCGTGAGCGGCGTGCCGTCGGAACGCAGCCGCTCCCAGATCGGCGTCCGCGCGTCGGTGACCCGGCGGTCGCCGAGGGAGGAGGAGCAGAGGAGACCGCTCTGCGGATCGAGCTGCCGCCGTTCGAGGGAACTGCGGTTCCAGGTCGCGGTGGCGATGGCGCCGCTCTGTCCGTCGCGGACCACGAGGCGGAACGGGGCCAGGGCATGGAGGTCGGTCGCCGCCAGACGGGCGAAGACTGCGTTCGCGTCCGCGGCGTCGACGAGCGACGGGATCAGCGTGCCGCGACTGACGCTTCCCGGACGCGGCTCGGCGTCCGCGGGGGAGTTCGCGGTGCGGTTGAGCAGGGCGAGCAGGAGGCCGCAGCCGGACACCGCGATCCAGGTGCCCCCGGCCTCGGCGTCGATCGGCGCGACGAACGCGGTCGCGCCGGCGTTCCCGCGGCGCGGAGGAAGCCCGCGAGCGCGGGTGCGGCGCTCGTCGCGGTTGAACAGGAAATGGAATTCATCTCCGGCGGCGAGCCAGGAGGCGGTGCACATGGCAGTCGATTCCGCCGGATCAGCTGGCGGGTGGGCTCGAAACGCTCTGGTGGCTCTGCCAGTGCTTGAGCGTCGAAGGGGCGACTCCGAAGTCGTCGGGAACCTCGACGCCGTGGCGCTCGAGAACCAGCGCGATCAGCGCGAAGTGGTGGACGGTGTGGGAGAGCAGGAACTGGAGCTCACGACGAACGGTCGAACGGCTCCACTGCTCTTCCTCCGGACCGCCCGATTCGAGCCGGACTTCGATCGGCATTTCCAGCAGCTCCTGGTCGAGCAGGACCAGGCCGCCCGAGATCTCGCGCAGCCGGTCGATGGCGAAGGCGATGCTGGTCTCGAGGCGCGGATCGCGCTCCCGGGCGTCGTAGTCGATCCGGAACTCCGGCAGGCCGGAGAGGAAAGAGGAGTAATGGTCGAGAACGTGCCGCAAGTGCGGGCCGGCGGTGCGGGCGTGTCGCGTGTCGACCCGGGCGAAGGCGCTCTCGGGCATCCGTTCGAGCAGGACGATCGCCTGATCGAGGCAGTGCAGGTTGGCCGCGAGCACCGGAGTGAGTGGATCCATAGGTCGACGCATGATCTCGTCAGAGGGCCGTTCGGGTCAAGCGGGACGGACCTCGCCGGGCCGAATCCGGCTATCATGGGTTCCGATGCCGGAGCTCTCGGATCGGTTTCGGATCCACCCCCGTCGCGGCCACCGGACGGGAACGCCGTGGATCGCTCTGGCGCTCGTCCTGCTGACCGCCGGGATTGCGTCGGCGGAAACCGGCACGCCGGCGCCCGCAGCGGCAGGCGAGTCTCCGGTCGTCTTCCATCTCCGAGTCCACTCGATCGTCCATCCCGTGACGGGGCAGTACATCGTCGAGGGGATCGCCGAGGCCGCCCGCGCCGACGCCGCGGCGATCGTCATCGAGCTCGACACGCCGGGCGGCCTGCTGAGCACGACGCGCGAGATCTCGACCGCGATCCTCGGCGCCGAGCCGCCGGTCGTCGTCTGGGTCGCGCCGGCCGGCGGGCAGGCGGCGTCGGCCGGCTTCTTCCTCCTCATGGCGGGCGACTTCGCCGCCATGGCGCCGGGGACCAACACCGGCGCGGCGCATCCGGTCGGCGGGCAGGGGGAGACGATCGAAGGTGTGATGGGAAAGAAGGTGGAAGAGGACGCGGCGGCGACGATCCGCTCCCTCGCCGCCCGGCACGGCCGCGACGTACGACTGGCGGAGAGCGCCGTCGTCGAGAGCCGCTCGTGGAGCGACAGCGAAGCGCTCGCTGCGGGTCTCGTCGACGTGATCGCCACCGATCTCCCGGAGCTGCTGGCGGCGCTCGAAGGCAGGGAGTACCGGCGCGGCAGCCAGGTGCGGCAACTGGCGCTCGGCGGCGCCTACGTCCGCGAGCTCCCGCTCTCGCCGTTCCAGCGGTTCCTCTCGGCGATCGCGCACCCCAACATCGCCTATCTCCTGATGAGCCTGGGATTCATCGGCATCTACTTCGAGTTCGCCCATCCCGGCGCCGTGCTGCCGGGAGTGGTCGGTGCGATCGCCCTCCTGCTGGGGCTGTTCGCGCTCTCGGTGCTGCCGGTGAACTTCGCCGGCGTCGGCCTCATCCTGCTCGCCATCGTCTTCTTCATCGCCGAGATCAAGGTCACGAGCTTCGGATTGCTCGCCGTCGGCGGTATCATCTCGTTGGTGCTCGGTTCGTCGATGCTCTTCCGGAGCGTCGACCCGGCGTTGAGAATCTCCCGCGGTCTGATCGCGGCGACCGCCGTCGTCGTGGCGCTGCTCGCGCTGTTCCTGACCACCCTCGCGACCCGCGCCCGGCGGGCACCGGTACAGACCGGACGCGAGGCGATGCTCGGCGCCCGCGCGACGGTGCGTACGGCGCTCGACCCCGAGGGCAGGGTCTTCCTCCTCGGTGAGTGGTGGAACGCGCGGGCGGAGGAGCCGATCGAGAGCGGCGCCGAGGTCGAAGTGACCGCGGTCGACGGAATGATGCTGACGGTGAGGAGGGTCCAGGGATGATCGTCGCGGTGGAGGTTCGAACATGATTCAGGCGCTCCCGGGTGTCTTCATCCTGGTCATCGTCGGTCTTTTCCTGATCACGAGATGGTTCCGCGTGCTTTCCGAGTACGAGCGCGCCGTCGTCTTCCGTCTCGGGCGTCTGGTCGACGGCGCGAAGGGGCCGGGCTGGTTCCTGCTTTTCTGGCCTCTCGACCGGATGGTCAAGATCTCCCTGCGGACCGTCGTCCTCGACGTCCCGCCGCAGGACGTGATCACGAAGGACAACGTCTCGGTCAAGGTGAACGCGGTGGTCTACTTCCGCGTCGTCGATCCGGCGCGCGCCGTGGTCTCGGTGGAGAACTACCTCTACGCGACGAGCCAGCTGTCGCAGACGACGCTGCGCTCGGTGCTGGGACAGGCTGAGCTCGACGAGCTCCTCTCGGCCCGGGAGAAGCTCAACGAGAAGCTGCAGGCGATCATCGATCAGCACACCGACCCCTGGGGCATCAAGGTCTCGATGGTCGAGGTCAAGCACGTCGATCTGCCGCAGGAGATGCAGCGCGCCATGGCGCGCCAGGCCGAAGCCGAGCGCGAGAAGCGCGCCAAGTTCATCCACGCACAGGGCGAGTTGGACGCCTCGAAGGCCCTCGGTGAAGCGGCCGTCTCGATCTCGGCGAATCCGGTCACGCTCCAGCTGCGCTACCTGCAGACTCTGACCGAGATCGCTTCCGAGAAGAACTCGACCATCATCTTCCCGCTGCCGATCGACCTTCTGACCAGCTTCTTCCAGCATCGCACGGGCGAGAAGTAGAGACCGGGCGAAGGAGCGACGAGGAATTGGATTCCGGCGATACCCACGAGCCTTCGTATTACGAAGTCGCGCTGACCAACCGGCAGGTGTTGATCGCGTTCGTCGCGCTCCTCACCTGCCTTCTGGTCGCGTTCCTGTCCGGTGTCTGGATCGGCCGCGGTGGCGAGGAGGCGGCCGCAACACCGCCTCCGGCGGCGACCGAGCAGGCCGCCTCGGCGGAGCCGCCGCTCGAGCAGTTGACCTTCTTCAACGGCAGTCCGGCCGCGGAGACGCAGGCGCCGGCCGCCGCGGCGCCGCCGGCCGCAGCGCCGGTGGAGAAGGCCGCTTCCTCGCCGCCCGACGCCAGCGACTCGCTGCGCGCGAACCTCGAGGCGACGATGGCGGCGAATCGGGAAACGCCGGCGATGAAGCTCGCCGTGGGCGAGCGCACCGGCGCGCCCGCAGAGGCGCCCGCCGCGCCTCCCGCGGCCGCGAAGGCGGAGACCCGACCGGCGGCGACCGCGCCGGCAGCGCCGGCCGCCAGGGGCAACGTCTTCGTCCAGGTGTACTCCTCGTCGAACGGCGCGCGGGCGCGCGAGATCGTCGCGCAGCTGCGCAAAGCCGGCTTCCGGGTCGTGCTCGCCGAGGCGCCCAAGGGAGCCGGGCGCAACTTCCGGGTGCGGGTCGGTCCCTACGAGACGAAGAGCCAGGCCGATGCGGATGCGACCCGGTTGCGCCGGGATCACCGCCTCGACACCTGGGTGACGGATTCGCCCTAGCGGGAGGGAGCTTCGAGTGCCCCGCGCGAGTCGTCCGCTCGCGACGCTCGCCCTGGTGGCGCTTTCGGGTCTCGTCTGGGGGGCCGCCTTCGCGGCGCGCCCCTTCCTGCCGCTCTCCTTCGTCGCCCTCGTCCCGCTGCTCCTGACGCTCGGCCGCTTCCGCCACCCGTTCCTCCTCGGCTGGTGGCACGGGGTGCTGTTCTGGGGCTCGAGCATGGTCTGGATCCTCGGGACTCTGACCACGTACGGGCAGCTGAGCGGCTGGCTCGCCGGTCTCTCGCTCCTGCTCATGTCGCTCTTCCTCGGCTCGTACACGGCGCTCTTCGCCGGCCTCGGCGCGATGCTCTGGCGGTCCGGCGGCTGGCGGGCGGTGCTCGGCCTGCCGGCACTCTGGCTGGTTCTGGAGGTGGCGCGCGGTCATCTCTTCACCGGCTTTCCGTGGAATCTCGCGGCCTACGCCTGGACACGCCTGCCGGGAGCGCTTCCGCTCGCCGCCTGGATCGGCGCCTGGGGAGTCTCGTTCCTCGTCCTGTTCGTCAACGTCGCGGTCGCGCGCGGCGTGGCGGCGAAGCGGTGGGAGGGCGCCGCCGCCGCACTCCTCACGGCCCTGCTCCTCCTCGCCGCCGGCGGGCGCTGGGGCGCGGGTGAGCCGGCGACGAACCCCGGGCACACGGCGGTGATCGTGCAGCCCGACACACCGAACCAGGTCGGCTTCGATCCGCGGGTCTTCGAGAAGGACTACGCGCGGCTGATCGCGATGTCGACGGCCGCGTGCGAGGAGGGGGCGCTGCTCCTCTGGCCCGAGAGCGCCGCCTGGCCGCTCTCGTACGAGCGCGATCCCCGGCTCGCCGCCGACATCGCCCGCCTGACGGCGCGCGGCTGTTCGGTGCTGTTCAACTCCTCACGGCTCGCCGGCGGCCGCTCGTACAACGCCATGATGCTGGCGGACGAGGACGGTTCGATGGCGAGCTACGACAAGCGGCACCTGGTGCCGTTCGGCGAGTACGTGCCGCTCTCCGGGATCTTCACCTTCATCCCTTCGATCGCGCGCAACGCCGGCGACTTCTCGCCCGCGACCGACCTGCACCTCCTCCCCTGGCAGGGGGAGGAGCTCGGCCCGGCGGTCTGCTACGAGGTCGTCTTCCCCGGGGAGGTGGCGGAGGGCGTGCGCGCGGGGGCGACCTTCCTGGTCTCGGTGACCAACGACGCCTGGTACGGCGACACGGCCGCACCCTGGCAGCATCTCGCGGCGGCGCGGTTCCGCGCCGCCGAGAACCGCCGCTATCTGCTGCGCGCGGCGATCACTGGCGTCTCGGCGGCGATCGCTCCCGACGGTTCGCTGGCCGGCTCGCTCGGCGTCGGGGAACGGGGCACGATCCGGGTCCAGGTGGAGGGAAGTCGCGAGTTCTCGCCGTTCAGTCGCGCGCCGTTCGCGGTGCCGCTCCTCGCCGCTCTCCTCCTGGCCGCCGCCGGCCTGGCTGCGCAACGGGCCCGGCGCTCCGCCACTCCCTCGGACTGACTGTCGGCTGACGTCCTTCCGAGGGGGGAAGGGAAGTTGCGCTGGCGCAAAGAGTCGCGTCCGCTCCTGCCGTACCGTGTTGCGCATGGACATACTGGCGGCGCTCAGAGGTGAGCACGGTCCGCTGCGGCACATGCTGGAGGTGCTCCGGCTCGCGGCTCCGCGCTTCACCCCGGCGGAGTTGCGGGTCGCGGCGCTGCTCACGGCAGAGGCGATCGAGAGTCACGCGGGCCTGGAGGACGAACTGCTCTTTCGCGCCCTGGTCGACTCGGGCCGACTTCCTCCCGGGCCCGTCGAGACGATGCGCGCGGAACATTCGCGAATCGAGTCGCTTCTCGGGCAGCTCCTCGCGCCGGAGGACACTCCGGGACGACCCGCGAGCGATCGCACTCTGGCGCTGCTGGTCGAAACCGTTCACCACCATTTCGCTCACGAGGAGCAGGTCCTGTTCCGGATGGCCGACGAGTTCCTGCCGGCCGAGACTCTGGAATCGCTGGCCGACCGCTGGGCGGAACGGCGCAGCGTCACCCTCCCTCCGCGGCTGGCCGCTTCCGGGCGAGGTCAAGAGGCGTGAGAGCGGAGGATCGACCCCTTCTTCGGGCGCGCAGCATGACGATGGAGATGGCGACGGGCGCGCTGGGCACCGTCGCCGGGAAAGGAGCGTCGCAATGAAGCGTCCTCTCGCGGAAGACGAGGAAACCGTGCCACTGGGGCAGCGCCTCTTCGAGCGCCCGTTTCTGCTGCTGGCCGCCGGGCTCCTGGTGATCTTTCTCTTCTACACGGGCTGGGGGCTCTTCGAGATCCTCACCCTTCCGGCAGGAACGCTTCCATGAGCGCCACCGGCAGAGAGGTCCACTCGGGAATCGTCGCGCCAGGCGGAATCTGGTGGCGGCCGGCGGGGCGGCAGGAAAGGATCTGGATCGCCATCGCCTTCGGCTGGTGCCTCGTGCTCTTCGCGATGATGCCCTTCTGGCACATCAAGGGCGGCCAGAATCCGGCCGGGATACGCAGCCGGGTCAAGCCCGAGGCGTTCATGGAACGGACTCTCCGGTTCGTCGAGGAGTATCGGGTCGACGAAACGAACGGCATCCCGGTCGTGGCGCCGCCTGCGGGAGCGGATGTCTATCTGCTGGCGCAGATGTGGAGCTGGTATCCGGCGCTGCGGCTCCAGGAAGGCGTCACCTACACGCTCCACCTGTCGGCGCTCGACGTCAACCACGGATTCAGTCTCTATCCGGCCAACCTCAATCTGCAGGTGATTCCGGGATACGACTACGGATTGAAGATCACTCCCAATCGCCCGGGCGAATACCGCATCGTGTGCAACGAGTTCTGCGGCATCGGTCACCACAACATGCTCGGCAGCATCGTGGTCGAGCCGGCCAAGGTCGCAGAGGTCACTGCCAAGGAGATCCAGCGATGAACGTCGAGTCGTTGCCGCTCGCGAACGTCTTCGGTTGGCGCACCAGAGCCCGAAGCTGCCCCGTGACCGGGCTCGTCGTCAACCGGGAGTCAGAACGACTGGTGCGGTGGAACGGTGTCGTCGCCATCGTCTTCCTGCTCGTGGGGACGATCGCTGCGCTGCTCCTCGCTCTGACGAGGTGGCAGGCGGTCCACCTGCTGTCGCCGCTCTGGTACTACCGGCTGCTGACTCTTCACGGGATGAACATGCTGATCTTCTTCATCCTGTTCTTCGAAATGGCGATCCTCTACTTCGCCGGGCCGGTGCTCCTGCAGTCCCGGCAACCCGCGCCGAGGACGGCGTGGACGGGATTCGCCCTCATGCTGATCGGCGCGTTGATGACCGACGCGACGATCCTCGCCGGCCGGGCCGACGTGCTGTTCACGTCGTACGTTCCCCTCAAGGCGCATCCGCTCTACTACCTCGGGATCATTCTGTTCGCCATCGGAGCCTTCATTGCCGTCGCCCTGTTCTTCGCTGCCCTCGTCGTCGCGAAGAGGGAGAAGAGCTACGCAGGATCGATGCCTCTGGTCACGTTCGGAGCCCTCACCGCCGCGATCATCGCCGTCATCACTCTCCTCCACGGAGCGGCGATCTACATCCCCACCTTCCTCTGGTCCTTGGGGGTCGGCAACGTGGACCCCGAGGTCTATCGCATGATCTGGTGGGGCCTGGGCCATTCCTCGCAGCAGATCAACGTCGCGGCGATGGTGTCGGTCTGGTACCTCCTCGGTGCACTCACGTGTGGCGCCGTGGTCGTCAATCAGAAGATCAGCCGCTGGGCCTTCGTGCTCTATGTGCTGTTCATCTCGATGGCGTCCGCCCACCATCTGCTGGTCGACCCCGGCCTCGGTCCGGCATGGAAGATCTGGAACACCAGCTACGCCATGTACCTGGCTGTACTTGCTTCGATGATGCATGGATTCACCGTTCCGGCGGGCGTCGAGATGGGGATGAGGATGCGTGGCTTCGTGCGCGGCAAGTTCGAGTGGCTGCGCAGGGCACCGTGGTCCGATCCCGGCTTCTCCGGATTCTGGCTCTCGCTCGTGATCTTCGGTTTCATGGGAGGAATCACCGGAGTCACGCAAGGCACCGAGCAGATCAACATCATCGTTCACAACACCCTGCGTGTTCCCGGACACTTCCACGTCACCGTCGTTGGCGGGACGGCTCTGTCGTTCATGGCGCTCACCTACTATCTGATCCCCCTCGTTTTCCGGCGCCGCGTCCGCTTCTGGCGACTGGCGAAATGGCAGCCGTATCTCTTCGCGGCGGGGATCGTCCTGCTGTCGATGAGCATGACGTTCGCCGGCAGTTTCGGTGTACCGCGGCGGCATGCGGACATCACCTTCCCTGCCGCACCGTTCACGCTCGAGTTTCCTCCGGTGGTCGACCTGCTGATGGCCGGAATCGGAATCGGAGGAGCGCTGGCGGCGATCGCTGTACTGATCTTCGTCGCGATCGCGGTGGGCTCCGTGTTCTTCGGCAAGCCTCTGGATCTCGCGAACCTCAAGCCCGGCGAGGCGGGTGTCCCGCAAGGGGTCCTGCGTCTGCCGCCGCAGACCCATTCCCTCGACGAGTCGGAGAAGGCGCACCATGCGGGAACTCCGGGGACGGTGATTCTCGTCTTCGTCTTCCTCGGGGTATTCATCCTCTATTACTTCACCAACTGGAAGATCCTGTCGATGATCTGGAAGATGGGCTGATCGCGATGACGACTGGCTCCGCAGCCGGCTCCGGGATCGACAGCGACTCGCGTTCGCAGGAAGGGTTTGCGTTCGCCTCGTTCATCGCCTGGTTCGTCATCACCGCCGGGTGGTGGGCGCTCGCCTTCGCTCCGCTTCCAGTGCCCGAGGAATGGCTGGCGTCGACCCGGGCGGTCTGCTTCGGCTCGCTGCCGACGGGGTTGCCGGATGCCCAAGGCTGGATTCTCCTGCTGCTCGCCCCTCTTTCCCTGCTGACGTTTCTGGTCGGGGTCTGGGGGCGGCCGCTCGGACGGAGCCTGGCGAAGGCGATCCGGCGTCCGCCCGGGGCGGTCCTCCTGGCGGCACTCCTCCTGGTGACGGTCGCCGGGCTCGCGAACGTCGGGGGCCGGCTGGCGAAAGCCGATCGCATGGCGCGAGCGGCGGGATCGAATGCTTCGTTCCTTAGCGCTCTGGAGCCGTTGCCGGACGACTACCCCCGTCTGGCACAGGCCGCTCCTCCCTTGCGTCTCGTGGATCAGGCGGGCGAGATCTTCGATCTGGCGGCGGTTCGCGGGCGCCCGGTCTTTCTCACCTTCGCCTACGGTCACTGCGTCACCGTCTGCCCGCAGCTGGTGCAGGCGCTGCGGACAGCGCGTGAGCACTATCCCGGTCCGCCACCCCCTGCGGTCGTGATCACCCTCGACCCCTGGCGGGACCGACCCGGCTCTCTCCCCGGGCTGGCGCGTGCGTGGAACCTCGACCGGGGGAGCGGCGGCTACATGCTGTCGGGAGAGGTCGAGGATGTCGTGGCCGCAGCGAATGCCTACGACGTGGGGTTCGTCCGCGACGCCCAGACCGGGCAGGTCGACCATGCCGGGCTCGTTTTCGTGCTCGATTCCGAAGGGCGGTTGGCCTACCGCTTCCTCGGACCGCCGGCGCAATGGCTCGTCGAGGCAGCGCGCAGGCTCGAGCCGCGTCACGGATGAAGTCCGGCCTGCCTTCGGCGCGTCCGGATCCGCCATCCGTCGGATCCGGCCCGGCCGCGCCGCCGTCGATCGCCGGGCCGCTGGCGCGCGGCATCAAGGCGGCGGATCAGCTGTTCGAGCGCACGATGGGCTCGCAATGGAATCCTCTGCTGCAGAGCGGAAATCTGGCGATCCTCTTCCTGCTCGTCGCCCTGGTGACGGGCCTCTACCTCTTTCTCTTCTACAGCATCAACGACCCGCATGGCTCGGTCGAACGCATCCGGGAGCAGATCTTCCTGGGCAGCTGGGTCCGGTCGCTTCACCGCTACGCTGCGGACTTGACGGTTCTGGCCACGGTCGTTCACCTGTGGCGGAAGCTCGCACAGGGACAGACCTGGGGACCGCGGGCGTTCGCCTGGACGAGCGGCGTGGCGCTGCTCGCGGTGCTCGGATTCTGCGGCTGGACCGGGCTCGTGCTGGTGTGGGACGCACAGGGTCTGGGTCTGGCCCTCGAGGGGGCGCGGCTCGCAGATCTTCTGCCGATCTTCTCGACGCCGTTGTCGCGCACCTTCCGGGGCGCCGCGCCGCTGTCGTCGTCGTTCTTCTTCATGAACCTCTTCCTTCATCTGGCGCTGCCACTGGGTCTCGCCGCTTTGCTGGGAATCCACGTGGCTCGCCTGGCGCGGCCGGCGCTCCTTCCGATCCGGCGCATTGCCTGGTCGGCGCTGGCGGCGACCGCTCTGCTTGCCGCGCTGTTGCCGACACCTCTGGCGCCGGCTGCGGACCTGCTGGCGCTTCCGGATCGTGGCCCCCTCGATCTCTTCTTCGCATTCTGGTTGCCGGCGGCGCGCCGGCTGGGTCCGCTCGCCCATCTGGCGCTCTGGGTCGCGATCGGCGGCGCGCTCCTCTTCGCGCCCCGCTGGTGGCGGCCACGACACCGCCCGATCAACAGTTCGTGGGTCGACGAGAACTCCTGTACGGGTTGCACGACCTGCTCGGAGGACTGTCCCTACGAAGCGATCCGGATGGTGCCGCGAACGAATTTCGATCGTCAGCACTCGGAGCTCGTCGCCAGGGTCGACCCGTCCCGTTGCGTGGGATGCGGAATCTGCGCCGGCTCGTGCGCTCCGATGGGCGTGGGGCCGTTCGGGCGAACGGGTCGCGACCAGCTCGCCGGCCTCGAGCGCCTGCTCGCCGGCATGCGACTCGACAGGCGCGGGATTCTCCTCTTCGGTTGCTCCACTACGGGATGGGACCGCCGTGACGACCTGCGCGAAGCGGGCCTCACCGTCGTTCCGGTGAGCTGTGCAGGTTCGCTTCACACCTCGGTGATCGAAGGCGCCCTGCGCCGTGGAGTCGGCGGTGTGCTCGTCCTCTCCTGTCCGTCGCGCGACTGCCGCTACCGAGAGGGCCCGAAGTGGCTCGCCGAGCGACTGTTCTCCGGGCGCGAGGCCGAGCTTCACGAGCGCGTCGATCGCCGGAGGCTCGCCTTCGCCTCTCTCTCTCTGGCCGAAATCGGTGCGGCGAAGCGGGAACTCGCCGCTCTTCGTGGCCGCATCGCCGCACTCGACGTCGCCGAGGTGGACGCGCCGGCCCCGGACTTCGTCTGCCGCACGGAAGAGACCGTGGAGCAGCTCCGTGCCTGATCCGGGCCGGGCGCTCCGGGCTGCGGGTGGTGGGCTGGCCTCCGCATTCATCCTGGCAGCCACAGCACTGTTGTCTCACTGGCCGGCGGGCCGACCGGCGCAGAGTTCCGAGCTGCGACTCGCGATGCGTTCGGCGATCGCGCGACTGGAACACTGTCGCGAGCGGACTGCGGACGAGCTCGCAGCTCTTCCGGCGCATCTGCGGGCACCTCGAGTCTGCAGCGAGACGGCCATCGACTACCGCATCGTCGTGCTCATCGACGGAGAGATCCGTCTGGACCGCGTCGTGCGCCACGGTGGAGTCCGCAGGACGCGGCCACTGACGATCGACCGCGCCCTGGCGGTCGAGCCCGGCCGCCATTCGGTCGACATCCGTTTCGAGCCCGATTCCCGACCACTCGGCGATGCGGCGATGGAGAGGGAGTCGGGAGAGTCGGAGGATGAGCCGGGGAGTGCCGGACGCGACGAGCGAGACGACGAGATCGCCCGGCTGCCTCATCTACGGCTGACGACCGTGATGACGTTCCAGACCGGCCGGGCTCGCCTGGTCCGGATCGGCGAAGGAGGGGATCTGGAGATCGCTCCGGAGGCCGCCGCCGCGGAAGCGCCCGGGTAGGCGGTGCGAATCGATCTCTCAGAGAAAGCCACCGCGAACGAAGGCGACGGCACAGTAGACGATGGCGAGGCCGAGCAGGAACAGCACGCGCCCCGCAGCGGATGCGAGTCGCCGCCAGCGTTCGGCGTCGCCGTCGGCGACGGGCGAGGTGACGGCCCGGGGACCGGCGAAGAAGTCGTGCCAGGCGGCGAGGCAGATTGCGGCGGCGAACAGGCCCAGCTTCCAGGTCAGGGCCGCCCCCGCCGGCCCCTGCCAGAGAGGACCGGACAGGTCCGGCGGGCGGTAGCCGCGCAGCCACAGTTGCAGCAGTCCGGTCGTCGAGAGAACGAAGAAGAGAAACCATGCGATGTTGCGCAGCCGACGTCCGGTCGCGACGAGAAGTTCCAGCCGCAGTGCTTTTTCCAGTCGTCGCAGCTCGGGCACCAGGATGAGACCGAGAAAGCCCATCGCTCCGAGCCAGAGGGCTGCCGCCAGGATGTGGATGGTGACGAGCAGGAGCTGTATGACTCTCATCGCCGGAAGAGCCGGGTGGAGATCAACGCTCGGCAGGCGGACTCTCCGCGATCGCCTGCAGCCGTTGGAGGGAGAGAATGACGACACGCTGGCGACTGGCGCGGACGATCCCTTCGCGAGACCAGGCCGCGAGGAGCCGGCTTGCCGTGAACATCGAGCTGCCCGCAAGGTCGGCGATCTGCTGCCGTCCGAGCTTCTGCTCGATCAGGATGCCGTCCGCGTCCGGTCGTCCGCGTTCGCGCGCCAGGCGCAGCAGGGAGCGTGCGATGCGTTGTGCGGCGGTCTCCGAAGAGAGCTCCCGGATGCGTGAGAGCGACTCCTGCATGCGGTCCGCGATGGTTGCGAGCACGTTGGCGCGCAACACCGGGTAGCGGACGGCGAGTTCCTGGATCGACGCACGCGGCCAGAGCAGGAGAGTGGCCGGCGTCAGGGCCGCAGCGGTCACCGGCAGGGTTCTCTTGTCGAGCAGGGCGACTCCGGCGATGATGCCGCCCGGTCCCACCGTCCGCACGATCACCTCTTCGCCATCGGCGGTGTGCTGGACGAGCTTCACCTGGCCGGAATCGACGACGTAGAGCGCTTCGACAGGATCGCCCTGCAGGAAGAGGCAGTCGTCCTGCCCCAGTCGCCTCTGACGCGCGGCGCCGAGGACCTCCGAGCGCTGGTCCGGGGTGAGGCCGCAGAAGAGACCGGAGTCCGCGGCGCCACCGGCCGTCACTCCACTCATCCGCGGAATTGTCGCACAACGGGAGAGTGGAGCGAGCCGACCTGCGGGTCCCCTCAACCAGCGGCTTCCGCCGACAGATGGCGAAACAGAATGTTGTTCTCGAGGTGAACGTGGACGTGCGTGTCGCGTTCGAGCTCGGCGAGCCCGTGGTAGAGGCCGCGCCAGGTGTTGCACGCCGTCGCCGGGGGCGTGAAGTCGTCCGTCGCCGAGCGGATTTTCCGGAACAGCTCTCCGACCGCGTCGTGTTCCGCCTCGGCAGTATGGAGCTCCGCCGCCACGGTTGTCGCGCTCCCCGAGAGGATCGCCGGGAAGATCGAGCGCTCCTCGATCTCCAGGTGCCCGGTCATCCGGGTCCGGAGTTCATGCACGAGTCCGGAGACCTCACGCAGACGGGGATGGCTGTCGCCGTGGCGTTCGGCGGCGCGCGACGCCATCGCTTCGAGCCGCAGGAGCTCATCCCTCAGGCCCGCGTGATAGCGGGCGAGAATGTGCCCCACGAGCTCCACCGCGGGTCGTCGTGACCAGCCCTCGCCGCTCTCGCCGGCGACCCCGGTCAGCGCATGGCGGACCTCGTGCGCAACGGTCTCGTAGTCGACACCGCGCTGCTCGCAGGCCTCGCGCAGGCCGCGCTTGCCACCGCAACAGAAGTCGATGCTGTGGCGCTGGAAGACCCGGATCGTCGCGGGGTGCTCGCACGCCAGGTCGGAAACCCGGACGTCGGGCCCGACGCCGGAATTGCGCGGGCCGCGAGCCTGCCGGAAGGCGGCTCCTCTCCCGGCCCGCCAGTCGGCGTCGAGGAGCCGTTCGGCGAAGGTGAAGAACGCCGACTCTTCGGTGTCGAAGTGTTTGCGCACCGTCGTAGCGAGCCTCCGCAGCAGGGAATCCAGGCGGCCGGGATCGCGACTGCCGTTGCGAACGGCCTCGATCAGAAGGGAGATCCGCCCGTGGTCGGCGCGCAGTTCGTCCAGCAGACCTCCTTCCGGTCCGAGCCCGGGCTCCAGATCCCGCAGCAGGAGCTCCTCCTCGAGCCGGATGTGTTCCTCGATGCCCGCGAGAACCTCCTCCGCGGCGTCCGGATCGGGGGCTCCGTTTTCGAACCGGGCAAGCCCGGAGCGGATGAAGTCGTGGTCCAGCCTCAGCTCGTCCAGGATGTTCATCGTCGTCGCCTCCGCAAGGACAGTCGTGCTTCGACGCCCAGCCTAGGTGCGCCGGAGGCCCGCGGTCCTTGCGTCGGCGCAAAGAGCGCCGTGAGCCGGCGGGCGAGACTCTCGGAGGGAGGAGGCGGGCGATGATTCGTCGGGAGTCTTTGCGGGAGAATCCGGCACTTCTCAAGCTGGATCTCTACTGCCGCGGTGCAGTGCTCGATGACAGCTGCTTCATCGAGGAGGACGGAGGGCGCCGGATACTGCGGACGAGGGCAGGGCTCGGGAGCGGGCTCGAAGCGATTCTGCCGGGCGGACTGTGGACCAACATTCCGGTCTCGGAACCGTTCGCCAGGCGCTCGCAGTACGTCGTGCGTCGCCGTCGCGGCGCCTACTTCGTGGACCGCGGCGCCGACGAGATCGCCGAGATCCAGCTCTCGCCTCGCCCCGCCTGGTACGACCGCGAGACGGCGAGCGGGCGGCCGATGACGCGGGTCGGCACCCTTCAGGGCACGTACCTCGGCATCTACCAGGCCAAGGTCTGCGAATACTGGACGGAGAAGCCGCAGAAGGTGAACTGCAAGTTCTGCTCGGTCGGGCTGAACCTCGGCGTCGACGATGCGGACGAGAAGTCCGTCGAGGAAGTTCTCGAGGTGGTTCGCGCCGCGCGGGACGAATCCGGAATCACGTACGTCGACTTCAACACCGGGCACTACGACGGCGATACCTACCTCGACATCCTAGAACCGTACATCGCGAGGGTCAAGAAAGAGCTGGGACTGCTGGTGGGCGTGCAGACGCCACCGCACCGCGATCTCGGACGATACGATCGTCTGCGCGAGATCGGAGTGAACCGGGTCTCTTTCTGTTTCGAAATCTTCGACCGCGAGCGCTTCCGCGAGATCTGTCCGGGGAAGGACGCCGAGTACGGGCTAGACTTCTATCTCGAGGCGGTCCGCTACTGCGCGAAGCTGGGAGCAAGGGGACCGAAGGGTGAACCGTGGGTGACCAATGGCGAGATCATCGCCGGGCTCGAGCCGCCGGACTCCTCCATCGCGGCCATCGACTGGATCGTCTCGGTCGGAGCCGTTCCCACCGTATGCGTCTTCCGGCCGCTCGTCGGGACGGACCTCGAGGACGAGGACCCTCCGTCGACGGAAGAGCTCATCCCTGTTTTCGCCCGGCTCTACGAGGCCTGCATGGAGAAAGGCCTTCCCATCGGCTGCGCACCCGGCATCCAGGTGAGCCTGGTGCTCCTGCCCGAGGAGTGTGCAGCGTTGAGCGGTCGGCGCTTTCCGTGGCGCGAGCTGCGTCGCCGGACGCTGCGCAGCATCGCCGGAGCTCAGCTCAGGCGGCGATTTGCACGATTCGACGAACCGCGCCGTCGCGCCGCGGATTCGTGATCGAGTCGATCGACTGCGTGCTTCTCCGGCGGTCGAGCCAGTGGGCGATCGGATCGTCGACGGTGGGGAGGACGGAATGATCGACAGGCGCCCTGGCGGCGAGCAGCGCCCCGGCCGGACTCCGCTCGTCGAAGTCGCGGGCGTCCTGGCGAAACTCGAGTGCACGAATCCGTGCGGCAGCATCAAGGACCGGATCGCCGGCTACATCCTCGACGAGAGCCGCAGGCGCGGCGGCCTCGCGCCCGGCCAGCGGATCGTCGAAGCGACGAGCGGCAACACCGGGATCGCGCTCGCCTGGGCGGGGCGCGAGCGCGGGCACCCGGTCACCATCGTCATGCCCGAAGACATGACGGAAGAGCGCAAGGAGATGATCCGTGCGCTCGGCGCCGACCTCGTCCTCTGTTCGAAGGAGGGGAGCTTCGCCGAAGCGGCGCGGATCCGCGACCGGCTGGCGCAGGAGAACGGCTGGTTCAACCCCGACCAGTTCTCGAATCCGCTGAACGCCGAGTGCCACGAGCGCACGACCGCGGCCGAGATCCTCGAGCAGAGCGCCGGGCGCCACCTCGGCGCCTTCGTCGCCGGTGTCGGGACCGGGGGAACGATCATCGGCGTCGCCCGCGGACTGCGACGCGTCTTCCCGGACCTCCGGGTGGTGGCGGTCGAGCCGGAGGAGTCGGCGGTGATGAGTGGCGGTGGCGCCGGTTCGCACGGAATCTCCGGAATCGGAGACGGCTTCATCCCCGCACTGGCCGGCGACGGCAGCGGGGGTACGAGTCCGGAGATCGACGCGGTGGAGCGCGTTTCGACCGACGAGGCGCTGGCCGCGGCACGCGAGCTCGCGGAGCGGCACGGCTACTGCGTCGGCATCTCGTCGGGCGCCAACTTCGTCGCCGCGCGGCGACTGCAGGAACGGTTCGGGACGGTCGTGACCGTCTTCGCCGACGGCTTCACCAAGTACCGCTCGCGCGGCCTGGCGAGCGTGGAGCCGGGGCGCTGCCCGTTCGAGCACGAGCTCGTCGTCCAGCTGCCGCAGCGGTCAGCGCCGTCCGACAACTGACCCCGACAGTACGGGGCCGAACGGGGCCGCGTGCGCGACCCCGGCCCGGCCGATGGCTTCAGGGCTCCGGCGCCGCCACCTTGCCGCGGAGGATGGCGGTCGCGAAGTGCTCGGCGCCGAACCAGGTGGCGGCGGTCTCACGGAGCTGCGCGAGGGTCGTCGCCCGGGCGGTCGCGAGCCGCGCGGCCGCGGCGTCGAGACCGGTGCCGTAGATCACGCCGCGGGCGAGCTCGTCGCGGATCTGACCGTTGGTCTGCAGGTCGATCTTGGTCGATCCGGCGAAGGCCGACTTGGCCGTCGCGAGCTGCTTCTCGTCGAAGCCGTCGACCGCCAACCGGCGCAGCTCCGCGAGCAGCGCCGCCGCGGCCTCCGGCTCCTTCGAGGCTTCGGTCGCGAGGTAGGCGAAGGCAAGACCACCGGCGCGTCGCGCCTGGTAGCCGGCGAAGACGGTGTAGGCGAGCGAGCGGCGCCCCCGGAGCTCGGCGAAGAGTGTTCCGGCGAGGCCCGAGGTGACGTTCTGCAGGAGCTCCAGGCGCGCCGCCTCGGGACTCGACGGGGGCGGCCCGGCGAACGCCATGACGATCGCCGACTGCTTGCGATCGCGATACTCGACGGTCTCGGTGCGCGTCGGCGGAGGGACCGGCGGGCGAACGGTCGCGCGCGTTGCGCCGCGCCGCGGGAGCGCGGCGAAGGCTCGCTCGAGCAGCTCGCGTGCGCCGGTCGCCGAGACGTCGCCGACGACGATGATCGTCGCATCCTCGGCCGTGAGGTGGTCGCTCCACCAGCGGCCGACGTCGGCCGTGGCGATGGACGAAATCGAGTCTTCGGTTCCGACGCCCGAGAGACCGTAGGGGTGGGTCGGCCACAGGTCGGCGAGAGCGAGCGCCTGCGGACGCCGGAAGGACGAGTCGAAATCGCGCCGCGCCGACGCGATCTGCAGGGCACGCTCCTCCTCGATCCCCTCGGCCGCGAAAGTCGGACGGAGGACGACGTCGGCGAACAGATCGAGCGCCGGCCGCAGGTTCGAAGAGACCACCTCGAGCTCGACACCGACGTAGTCGGGGAGGACCGAGGTCTCGATCGCCGTGCCGAGAAACTCGAACGCCCGGTCGAGCTCGGCTCCGGTGCGGCCTCCGGCACCGCGGCGCAGCGACGAAGCCGCGAGCTGCGTGATGCCGGCGTTGGCGGACGACTCCTCGCTGCGACCTCCTGCGAGATAGAGACCGAGAGCGACCGACGGGGCGCCGGGCCGCTCGCGCACGACCAGCCGCGCGCCGTTCGAAAGGGTCGTCTCGGTGGCCGGACGGTCGGCGGTGGCAGCGCCCGCCACCGCGGTCGCCGCCGGGAGTGCGATCGCCGGTTCGGCCGGCGGGACGTCGCGGGTCGCCGCGGTGACGGCGGCGAGGGCCGCCGCCCGATCGAGCTCGGGAGTCCCTGCCGGCGCGTAGTGATAGAGCGTGAGGCGGTCGACGGTGAGGAAGCGCCGCGCGGCGTCGCGGACGGCTTCGGCGCCGATGGCGTCGAGCTTCTTCAGCCGGTCGCCGAGCGAAAGGTAGCCTTCGCGCGCCTCCGCCTCGGCGAGCGACTGGGCCTGTCCCAGGGCACTCTCGAGTCCGAGGACGAGGTTGGCGCGCAGCGCGTTCCGCGCCAGCGCCAGCTCATACTCGGTCGGTCCGTGCGCCTTGAGGCGCTCGACCTCGGCGAGGATGCGGCGGTCGACCTCGGCCCGACGCGACTCGTCGAAGGAGGCCTGGGCGATGAGGATGCCGACGTCGTCGAACTGGTAATGGCTGGTCGAGGCGGTCGCGGCGGCGTCGGGGGCGACGACGTGGCGGAAGAAGCGCGAGGAGCGCCCGGTGCCGAGGATCTGCGACACGAGATCGATCTCGAGCTCTGCGTCTCCGCCCACGCCCTGCGTCTTCCAACCGAGGACCGAGTAGCCCTGCTTGAGATCGCCGGTGGAGCTCCCGTAGCGGAAGCTCGTCTGTTCGGGTTCGCGCGGTCCGCGCTCCTTGCGGAAACCGTCCTTGCCGAGCGCTCCGAAGGTCTTCGCGACCGCCTTCTCGACGTCGCTGGCACGGATGTCGCCGGCCACCGAGACGATCATGTTCTGTGGCCGATAGAGCGTGCGGAAGAAGTCGAGCAGATTCTCGCGCTGGATGCTTCGCAGGACCTCGTTCGAGCCGATCCGCCAGCGCTTGACCCGGTGTTCGACGTAGGCGGTGGCGAGCATGCGCTCGATCGAGACCGCCGGCGGATTGTCGAGCTTGCGGTTCGACTCTTCGATGACGACCTCGGACTCGCGGTCGAGCTCGCCGGCGTCGAAGAGCGGGTTGGCGATCGCGTCGGCCATGATTTCGACGGCGCGGCCGAATCCTTCGCTCGGGACGACGAAGTAGTAGTTGGTCGAGTCGTAGATCGTGCCGGCGTTGGAGTCGCCGCCGACCGCGGCGAGCGCCTGCGAGATCTCCTCGGCGCCGGGGAACTTCTTCGACCCCTTGAAGAACATGTGCTCGAACAGGTGCGCCATGCCGGCGACCTCGTCGGGCTCGTTGAAGTATCCGGCCTTGACCCAGGTGTCGATCGCCACGACGCCGGTCCCGTGCTGCTCGCGCACCAGCAGCGTCAGGCCGTTGGGCAGGGTGGTCTTCTTCACCGAGGCGAGGAACGAGTCCAGCGGCCCGGTGGCGGAAACCGTTGCGCTGCCCCCCGGGGCGGCGCCGAGGAGGAGGAGGCCGATCAGGCCGGACAGCAGACGGGAAGCCGAGGGAATGCGCACGCGAGGATCCTTTCCGGTGGTCGAGTCGAAGCGGACTCTCCCGATCCTACGAGATCGGGTGGTCCCGGGTTTTCCGGAGCGCGCCCGGTTCCCCTCGATCACGGACCGGCGGTGGTCGGTTAGGATCCGGAAGATGCAGGAAAGTGAACTGCTCGAGCGGCTCCAGGGCCATCGCACCGTCTCGGTCGCCCCGCGGGAGGAGCTCGTCTGGCTGGCGCGGAACGGCTACTACCGCGAGACTCCGGCCGGGAGCCTGATGTACGAATCCGGCAAGCCGATCGGCTTCCTGGCGGTGATCCTGAAAGGGCACATCGACATCCGCGTGGAGCGGGGTGGCGCCTACCGGCGGGTCATGGAGTGGCACGCCGGCGACGTCACGGGCACGCTGCCGTTCTCGCGCATGAAGGCTCCGCCCGGCGAGAGCCGCATTCTCGAGAAAGTAGAAGCCGTTCACCTCGATTCCGCGAAGTTCCCCGAACTGATCCGCGAATGCCCCGGGCTGACCGCGGTGTTCGTCCACCTGATGCTCGACCGGGCCCGGGTCTTCCGCGCCAGCGATCTCCAGGAAGACAAGCTGGCGTCGCTCGGACGTCTCGCCGCGGGACTCGCCCACGAGCTCAACAATCCGGCGTCGGCGGCGGCACGGAGCGCCGAGCGCCTGTCGTCGAAGCTCGGCGAGGCGGAGCTCGCCTACGGCGCCCTGGCGCGCGCCGGACTCTCGGATGCGGAGCACGCGGTGTTCGAACGGATGCGGAACTGCTGTGCGAAGACCGAAACCGCCTCGTTCCGCTCGCCCTTCGAGCAGGCGGAGAGGGTCGAGGAGTTCGAGAACTGGCTGACGGCGCGCGGATCGAAGGCGTCGCGCGCCGAATCGCTCGCCGACACCGAGCTGAGCATCGCCCAGCTCGAGGAGTTCGCGGCGGCGTTCCGTCCCCAGGCCTGGATCGCGGCGATCGACGCACTGGCGGCGAACTGCACGACCCGCCGACTGGCGGCCGACATCGGCCGCGCGGCGGGACGGGTTCACGAACTGGTCGCCGCGGTGAAGGGATTCACCTACGTCGACCAGTCGACGGCGCCGAAGCCCGTCGATCTCGCCAAGGGGATCCTCGACACGCTGACCCTCCTGCGATCCAAGGCGCGCGGCCGTTCGGTGCAGCTGGTCCCCGAACTCGCCTCCGACCTGCCGGTCGTCGTCGGAGTCGGCGGCGAGCTCAATCAGGTCTGGGCGAATCTGATCGAGAACGCGATCGATGCCGCTCCGTCCGGAGGCAGCGTGACGGTACGAACCGGAAGCGAGGGGAAGTTCGTGGTCGTGCGGGTGATCGACGACGGTCCGGGGATTCCGGACGAGGTCCGCAAGCGGATCTTCGAGCCGTTCTTCACGACGAAACCGGTCGGCGAGGGGACGGGTCTGGGTCTGGTGATCTCGAACCATCTCGTTCGGCAGCACCTGGGCGAGCTGGAGATCGAGTCGCGTCCCGGACGGACGGAGTTTCGCGTGCGCCTGCCGGCGGGCGAGGAAACAATCGAAGCGAAGCAGCCGGATTCCGGCGGAGGGTGAAGCGGTGGCGAGATATCTGGTGGAGATTCCCCACGATTCCGACAAGGTGGCGTGCAACGCCGCGATCCGAATCGTGCTCGAGAGCGGTTCGCACTTCCTCTCCAATGCCGACTGGGGCTGTCTGGACGGCGATCATCGCGCCTGGCTCGTGGTCGACGTCGACAGCCGCGAGCAGGCGCAGCAGATCGTTCCGCCGGAGCTCCGGTCTCGGGCGCACATCGTCCGGTTGATCAAGTTCGAAATGGACGCAGGGGGCCGGCGCATCCTGCAGCGGGAAGAGTGACGTTGCACGAGCCGCGCGCGGGAGCACCCGCGAAGCCGATCCTGCTGGCGGTGGACGACGACGCCGACGTGCTCGAGGCCGTGGGCCGAGATCTCCGCGACCGCTACCGCGACGACTACATGGTCCTCAAGGCGCGCTCGGGAGAGGAGGCGCTGCAGGCGGTGAGCGAAGCGCAGGCGCGGAGCGTGCCCGTGGCTCTCTTCCTGGTCGATCAGCGGATGCCGGGAATGACCGGTACCGAGCTGCTCAAGCGGCTCGTCAAGCTCTCGCCGGATTCGCGACGGGTGCTCCTCACCGCCTACGCGGACACCGACGCGGCGATCTCCAGCATCAACGAGATCGGACTCGATCACTACCTGCTCAAGCCCTGGCACCCGCCCGAGATGCGGCTCTACCCGGTGCTCGACGACCTGCTCGGATCGTGGAGAGCGCTCCATCGGCGGAGCTGGGAGGGGATCCGGCTCGCCGGCACCTCGTGGTCGCGGTCGAGCTACGAGGCGAAGGAGTTCCTGGCGCGGAACCAGGTTCCGTACCAGTGGCTCGACGTCGAGCGGGAGGCGTCGGTCCGCGAGCTGATCGAGCGCCAGGTCGGCGACCTCCGGCGGCTGCCGGTCGTGCTGTTCCCGGACGGCAGTCATCTCGCGAAGCCGACCCCGCGCGAGCTCGCCGAGCGCGTCGGCCTGCGGACCCGGGCCGAGCGCCGCTTCTACGATCTGGTGATCGTCGGTGGCGGGCCGGCGGGTCTGGCGAACGCGGTCTACGGCGCTTCGGAAGGACTGTCGACCCTGCTCGTGGAGCGCAGCGCTCCGGGCGGGCAGGCCGGCACCAGCTCGCGCATCGAGAACTATCTCGGGTTCCCGAACGGTGTCTCCGGCGAGGACCTCGCTCGCCGGGCCGCGGCGCAGGCGCGGCGCCTCGGCGCCGAGTTGCTCACCGCGCAGGAGGTGGTCGGCATCCGGCGCGAGGACCCGTACCGCATCCTCCGGCTCGCGGACGGCACCGAGATCTCGAGCTACGCGGTCCTGGTCGCCACCGGGACGGCGGTGCGGACGCTCGACGTGCCGGGGATCGAGAGACATCTCGGCGCCGGCGTCTACTACGGCGCCGCGACGACGGAGATGTCGACCTACCGCGACCGCGACATCTGCATCGTCGGCGGGGCGAACTCGGCCGGCCAGGGAGCGGTCTTCTTCTCCCGCAGCGCCCGCCGGGTGACCATGCTGGTGCGCAGCACCGGACTCGAGACCTCGATGTCGCAGTATCTGATCGACCGCATCGAATCGCTCGACAACATCGAGGTGGTGCCGCACGTCGAGGTGGCCGAGGTGGTCGGCGAGGAGCGGGTCGAAGGTGTCGTCGTCACGGACACACGCAATGGCGAGCGCAGGTCGCTCTCCTGCGCGGCGCTCTTCCTGTTCGTCGGCAGCGCACCGCGCTCCGACTGGCTCGCCGGCGTCGTCGAGCGCGACGAGCGCGGGTTCCTGCTCACCGGCCCGGACCTGCCGCGCGTCGAGGGCCGCCCGCGCGGCTGGGAGCTCCCGCGCGACCCGATGCTGTTCGAGACCAACATCCCCGGCGTCTTCGCCGCCGGAGACGTGCGCGCCGGAGCCAACCGCCGTGTCGCCGCGGCGGTCGGCGAGGGATCGGCAGCGATCTATTCGGTGCAGCGCTACCTGGAGACGGTCTGAGCCGCCGGTTTGCTATCCTCTCGGGCTCATGCTCGCCACCGACCTGCAGCAGCGTCTCGCCCGTCTGAGCGAGGAGCTTTCGACGATCCGGGGGTACCTTTGAGGAAGCCGGGGTCGAAGAAGAGCTGAAGGACATCGACCGGCAGATGGAGATGCCGGGATTCTGGGACAAGCCGGCCGCCTCCGCGCCGCTGATGCAGAAGCGGCGGCAGATCGAACGCAAGGTGGAGAACCTCCGCCGGTTGCGCAGCGATGCCGAGGAGCTCGACACCTGGGTGGAGCTCACCGGCGACGACGGCGAGGCCGATCCGGACGCGGTGTCGTTCGCGAACCGGCTCGAGAGCGAGCTCGAGAAGCTCGACCTCGCGCTCAAGCTCTCCGGCCCGGACGACGACAAGAACGCGCTGGTGGCGATCAACTCGGGCGCCGGCGGCACGGAATCGCAGGACTGGGCCGACATGCTGCTGCGCATGTACGTCAAGTGGGCCGAGAAGCGCGGCTTCGACCTCGAGCTCATGGACCGTCAGGAGGGCGAGGAGGCCGGGATCAAGAGCGCCGTCTTCGCGGTGCGCGGCGACCACGCCTTCGGCCTGCTGAACGGCGAGAACGGCGTCCACCGTCTGGTGCGGATCAGCCCCTACGACTCGCAGGCGCGGCGCCACACCTCCTTCGCCTCGGTCTACGTCTATCCCGAGGTCGACGACACGATCGAGATCGAGATCAACGACAAGGACCTGCGGGTGGACACCTACCGCTCGTCCGGCGCCGGCGGCCAGCACGTCAACAAGACCGACTCGGCGATCCGCATCACGCATCTGCCGACCAACATCGTCGTGCAGTGCCAGAACGAGCGTAGCCAGATCAAGAATCGCGCCCAGGCGATGAAGATGCTGCGTGCGCGGCTCTACGATCTCGAGCTCAAGAAGCGCAAGGCCGAGCAGGACAAGATCGAGGGCGCGAAGATGGACATCGCCTGGGGAAGCCAGATCCGCAGCTACGTCCTGCAGCCCTACCGGATGGTCAAGGATCACCGCACCGGCGAGACCAGCGGCGACACCGACGCCGTGCTCGACGGCGACATCGACCCGTTCCTCGACGCCTGGCTCAAGGGAAAGATCGCCAGCCCGGCGGACGCCGCCGACAACATCTAGCGGTACTTCCGCCGCCGGCGGCCGTGCTCAGCGGTCTCCGACGGGCGGATCGACGAGGCGATGGCGCAGTGCGTAGGCGACGACCTGCGCACGGTTGCCGAGGTGGAGCTTGTCGAGGATGTTCCGCATGTGGAACTTGATCGTGTTCTCCGAGACGTTGAGGCGGACGGAGAGGTCGCGATTCGAAGTCACTCCGTCGACGAGGCAGGTGAGGACGTCGGTCTCGCGGTCGGTGAGGGCGTCCGGGTCGCCCGACGACTTCTCGCGCGGACCGGAGAACTCGCGCATCAGCCGGCGGGCGAGGCCGGGACTGAGCGCCGGCTCGCCGTGGACGACCCCCTCGAGCTGGGCGAAGAAGGCGTCCGCGTCGATGTTCTTGAGAATGAACCCCTGCGCACCCGACTTGATCGCGTCGAACAGCTTCTGGTCGTCGTCGGAGGCAGTCAGGATGACCACCCGGATCTCGGGCAGGTCGGCGGCGATCAGCCGGGTCGCGGCAAGCCCGTCGAAGTTCGGCATCGAGAGGTCCATGAGGACCACTTCGGGGCGCAGCTCGTGCGCCAGCCGGACGGCTTCGCGCCCGTCCGACGCGTGTCCTACGACCTCGTGACCGCGCGCCACCAGCAGACTGCTCAGGCTCTGGCGGAAGAGCGCGTGATCGTCGGCGATGAGAAGTCTCATGAAGGATTCCCGCTCAGTACTCCGACCTCGGTCGGCATCTCCAGCTCGACCCGGGTTCCCCGGCCGTCGCCCGGCGCGATCTGCAGCGTCGCGCCGATCGACTGGGCCCGCTCGCGCATCGTCGCCAGTCCGAATCGCGGCGAGCCCGAGCTGCCGTGCGCCGGAGCTCCGATGCCGATGCCGTCGTCGCGGACGAGGAGACGCAACTGCGTCTCCTGGAATTCGAGGACGAACTCTACCCGGGTGGCGCTCGCGTGTTTGCGAACGTTCGCGAGCGCCTCCTGGGCGATGCGCACGACCTGCAGCTCGATGTTCTTCGGCAGATCGACCTCCTCGTCGATTCTGGCATCGACCGAGATCCCGGTCCGCTCCTGCCAGTCGGCGAGATATTCGCTGAGGATCCGGCCCAGCGACCGTTCGGCGCCGGCGGCGGCCGCGCGCAGGGCGAGTATTCCCTCGCGCGTCTCCTTGTAGGTCGAGTCCGCGGCCTCCCGCAACTGCTCCAGCAGGTTCGTCGCCTCGTCCAGCCGGCCGTTGCGGACGTACTCCCGGATCGCCTGCGAGCTCGTGATCACCGACGCCAGGACCTGCGCCAGCCCGTCGTGGAGCTCGTGGGCGATCCGCTGGCGCTCCTCGGCGACCGCCGAGCCGCGGAGCTGCCCGTGCTTGTACGCCGCGTTGATCGCCAGCGCAGCCTGGGCCGCGAACCGCTGCAGGGTCCGCTCGTCGTCGGCATCGAACTCCGCCGCGCCGAGCTTGTCCGTGAGGTACAGGTTGCCCCGCCAGGGCGAGCGGCTCTGGATCGGGACCGCGAGGAGCGAATGCATCGGCGGATGATTCGCGGGGAATCCGCCGGATCGGGGATGCTCGCCGATCTCGGCGACGCGCAGGCTCTCGCCGTGATGCAGGACTTCGCCGAGGAGGCCTTTTCCCCGGGGCGGCGCCCCGAGGTCCTGGCGCTCCCGGTAGCTGATCCCGCTGGTCAGGAACCGGGCGATCGCCCCGGTCTCGTCGTAGACCGCGAGCGCCCCGTAGCGCGCGTCGAGAAGCTGGCGCGCGCGGTCCACCACTTTCTGCAGAACGGTTTCGAGCTCGAGCTCGCCGGAGATGTCGAGGGCCGCCTCGTAGAGCAATTCGAGCTCGGAGTTGCGGGCGCGGAGCTCGCGGTAGAGCTCGCCGAACGAGCGGAAGATGAGGAGAACCAGGACGATCGTGCCCACGACCAGCGGTACGTCGACGATCAGCTTGGAGCTCCATCCCGCGGCCGAAGCGGCCGGTGCTCCGCGCAGCAGACTCCAGGCGAGGAGGAACAGCAGCGCGCCGAGCAGCGCTCCGCGGAGCAGGAGTCGTGGTGGAAGGCGACGCACGGGCTGTCGATGGTGTGCGAAATTCCGCCCGTTGGCAAGGCGGCGGGACCGGACCCGGCCGGGCGGCGCCCGGCACGGTAGAGTCGGAGACTCGCGGCACCGGCGCTGCGCGAGAGGGTCGACAGGGGGTGTTCCGTCCGAAGTTGGTGGTCATGAGGGGTCGCTGGGTCGCTCTGGCTCTGTGCGCGTCGTTCTCCGTCCCGGTCAGGGCGGTGGCCGGGGACGCGGGTACGGAGCGCCCCTCGGTCGTGGTGGTCACCGTCGACGCGCTGCGTGCGGATCACCTGTCGTCCTACGGTTACCGGCGTCCGACGACGCCGGCGATCGATGCGCTGCTCGCCCGGGGGGCGCGATTCGCTGTCGCGCGGACCCCCGAGCCCCTGACGGCGCCGTCGATGGCGTCGATGCTCACCTCTCTCGAACCGGACGTCCACGGTGCCTCGCGCAACGCCCTGCCGATCCGGCCGGGTTTGCCGTCCCTCGGTACCATCCTCCGGGAGCGCGGCTACCGGACCGCCGCCTTCGTGACCAACTGGACGCTGCGGTCCGACCTGACCGGGCTCGAGGAGCACTTCGACGAGTACATCGAAGTGCTGATGCACAAGCGCTGGTGGGGCCTGGTCGGCGAGGAGGCCGGCGCCGACGAGCTGGTGACCGAAGTCGGGAACTGGATGGAGCGTCGGGGCGAACGCCGCCTGCAGGCTCTGCCCTGGTTCCTCTGGATCCACTTCGTCGATCCGCACGCGCCCTACGACCTGCAGAGGAAGTTCGCACCGCGACTCGGTGTGCGGCCCGGGGGCGCCGGCAAAGTCGACCGCTACGACACGGAGATCGCCCACACCGACGAAGCGATCGGACGGCTCCTCGACCGGCTGCTGGCGCCGGAGGCGCTCGGCCCCGGAGCGCTGGTCGTCTTCGCCGCCGATCACGGCGAGAGCCTCGGCGAACACGACTACTGGGGTCACGGGCGCCATCTCTACGAACCCACGGTGAGGATTCCGCTGGGGATCGTCTGGCCGCGGCGCATCGCGCCGCAGGTTCTCGCATCGCCGGCCTCGTTGCTCGACGTGACACCGACGGTGCTGGGTCTCCTGGGCGGCGATGCGACGCCCGCGACCTCGCGGATGGTCGGCTTCGACTGGAGCGCGGTCCTCGCCGACGGCGCGGCGCCTCCGGCGCAGCGCCGCTTCTTTCTCCAGGCGCACAAGGGCGCGGTCCAGACCCGCGGAAACGTGCCGGCAAAACGCGAGGCCGGACTGCTCGAGGTCGGCCTGGTGGAGGCGGGGACGAAGCGCGTCTGGCGGATCCGTGACCGCAAGCTGCTCCGGTTCGATCTCACTGTCGATCCGGAGGAGCTGCGGAATCTCGCCGCGGCAAAACCTCCACCGCCCGCCGACCTCGTGGAGCACGCCGCCGAGGTCGCTGCTCGACTGGGCTCGCTCGCTCCGCCCGGAGGATCGATCGACGAGCAGACGATCGCCCGCCTGAAAGCTCTCGGCTATCTCTGACGCGCCGTGTGTTGCGCCTCCGCGGAGAGATCTCCGCGGCTGCCCGGGAGCGGGATTTGGCGAGGTCGCCGATCGACCATAGGATCGCGGGACGAAAGCGAGGGGTCCAGTGAGCGAACTGCAACCGGGAACGGGGATCGAACCGAAGGGGCCGCCGCCGGCGTCCTGGCGTTGGGCCGTGCTGATCGCGATCAGCGTGGCGATGTTCGGCAACTACTACGCCTACGATTCGATCGGACCGCTGGCCGACTCGCTGCAGCGTCTGCTCGGCTATTCCGACACCCAGATCGGAACGCTGAACGCGATCTACAGTTTCCCGAACATCCTGATGGTGCTCGTCGGCGGCGTGATCGTCGACCGGATCGGCACCCGCAAGTCGACGCTGCTCTTCGCGGTCATCTGCTTCGTCGGCGCGCTGCTCACCGCGATCTCGCCGATCTTCCCGGTGATGGCGGCGGGCCGCCTGGTGTTCGGTCTCGGCGCCGAGTCGATGATCGTCGCCATCACGGTCGCGATCGGACAGTGGTTCGTCGGCCGCCAGCTCGGTTTCGCCTTCGGCGTGAACCTCAGCATCGCCCGCGCCGGATCGTACGGCGCCGACATGTCGACCAGCTGGGCCAAGCCGCTCTACGACGCCGGCTGGCAGCAGCCGCTGTGGCTGGCGGCCGGATTCGCCGGGATCATGGTGCTGGGAGCGCTGGTCTACTACTACCTCGAGGCGGCGGCGGAGAAGCGGTACACGCTGACGCAGCCGGCACCCACCGACCGCGTGGTGTGGGGCGACCTGGTGCGCTTCGACCGCTCCTACTGGTACATCGTGGGCTTGTGCGTCACCTTCTACTCGGTGATCTTCCCGTTCCGCAGCACGTTCGCGATCAAGTACTTCCAGCACGCCCACGGGCTCTCGCTGCAGGAGGCCGGCACGCTGAACGGTTACGTCTTCCTGGCGGCGATCTTCGCTACGCCGCTCTTCGGGCTGATGGTCGACCGGATCGGGCGGCGGGCGCTCTTCATGGCGCTCGGTTCGTTCCTCCTCTTCGCCGTCTTCCCGCTGCTCGCCTTCACCCAGGCGAACCTCTGGATCTCGACCGCGTTCATCGGCATCGCCTTCTCGCTCGTCCCGGCCGTCCTCTGGCCGGCGGTTCCCTACCTCGTCGCGCCGAACCGCCTGGGGACGGCGTACGGACTGATGACCATGATCCAGAACATCGGGATGATGACCTTCAACCTCACGGCGGGAGGACTGAACGACGCCAACAAGGCCGGCGCCGACAACCCGGGCGGCTACACTCCGATGCTCTGGATGTTCATGCTGCTGAGCCTCTTCGGGTTCTTCTTCGCGGCGCTCCTGCGCAAGCGCGAGACCGGCCCGCAGGGACACGGCCTCGAGTCGATCCGCCCGATCGAGATCACCTGATCGCGGAACCGGAACCCCGCCGCCCGCTCAGGGGCGGGGTTCGAGGCGATACTCGAAATCGTAGGAGTGCTCGCCCTTCGGGCCGAACTCGATCTGCAGCCGGCCGCTGAGTCCGGTGAGCTCCCCGGTCCCCGAGTCCGGAGCGACGACGATCTCGAGCTCGGTGCCGGCGCCGGACATCCGCCCCGTGTGCTGCAGGACGAACGTTCCGCGGCGACCGGCGAGCGTTCCCTCGACCCGTTCGATCGCTACGTAGACGGCGGATCCTTCGACCGGAGCTCCGGCGGTCAGCATCTCGCCGGTGGCGACGGCGTCGAGCTCGCCGTGATACTTCTTGTCGATGGAGTAGCGACCGAGACGGGTCCCCTCCGGATACGGCTGATCGGCGACCGGCGCGACCTTGACGTCGAACGGTCCTCGGACGTGATGCGGCATGCTGGTTCCTTTCCCGGTTTCCGTGCCGGCGAGCGCCATCGTACCGGCGAGGAACAGGGCGGCCGCGGCAGCGAGCTTCGGAACGGCTGGATTCATGGGACTCTCCTCGTGACGGGCGGATGCTAGCCTCGACCGGATTCCGGGCGATTGAACAAACGCGACATGCTGCGGCCCAAGAACGAAGCCCCCCGCGGGATCCTCCACCGGCGCTCGGACGCGCCGCTCGCCGGCTATGCGCGCTACTGGCCGGACGCGGATCTCGCTCCGTACATCGAGCACCTGTGGACCGTCGAGTGGGATCTCGACGCGCCGCACACGAGCGAGGTGCTGACGCATCCCTCGTTCCAGCTCGTGGTGGAGCAGGACGCCTCGGCCCTCGCCGGCGTCTTCACCGGCAGATACCGCCGCGTCAAGCAGGGGAAGGGGAGGGTGCTCGGGGTCAAGTTCCATCCCGGCGCGATCCGTCCCTGGATCGGGCGGCCAGCGTCAGAGTACGCGGATCGCACCGTGCCGCTGCGCGAGCCGTTCGGCGAGGAGGCCGAGGCGCTCGAACGCCGCGCCCTGTCGCAGGGCTCGCACGCGGAGGCGTTCGCCGTGATCCAGGAGTTCCTGCGCAGCCGCCGGCCGCCTCACGACCCGACGATCGAGCTCGTCTCCGCCATCGTCCGGCGCGTCGCCGCCGACCGCACCATCGTGCGGGTCGAGCAGCTGGTGACCGGCTGTGCGATTCCGCTGCGCCGTCTCCAGCGACTGCTCGGCGACTACGTCGGCGTCGGCCCGAAGTGGATCATCCAGCGCTACCGGCTGCACGAAGCGGCCGAGCGGATCGCGGCGGGCGGCGTGCGCGACTTCGCGGCCCTCGCCTTCGATCTCGGCTATTCCGATCAGGCCCATTTCATCCGCGACTTCCGCCGCCTCGTCGGTTACTCGCCGGCGAGCTACGCCAGGTCGCTCGCGACGCCGCCGGCCGGGGCGGACCGCCCGGGCCCGGTTCGATAGCCTCGACGGATGGCGTTCCTCGTCGACGGGTCCAATCTCGGCGGCCGGCTCGCGGGCCAGGCCGGTGCACGGGATGCCGCGGGTGTCGTGCGCCGGATCCTCCCCTGGTCGCGGGAGCGCCGCGAGGAGGTGCTGGTGGTCTTCGACGGACCGCCGCGAGCCGACGTCGCCGACCGGTACGGACCGCTCCGTGTCGTCTGGAGCGGTGGCCGCTCGGCGGACGACCGGATCGTCGAGCTGGTGAAAGCGGACCCTGCCCGCTGGGCGGTCGTCACGGCCGATCGGGAGCTGGCAGGGCGCTGTCGTGCGGAAGGAGCGCGGGTCGTGCCCGCGGACGAATTCGCCGCGCGCTCGTCCCGCCCGCGCCGGCGGCGCGCGTCGTCGCGCGAGGCCGAGGGGCGCGCCCGGAAACCGCCCGCCCACCCCCACAAGCGCGACAACGGGCGCCGGGGCTTCACCGACGAGGAGCCCAG
>JBFWYP010000001.1:2500-266448 GCA_050186295.1 Thermoanaerobaculia bacterium | reverse complement strand
CTGCTCGCGGCGCGCAAGGCCGAGCCCTCCGGGTGGCCTGTGGCCAGCCTTGTCGCGCCGCTGCGCGGCTACATCTCGGGTGGGCATGCGCCGAACGACACCCAACCGCGAGAGCCGAGATCCCCAGTCCCAGAACCGCCTGAACTTCGTCGAGCCCGGTGAGCCGAGCTTCGAACCGGAGACCATCGCCCGCTACCGCGTGGCCCTCGTCCGCGAAGAGGCTACCCCCTACGAATCTCCCGAGCACTGCGGCGACCCCGCAGCCGCTGCCCGGTTCCTCCACACCATTCTGTCGTCCTGGGATCGGGAGGTCATGGGCGCCCTGTTCCTGGATACCCGCAACCGGGCGATCGGGCACCAGCTCGCCTACATCGGCACACTGACCCGCGCGGCCGTGGAGCCGCGGGGCATCCTGACCGCCGCGCTGCTCGCCAACGCCGCTGGGATCCTCCTCTTCCACAATCACCCGAGCGGCGATCCATCGCCGAGTGCCGAGGATCTCGCCTTCACCCGCCGGATGGCGGAGGCGGGGGAGGTCGTCGGGGTCCGGGTCGTGGACCACATCATCATCGGAGAGGCACCTGCCTTTGTCTCCCTCCGCCAGCGTGGAGCGTTCTGAGGTGCTCTCGATGACCGATCAGCTCGCACTCTTCACCCCGCCGGTGCCGGCGAAGGTCGACCATGGCGTTCTAGGCGTTTCCCGGGACCGAGACCCCGACTGGCCTCACGCCACCTGGCGATTCGGGTCGGGCCGAGGGATCGAGTACCGGCATCCCGAGCCGACCTCGACGCCGCCGGCGGCAGTGCTTGGCGGCGCCTGGCAGTGGAACCCGCTGGTCCCCGGCTGGCGTCTCGACTATCCGCGCCCGCCGTTCTCCCTCGCCCCGAAGGGCGTCGCCTCAGACCGGCACGGTCCGAAGCTCCTCCCGCCGCCCGGCTTCCTCGAGATCGACCGCCGGCGGTTGGCCGGGCGCTGCCCGCACTGCGGCCAGCAGAGCGGCGGGTGCTGGGGCGGCCCTGGCTGGCACGGCTGGAGCGACCCCAGGGTGGCCGCGGCCTTCGAGACGGAGGAGGCGGCCGGCCGGCACTGCTACGGCCTCACGGTCATCGACGTGCCGGAGCTGGGTCCCCTGAGTCCCCTCTCCCATTACACGCGGTGGGGCGCCGGCTACTGCAGCGCCTGCGGCGCGATCTCCTGGAACGACTTCCGGGATCCCTCCAGCGCGTACTACCGGCCGCCGGAGAAGGCCGACGGTCCCTGAAGCCCCGCAGGGTTCCCTACTCCGCCCGGTGCCGAACGCGATCGAGCCAAGTCCACGAGCTAAAGGCCGCACGTCGCCTCGCCGGGAAGCGGCAGGCGCGCTCCCATCCACGACCTTCACGCAGTCGCCCTTGCCGGGCGTTAGAACAGGAGGCGGTCCCCAGTCGCCGCAGCGGATCGGTGACTGCCCTCGGCATCGCGGCTGACGGCTGAAGGCCAAACCTCGCGTTTGGGGGAAGCGCTGGACCAAGAACTCGCGCCGAAATCGAGCCCCGCTTCGTGACCAGCCTGCCGGGGAAGCAAGCCTGCTACCGAGGCCCGGGCAGGCGAGCGCCGCGCCAGCCAGAAGCCGCTGTCACGCCCCTCGCCCCACGCTCCAGGGTGCCCCCACCCGGGCTGCGCGCGAGCCCCTCGTCTCCTCCGGGGCGTCGTGCTCGCCCAGCCAACCACCCTGGAGCGGCCCGTGCCTCTTCGTCCTCGAGCCCCCACCGACGTCAAAGCGCGAGTCGCGGTCCCGTCATCTGTCTCCTTCGGTCGCGGTCCCCGCCCAACGTCCCGTAAACCGTGCCCGCGGTGCGCCCGGCCGCAAGGCCAAGCCTCCGGCGCGCCGACTGACGTCAAGCGGCGCGGCCTTGCCGTCCGGGCTTCGTTCACCCCGGGCTCCCACCGGTCCGTGTTGGACGGTAACCACAACCAAAGGAGAAAGCAGATGACCAGCCAGACCGCAATCACCCTCTACGGCAACGTCGGCGGAGACCCGGAGACCCGCACCATCCCCGGCAAGCAGGTCACGAAGCAGTTCTACGACCCGATCATCGACGACATGATCGAGCGCGAGTTCACCACCCCCGAGCGCGAGGTTCGGACCTTCTCGATCGCCGTCAGCAAGAAGGACGCCGAGGGCAACGACGTCACCCGCTGGATCCGCTGCGACGACTGGAACCGCCTCTCCCGCCTGGTCGGCAAGGGAGACCGTGTGAAGGTCAAGGGTCACTTCCGCGAGCGCACCTACGAGAAGGACGGCGAGACGAAGACCGCGCGCGACTTCGTCGTCGAGGACCTCAAGATCGAGCGCCACAAGATCCGGCACCAGGCGGAGTAGGGCGCCAAGCTCGGGGGCCGTACCCGTGAGGGACGGCCCCCGGCTGGTCGAGAGCACACTTAGAGTGGATTCGGCGGGTTGAGCGGTTGAGCGGCGCCGCCCTCAAGGAGACCGAGGCGTGAGTCCAAGGACTTGGCGCTTACTCTTGAGCGCTAAGGCGAATGGCATAGCGCAGCGACAGTGCCTTATCCCGGCTAGGCGTATCGTCATGCAAGAGTGCTGACTTGCCCAAACAGCGAGCGGCTAGAGGGTCTCGCTCGGAGGTCCAGCCTGACGCTCCTCTTGGAGGTTCATATGTCACGGGAAGTTGAAGACTGCAACGAAGGCACTGCTCGAGCGAAGGGCACGAATCGCCGCGGCTCATTGGCGCAGATTCCGGGTATCGCACTGCTCGCGAAGAGGTCTGATGCCGAGCTGATTCAGCTTCGCGCTGCCTTAGATCTGGAGATGCGAAGACGCAGGGTGGCGTACTCTGTTGGCGCAGTGGGCGAACGCCTCGTAGTCGAGTACTTCAGAGTGACACCTGGGTTACCAAAGCTCCAGCATGCTCCTGCGGGAACGAAGAACGTTGATGCGCTCTCCCGCACTGGAGATCGGTACTCGATTAAGACAATATGCAACGCCAAGAAGACCGGAACCGTCTATCCGGATGGCGCCACGCCTTCGAAGCAACTATTTGAGTTTCTGTTGCTTGCAAGACTCGCTGATGATTGGAGTCTCGCCGCAATCTACCAGTTCAGCTGGGAGCAATTTGTTGCACTGCGCTCCTGGGACAAACGGATGAATGCTTGGTATGTCGCGGTCTCGAGCCGGACGCTGAGCGCTGCGACGACTGTCTTCTTTCGCGAGGTGGCCAGCGCCCAATAAGGGCAGTTGCAGCTCGTCATTGGAGTCGTTCTGCGCGCTTGAGTTCGCGTCTGAGACGCGCCTTGAGTGGCGCCGGTGCTCGTAGTTCGCATTCCCAGACGACGATTACCTTCCAGGAAAGCAGTTCGAGCGTGCGCTGAGCCTCTGCGTCCCGGCGGACGTTGGCGCTAAATTTCTGCGCCCAGAATGAAGGACGGCTCTTCGGTGTATAGGCGTATTGGCAGCCGGGATGCCGATGCCAAAAGCAGCCGTGAACGAAGATCACCGTTCCCAGGCGCGACAGCACCAGATCGGGCCGCCCGGGCAAGTCTCTGCGATGCAGCCGAAACCGGAACCCGAGGCCGTGAACGATGGAGCGAACGGCTACCTCCGGTCCCGTGTCCTTCGCTCGGATCGACCGCATCATCTCGGAACGGCGATCGGCACTGACGATGTCAGTCACTCACGTTCCTCTAGTCCTGAACTGGGAATCCCAGCTCCCTCGCCCGCTCCAGGATACGCGAGCCCTGAATGGTCTGCTTGTCGGAAGGCACTGCCTTTCTAGCTGCCAGCGTTCCCAGGCTGTATGCGAGACTCCGTTCCCACCCTTCGAGGAAACCGCGCTCCTTCGCCCACTTCGAGAGGGCGAACCACCTCTCGGCGGGGACGTCGACCAGCTTCGTTCGCAGCTGCTCCACCTGCTGGCTAGATCTGCTCGGGAGGTAAGGCTGAATCGGCAACTCGCTGGTTTCTTCTCGCCACTCGCCGGGCATGTCGAGGTCGAGTGCCCTGAAGGTCGACCAAGTCTCGAGCTTCTTGGACGCCTCGCCGACATTGCCTGGTTGCGAAGTCAGGAAGCGATGCGCCTCCCGGCAGGCCACGAGCAACGCCTTACTGACGGCCTCGCTGAGGCACTGCTCGCGCCAGATGCGCTCCAGGTCGAGCCGTCTTCCGGACCGCTCAGCGAGCCAGGCGATCGCGTAGGCGATGCTGTTCGCCCGGTAACCCGTGAGGTTCAGCGTCAGGAACAGCGTCTCCGCTGAGCGCCAGAGGATGGCGCGTGCAACGACCTGCTCGAAGAATCTCCGATCGACAGCTGGCTCTCCGTCGTCTTCAAGGCGGGCTGCGAACGCCGCAAAGTTCTTCTCTGCACCCCTGCAGACGACGTGCGGGAGGCCCAGCCACGCATGTTCGAACTTGGCAAGATCGGTCTTGGTGAATTTCTTGCCAGGCGGGTTCTGCTTCTGCCACTCCTTGATTCTCGACGGCGTGGGCTGGCGCCCTTTGTCATCCAGATATGACCCCCTTGCCCGCTCGTAGTACCAGTGGTCCCCTCTCTCCAGGCCCGATGCAGCAGGCGCCCAGACGGTCCTGGACTGCTCCTCGAGATCCCTGTGGAATTTCCCGTTCGCTGCGAAGTCGGCACCATTCACCTTGTTCTGGCTGTTGGCGTACCGCGAAATCATCGGGACGATCTCGGCGACTCGTTCAGGATCGCTGATGACAGTGAGTTTCATCTGAACGGCGACGGTGCTTAGGTCGAGACCCTCCTTGCGCTGGGCGTGGAAGATGGATGCTGTCGTCTGACCTCCGTTGACGATCTGGAAATCCCCGGCCCACGAGAGGCGCGCTGAACCGTCGCCGTTTGAATGAACTCGGACCTCGGCAGCTGTGCAGCAGAGTCCGTTGTTGTAGGCGAGAAAGCGCTGGGGCTCATCACGAAGCGTGATCTGGATTCCGCGATTGATCTTGCTCTTCGTCTGAAGAAAGGCCCGTACGTTGCGCTCAAGAAGGCGCTGGCCATACTCGCCGTACACCCTGGCGAGAACTGGCGCCGGTACGCATGCGAGGAATGTCCGGTAATCGCTTCCCTCTGCCGCGAACTCGAGACAGGGCAGCGGGCCCCCGTAGTCCCGCTCGAAATCGAGCGCGATGGTCCCACGGTCGCCTACCCGGAGCCTGCTGAGCTTCTCCAGATCCCAGGCGATGTACCGGACCTCGAGTCCTGGAAGGGTCTCCGGCTCAATGTCCAGCGAGCGGACGACCCCGTCGGAGAGGAAGAACAACCGAACCGTGGCGATCGAGTCCCGGGTGGAGTGGATGCTCTGGGCCGCGTGGAAGGCATCACTGGCCTCCTCCATGCGTGAATGGAAGCCGACGAGCGCCCGCTTGAGGAACCCAAGCGCCAAGTCGAAGTGCCGGCGCATCTGCGGCTTCCCAACCTCCTCGACGGCTCCCGTGCCGTGGTAGAGCGTGACGAAGAGATCGAGAGTAGCGCCGTCGCTACACAGGGCCCAGGCGTTGAGCTTCGCTGCAGGGGTCCGCCCCGAGCCGGGCGCTTCGTAGGCGCACAGTTCCCATCCGCTCACCTCGTCATGGTCAGCGAGGAGTTCAAGCACGGCTTCGGTGAACATCTCCTCCCGCAGCTGCAGCCCACCGTTGGCGCCTGCGGCGAGATCGGTGCCAACCGACTTTGAGAGGACCTCCTGATGGAGATCCTCGGCGAACTGTTCGAGAGTGGTGTCAGGCTTCAACGGATCCTCCCGTAGCGCGATCTGCCGTTGCCGCTCCGGTGAAGGTCCGGACCATCGAGTCAATCGCGACTGCGAACGGCTCGCATGCCGGGAGGCTGAGCGAGTAGGAGACATCGCCGACGCCAGGCGGAAGGTGAGTCTCCAGGAGGCGGGGGAAGCCCTCCTCAACGCGGAAGGCCCTTTCGCCCCTGAGGGTGAAGAGCCTGTCGGAGTACCTCGGAACGTCTGCCTCTAGGAATCCGGCGTCGAGGAGTCGATCCTCGAGAAGCTCGGCGGCCTCCGGTGCGTCGTGGAGTCTCCGACGAAGATCAGCCACGATGTAAGGCAGGCTCTCGCCCACGCTGGGCTGATCGGAGTCCGCGATTCGCTCGTCAAGAATCGCGACGTAGAGGTACAGGAAGCTCAGCCCGGTACCGTCGAGCTGTCTTTCGCTCGTTATCCTGATCAGCTGCGGCTGCTTTGCCGTGGTTGCTTTGACCTCGATTGCACTCCCCATAGCCTGAAAGTCCTGGTGGGCTCGAAGGGGCGCACGCCAACTAGCGAGAGCCTTGGTTGGGTCGGTTGAGCCAAGAAGATGGCGGCGCAAGAACGTGAGCTCGCCTACTAAGCCACGAATGCGTTCAGTTGATAGACCAGACGCCGCAGCCGCGAGGAACTTCCGCCACCGACCGATTCGCGCGAGCATTGCTGACGCTGCGGTGTGCGAGTCAGGTGCATGAGCAATGTGTCTCGCCACGTCCTCTGCCAGTACGCAAAAAACGTCGGCGTAAGAGCGGGCCTTCAGTCGCACTCCCAGGTGCGACTGGCCCTCCAGGCTCAGTCCAAAGACTTCAAGACCCTCTGAATCCGGCCACTCGCGCTTTCTTGGAATATCGGTCTTCGGAAGCGGCAGAAGGAGCGCCCTGGTTCCCGTCCCGGTCTCCAGTGCCACGAGAAGCACGCGCCCAGGCTCAGGAAGGGCGAATCTCGTTAGCCACCGTGCGTCATCGCGCTGGGCTGCTTCCTCCTCCATTTCGCGCCAGAGCGCCTCAATCCTCATAGGCCGCGTCCTCCTCCATCTCCGCGCCCCAGACCTTGTTGACTCTGTACTCGACTCGGATTGTCGTGTCGCTAGTTGGGAAGCTGATCGCGATGCCGACGATTGGCCGGTCGCCAGAGTTCAAGCCGGTCTTCTCCTCTTGGCCGCTACCGTCGCCGCGCGGAAAAGCCTCCGGGCGCATGAGTGGGTAAATCAGGAGAAGTCCGCAGTCCGGCGTGCGAAGAGAACGGAGCACGCGACCATTCGGTCGAGTCGACGTGCCCTTTGCAGGCCTGCGGACCTTTGGAGGATCAGTGTCTTGCCAGCGGCGAGTGAGCGCCACCGCGACATCTCGCGCGCTCTCACCGACCTTCTGTGCGAGCCATTCCAGGTCATCTCTAAGCTCCCCCTTCCCGGAGATGGCGTCGAGCCATGCGCAGTCGAAAGTCCTCTCGCTGAAGTCGAGGCCTTCGTCGGCCGGATTGAGGATGTTCGCCTTGGTAAGCGAAAAACTTGCGGCGGTCTGACTCTCAGGAGTCCGCTCGATAAGACCGATATCGAGACCAGCCACCTCCTGCTGCCGCTTCGAAGGAGCCTGTGAATTCGAAACCAGAGCGACCGTCCAGTTGGTCAGTTCTGCCGGCGCCTTCGAAGCCTGCTTTTGAATGAAGAGTGCAAGCTCCTCGCCGGTGGCTCGTGCCGAAGATGGCGGAAATCGGAGTGACTCGAGAAACGCTGCGACCGAGGAGGCGGGCGCGGCCTTCCATACTCTGGTGTCGCGCGGAGTTGAAGCGACACCAGGGGGCCCAAGAGCGCGAAGAAGATCTTCGGTGCGCGCCAGGTTCCACTCAAGGTCGCCTGGGCTCTTCGGCAGTTGAGTTGTCTGCGAGAGAACTCCGGACCACGACAGTTCAAGAGTCCGGCCGTGGCTCATCTTGTTGAGAGCCGTGACGATCATCCCGTCTGGGTGCGTTCGCACCCGAAGCCCGTAGTTCCTCGGGGTCATTCCGGCCGCAACCATGTAGTCAAACTCCCGGCGCAACTCGGTCTCTGCAAGGGCAATATGGCGGTACCAGTCGGCGAGGTTGCGGGTGGTGAAGAGCCGGCAGAGGTCGAGGTAACCGGGGCGGTACCCAAACCAACGCCCCATCTGCATGAGGGTGTCGTACATGCGGGACGTGCGGAGGAAATAGCTGACAGAGAGGCCTTCGAGGGTAAGCCCTCTGGACAGCTTGTCGCCCCCGACCGCGATGACACTCCGGCCGTCCGCCTCGTGTTCTTTGTAGTCCAGCGCCTCTTTGGCGTAGCCGTTGATCGGGAGAACCACAACCTTCGACGCCGCAGAATGAAGCTGCTCGCTGACCGCTCGCCAAGTGACCGGCTCGCAGCCCTCTTCCTGTAGCACGCTCGTCACGGGCACGAACTCGTCATTCCAGAGAGTCTGAAGCTCTTGCAGGAGAGTTGGTTGGCGCTCTCCGTCGCCATGCTTGAGGCGCCTCTGCAGGCCGAGGAGTTCTTCCCTCACCAAGTCGACAACGATCGACTGAACCCTGATGAACCGCGTCACATGCACCAGCATCGAATTGTGGTGGTTTACTTGACCGCGGGCAGTTCGGGCGGCACAAGTCAGAACGAAGCTCCGAATCGCCTTGCGCAATGAGGCGGGCAGATCCGCAGGCTCGTGGTCCGATCGGTGTTTCGGCGGAAACGCACTTGCATAGTCATCGATCTCGCGAACAATCGGGAGCGCCGTATGCGCAGCGATGCCCGCATCGGGGTCTCCGTCGAGCCCGAAGACTCTCGCGGGGCCGATGTAGTTCGACGGAGGCTTCACGCTAATGATGAAGCTCCGAGGGAAGAGGTCTTCGCCGTGTTCGGGTGTCTCCGACTCCGGATTGATGAAGATGTTCGCGAAGGGTGTGGCCGTGTAGCCTACATAGGCCGACTTCTCGAACGCGTCGAGCAACGTGCGAATTCTGCCGTTGATCGCCGTAACGGACTCGCCATGGGGATTACCGGGGTTGGACTTGGTGTTGATCGAGGCATTGTCCGCCTCGTCGTCGATCAACAGTAGAGGGACTTCCCGAATGACCCTGCGACGGCTTTCGGGGTCATCGATGCCCGCAACGTGAAGAACCCACTTCGAGAGGTTTCCCAGCAGAGAGGAGTTCTTCTTGACCACGAGAACGATGGGGTCACTTCCGAGCATGACGCCAATGTTGTCCGCGACCTTCTTGTTGAAGTCGCCATTCTCCGCGCTGCTCGTAAGGGAGTGCACTACGAGCCGCTCCCCGGGCAGCCTGCCGACGCCGATCCAGCGATTGTCGCCATCGAGGCGGCGGCTCTTCTGGGTGTCAAATCCAAGCACGCCCTCGTCAATCCTGAGCTGCGTCTGGGCTCGAAGATTGCTGTGCACGCCCGCCAATACGACGACCAGTTTGTACCCGGCATCAATGGCCTTGCAGATGAGCCCGATGTAGTTGGCAGTCTTGCCGGATTGAACGGAGCCGACGACCATGCCGCGGCAATCCCATGACCCCGCGCGCGACGGAGCCTCAAGTCGCTCGAGGACCATCTCCGTCGATTCGTGCAGCTTCTGCACGATCGGAGGGGGCATGCCGAAGTCGTGCTCAAGATAGGTGACGTAACGGTCCCAGAAGCGCCACTCGATGTCTGCCCTTCGTGCAGGTAGCCAGGGCTTGTGTTCCGCGTCATCTTCCAGCGCGGTGGCGCGCTCGGCGCTCACGGAGAAGAGATGGCGCAGCTCGGCCTCGAGCTCGGCGAGGTCAATCTCGCTGCCCGGTTCCATGGCTTGAACGAGCGCGAGCGCCGCTGCTGCCGCGGTGTGAATCATTTCTTTGGTCAGCGGCGAAGCGCTTCGCAGAATCAGAATGGCGTGATTCTTCGCCTGAATGAAATGAGCAGTTCTCTCAGGCATCGAGATGGGACTCCTTGAAGGACTCCAAGAGTGCCGGGAAGAGATCGAATGGGAAGATCAGCTGAAGGCGTCGAAGCGCCTCTCTCTTGCCGTAGCCGTCCGAGATGAGCGACCTGAAAGTCTCCTCCATGACCTTCGCGATCTCGCTGTCTTTGGCCTTTTCGAAGGGCTGGGGGAGAGCGTGCGGCTCCTCGCTGTTGGCAATCGTGATCTGGGGAACTGGGACCGTCTCCTCGATTAGCCGAAGCAAGGCCCGCAAGGCCGGAGTGTTACCCGCCGACGCCAGCGCCTGCTTGAGCAGCGGATGCTCAGGATTCAAGCGATAGAACATCTTGTCGTGCTTGGCGGTCGGAACCCACAGGAGCACCCGGTCGGAGTCCGCCTGCGGTGTCATCCGAGCACCTCGAAAGGAGTAGACCCGCTTGGCGTCAGCTCGGGTGCGCTCCCCGATGTGGCGCAACTCGCTGCGCAGACCAACAGGCGGCCGAGCGCGCGACTTGGTGACGTCGATCTCCCATGCGAGATCCATCGAAGTCGGGATGTCGACCCGCAGGCGGGCGAGCTTGTAATGCTCCTCTTTGACCCAGCCGAGGCCAAGCCAGTCGCCGGGTACAAGCAGGCGTTGGTTTCGGTAGACGTAGAAACCCTGGTGCGCGTTCCACCCACGCAAGCCGGCAGCCATGACGAATTCGGTCTTTGACAGTTTGGAGTGATGTGGAAGCACGAACGGTCGGATCTCGATCGACCCGCCCTTGGTCCTCAACTTGGTCAGGGGGAGTGCCTGGGTCGCAGCATGATTCTCGAGAAATGGATCCCATGGCTGAATGGGCCGATCGTTCAGGTGAATCTGAATGCCCCGCGCGCGCGCGATGAATCGGTGAAACACCATTCCGAGGTAACTGCCAACATCGTCAGCGTGCCTCAGGAAGTTCTGATGATCGGACTCACTCTCGACCGAAAACCCTGCAGCAACTCGATCGAGCTTCTGCCAGACCACAGTTGTTCCACTTGGAAGCGAGGCGAGCCTCTCGAACTGCCGCTCGGAGGCTTCGTCACCTGCTCGAAGGAGCTGCCATTCGTCAACTCTGGAAACATGATCCAGGTCCCAGCAGCGAGTGGATGGCCCTGCGCGGCGAACACGACTCCGAACGGTGACCTTCCTGCACTGCGAGAAGCTGGCGGTCTTGAGGCCCAGGCCAAAGCGCCCCAGGTCGAGTGGCGATCGCTCCTTCAGGGGGCTCTGGCTCCCTGGGCGCATGGCGGCAACCAGTGCGGATTCCGTCATACCGTCGCCGTCGTCGGTGACGGCGATGACGGACAGGTCTCCCTTCCAGTAGAAGTCGACCCAAATGTTATTGGCCTTCGCCGAAATGCTGTTGTCGACCAAGTCCGCGATGGCGCTCGGCAGTTCATAGCCGAATGCTCGAAGGCTCTCGACAAGGCTCGCTGCGCGCGGCGGAGCGAGATCGAAGGGCGGCCGTCTGGTTCGTTTGCCTGCCTTTCGCGCGCGAGCCATGGTGGATGTCGTACCTCTCGTGGGAGTGCCAGACAGCTACTGGTCCGTTCCACGTGAGGGGGTGGCCGTCGAACCGGTAAGCTGCTCCACCACGGCACGCATGACTGGCGGGCATACTGCGTTGCCGATCATCTTGATTCGGTCGCGTCGGGAGCCATGTGGGAGGTTCATGCCGTCCATCCCCATCGCGGCCTGAAGCTCGTCGACTTGGAGCATTCGCATCTTGTGACCGGAGGTCGTCGGCTTTACGATCGCGAACCGGTCGAGCGTCGTGATTGTTCGCAGGGGCCGCGTCAGCGGCTGCCAACCACCTGCATGATCGGATCCGTAGTAGACGAGCAGAAAGGACCGGTGCTCACCGAGAGCGTTGATTCCTCGCGCTGCTCTCTCGAGTGTCGCCTGTGCCCGCCTCGGCGCTCTCAGTGCGGACCATGAATAGGCCCCGTTGAGGTTTACGATCGTCCTCGCTGACCTTGGTCGACCGGTGGGCGCGACGATTCGCGGTGGCGCGCTCCGCAAGTCACAGAGAAGGAAAAGGCGCCGCCTGCTCTGCGGCACGCCAAAGTCCTTCGAGTTCAGAGCCTCTTCCCGGATGTTGTATCCGAGCGATGCGAGCGCGGCAGTGAACTCCTTGTAGCGATGCCACTTGCGCATGCTGATCACGTTCTCGACGACCAGCCACCGCGGCTTGAGTGCCTTCGCGAAGCGAACCACCTGAAAAGCCGTGTTGCGACTGATATCGCATCGCGGCCTGTTTCCCTTGGCGGGGCCGTGATTCGTGCATTCTGGAGACGCGAGGATCAAGTCGATCTTGCCGACCTCTCGCGCGACATCGTGGGGATCGAGGTCCTCGAGTGGGGAGAGATAGAAACGGGCCGAAGGGAAGTTCTCGGCGTGCGTCTTGGCCGCCAAGTCCCAGGCATCGAATGCACCCGCAATCTCGACTCCGGCGAGAGTGGCCCCTCGGCTGCTGCCGCCTGCTCCGCAGAAAAGGTCGAGCGCCCGGATTCTCCGGGAGTGCTCAGCTTGGTCATGCTTGCTGTGTGACCTTCTGCGTCCAACCATTGGAATCGAGGCTCCTTCCGGCGTGGCCCCAGGCCTAGATGTGGCAGGTCTAGCGCTGCCAATAGTTTACCGCCTCAAGGCGATTGCCGTTCTGGGACTCTAAGTCGGTTCGGCTTTGTGCTCTCGGGAGATGCGGCGAGGACCGAGACCGCGGTCTCCTGCAGTCGGATACCCGCCGCGAGATTCGGCCCAGCAGCTACCGAGATCTAGGAGCTGCGTTCGGTCGTTCTGGCCAAGCCATGGAAGGGCGGAGAGGTTCATGGCTCAGAAGGCAGTCCTGAGGGCCGTGAGGCGGCGAGCAAGCTGCTGAGTCGTCCTTGGCCGTGCGCTTGATTCGCCGGCGAGTGAATCCCGAAAGAACTCGACGAGGTCAGAAGAGCTTGCGGGAAGGTGGTTTGTGATCGGAATGAACCTGCCTTCGAGGATGGCGGATGTGAGTCCCTCTGGGGAATTTGCCTCGAAAGGGCGGCGGCCGGTGAGCACCTCGTAGAAGGTCACGGCGAGCGCCCACAAGTCGAAGCTGGGGTTCGCCCGGGAGTGGTTGTGAGCTTCTGGCGATAAGTAGGCCGGCGTTCCGACGACGAGATGGCCGCCTACTCCCGACATCGTGGCTTCGCGCTCGAGCCGCGCCAGGCCGAAGTCGAGTAGCTTCAAGTCTCCCGAACCGGTGAAGGCGATGTTGCGCGGCTTGATGTCGCGGTGGACGACTCCGGCCTTATGGAGGCAGGCTACGACCGCGGTGACTTCGAGCATCACTTGAACCGCGACGTCGAGGGGCTGCGGAATGCGCTCGGCCAGCGTGCCGCCGTCGACGAACTCCATGATGATCATCGGCGTGCCACGGTAGACCTTGAAGCCGTAGACGATCGCGAGATTGCGGTGCGAGACCGCGGCGAGGGTCTGCGCTTCGCGCCGCAGCCGGGCGATGTCGTTTGGGGAGCAGATGGTCGGAAGCGTTTTGACGGCCACCCGGCGGCCGAGCGAGAGGTCGAGTGCCTCGTAGACGACTCCGGAGCCGCCCTTGCCGATCCGCCGCTCGAACTGGAGGCGACCGGGGACAGCTTTGGGGACGATGCTCGGCTTCAGCGCGGCGCCGCACCGGCTGCAGAAGTGGTGCTCGGCCGAGTAGACCCAGCCGCACGTGCACTCGTTACCCACGGGGACTTGGTCGATGCTGTCCGGCGCCTCCGCGTCGAGCAGACGGGTTGCGCGGTACTCGGCGCGTACTTCGGCGATCTCGGAGTGGACGGTTTCGGCCATGCGAACGAGGGCCTCGGCGACCTGCTCGCGCTCGATGCCGTCACCCAGACACTTGTCCACGGCCCGCCGCAGGTAGCGATTCGCTGCGACGGACCCTCCCTGCTCTGCCTTCGTGTCGTTGCCGGAACCCATCCCTCGCTCGGATCTTGAACTCTAAACAAAAGTCCCCATATGCTAAGAGTCTCGTATGGAAATTGTCCACACCCCAACTGTCAGGAGAGCCACGGATTCCGACGTCCTGACGCCGGAGGACATCGCCGCGGTGCTGCGCGCCGCGAGCGAGGGCCGTCATGGGGTGCGCGACCACGCGATGCTCCTGACCCTCTACCACCACGGACTGCGGGTCAGCGAGCTCTGCCGGTTGACGCTGGTGGATCTCGATCTTGAGGGCCGCCGGCTCTGGGTGGAGCGGCTCAACCGGGGTCGCTCGGGTGTGCATCCCGTGCCCGAGGACGAGGCCCAGGCGCTCGCCGCTTACCTGGCCGAGCGCGAGGAGCAGGGCACGTTGAACCTGCCGGCGCTGTTTCTCAACGAGCGCCGGGCGACGCTCAGCCGCAACGCGGTGTACTACCTGGTGCGTCGAGCCGGCGAAGCGGCCGGGCTCGCGCGCCCGCTGTTTCCGCACCTCCTTCGCCGATCGACGGGTTCAAAGCTCGTCGGCGAGGGCCACGACGTTCGACTCGTGCAGGACTATCTCGGCTTGCGCTCCGCTCGCAGCGTGCTCCGGTTCGTCGGCGAGGCATCGCCGGACAACCCGAACGCCGAGCGGTTCACGGCACTTTGGGGGGAGGCAGGAGGAGGATGACGGACCGCGATCCAATGAGACCGTTGAATCCGCTGAAACTTGCCGCGACGTTGCACTGGGGTCCGGACGACCGGGTGACGTCGCGTGACATGGAATCGAAGCGCGTGCTCGACCACTGGCTTCAACAGATCGAGCACTTCGACCCGATCTTCGCGCCTGAGTACGTCGAGGCTCCGGCGCTGCTCTCGGAGCTGCTCATCGAGGAGACCGGCCACGCCGGCCGCATGGAGCGCGTCGCCGAGGACACCACTTTCCATCACTGGGGGCTCTGTCAGCACCTGCTCGCCGAATCCCAGCGCGCGGTCTCCTCGAGCGCCGTCCTGTCGCGCGACCTGAGCGAGCTGGCGGTCGCCGTTGCAATGCGCCTCGATCCCGGGCACTATCACCTGAGTTGGACCGAGGATCTTCGGGCCAAGGCGTGGTGTGTGCACGCGGACGCGTGTCGCCGCCTGAATCGGGTCGAGGAGGCCGCGGTCGCCATGGGCGAGGCACAGAAGCACGCCCGGGAGGGGACCTCGAGCGCCGAGCTCGCGGCCCGGATCGAGAAGACCGAGATGAGCCTGAACTGGAGAGTGGACGGCAAGCGGTGGAATGGGGGCGGTTGCGTCTCGGTGGGAGCGCCCCTGCCGATCCCCCTTTCGGACGATCCGTCCTCTCATTCGCGGGTTTCCTGACGGACATGGCGCGCCAGCGGTCGGACGATCGCCCGAGGGGACGGGCCAATCGAAGCAGGGCGCTGCCCGAGAAGCAGCTCTCCCCGTCGGAGTGGCGGATCATGCAGGCCTGCTGGAAGCTCGGCCGCACGACGATCCGCGACATCCTGCTCGACATCGCCGACCGGCCGCCGGCGATGTCGTACACGACCGTCCACATGCTCCTCACGCGCATCGTCGAGAAGGGCTACCTAGCGCTCGAACAGGACCGGGGGAGCAACTACTACGCCCCCGCCGTCGAGCGCGCCAGCGTCGTCCGCCTCGCCGCCGAAGACTTCGTCGACAACATCCTCGCCGGCGAAGCCACGAACCTCGAGATCCTCAACGAGGTTCTCGCGGACCGCAAGGTCAAGCGCCCGCGGGGCAAGAAGGCAAACTAGGCTCTTTTCGTTGCCTCCTCTTGCGGGCTGGCGGCCAAGACTCTACAATTGTTGACATAGGCGGAAGAGGCCTCCCTTTTGCAGGCAGCGTAGGGCCGTCTGCTGGTGGACAGGAACGCCCGACACTCAACAGATGTTGACCAGTTGACGACCCGGAGTAAAATGCTGACCGTAGCCAGATGTCGCGAGATCCTCGGTGACGACGACCGGTTGACGGACGCCGAGGTCGAGGAGTTGCGGGATTTCGTCTACGGCTTTGCGGACATCGCGATGGCGATCGCGAAGGACAACGCCGCGCAGGGGCGGACGTGGAACCCGGCGACCTGCCGGTGGGAGGAGACGCGAGGTGCGAGCCGTCATCTACTGCCGGGTGTCGAGCCACGAGCAGCTCAAGAACTTGAGCCTCGAGACTCAGACTCAGGCCTGCGTCGAGTTCTGCCGGGTCACTGGCCTGGAAGTGGCGGAGATCTTCGTCGAGAGGGGGGAATCCGCCCGGTCTCAGGACCGGACCGAGCTGCAGCGGATGCTCTCCTTCTGCCGGAAGCGCAAGGGCCACGTGCAGTTCCTGGTGGTCTACATGCTGGACCGCTTCGCGCGGAACCAGTACGACCACCACGCCTTGAAGGCGTACCTGATGAAGCTGGGGATCACGCTGCGCTCGGTCGCCCAGCCGATCGACGACTCGGCGACCGGCCAGCTGATGGACGGGATCCTCGCGGCCTTCAGCGAGTTCGACAACAACCTGCGGCGGGATCGGACGCTCACCGGCATGAAGGCCGCGGCCGAGAAGGGGCGGTGGACCTTCCCCACTCCGCTCGGCTATCGCAAGGCACTCAAGCCCAACGGGACGAAGACCATCGAGCCTGACCCGGAGGTCGCGCCGCTCATCCGCAAGGCGTTCGAGCTGGCAGCCTCCGGACTTTGCGAGCTGTCGGACGTCCTCGACGAGATGCGGGTGCGGGGACTCCGCGGCCGGAGGGGCCAGGCGATCTCCCTGTCGATGCTCCACAAGATCCTGCACAACCCGATCTACTTCGGGCGGGTCCGGATCGAGAAGTGGGATCTCGACACCGCGGGCGACTTCCAGCCCCTGGTCGACGAGGACACCTTCGGCCGCGCCCAGCTTCATCTCTCGGAAACCCGGGCGCCGATTACGGCCTATCGCCGCAATCACCCCGACTTCCCGCTGCGCCGGTTCGTCCGCTGCGGCGTCTGCGGCCGGCCGCTGACCGGAGGCTGGTCTCGGGGAAAGACCGCGAGCTACCCCTACTACAACTGCGTCGGCTGCAAGGGGCTCAACGTCCGCAAGGCAGTGCTCGAGGAGCGCTTCGTGCAGCTCCTCGACGACCTGCGACCCAAGGAAGAGGTTCTGAAGCTCCTGTCGGCGGCGGTTCTCGACCGCTGGAACGGGGAGCGGAAGGATGTCGTCGATCGCCGCACTGCCATCGAGCGGCGGATCGACGATCTACGGCGTCGAAAGGAGCGGGTGGTCGAGGCGTACCTCTACGAGAACGCTCTCGACAAGGAGACCTACCAGCGGCACCTGGGCCGCGTGGAGGAGGAGCTGACCCTGGCCGACCTCGACCTCTACGACGTGAAAATCGACGAGTTCGACATCGAGGGGACCCTCTCCTTCGCCGAGCACCTGGTCTCGAACGCCAGCCGGCTCTGGATCCAGGCGGGCCTCGACCAGCGCCAGCGGCTGCAGAAGGTCTTTTTCCCGGAAGGCGTCACCTTCGACGGAAAGGAATTTCGAACACCACTAACGTGTCCGTATTTCAACAACTTCGAGGGAACTTCGGGGAGCGGCGAACGTTTGGTAGCGCGTACGGGATTCGAACCCGTGTTACCGGCGTGAGAGGCCAGCGTCCTAGACCCCTAGACGAACGCGCCCTGAGGCGGGGAAGGCTATCAAACCCGGGGGCCGCGACTCAAGGAGTCAGGGCCGGCTCGCGGACCGAACGGCGGTCAGCCGCGGAACAGGATGCGGACGCCGTCCGGGTCGTGGGTTCCGAAGACGATCGTGCCGTCCGAGTCGGGACGGAGGCCGCCCGGGATGTTGCGATTGCGAAACAGGATCTCTTCGTACGCCTTCTCGGCCGAAGCGACGAGGAGGACGATCTCGAGCTTCTGGTCCGGACCCTGGTAGTCGAAGCGCTCGTCGCGCCCCGTGCCGTCCGAGTGGGCTCGGCCGAGGACCTCGATGACGCCGGTGCCGGCCTGGTAGAGGGCGCCGCGGCCGTTCTCGCGGTCCCAGCTCTGCAGGCGGGGCAGGGCCAGGGTCTCCCCGTAGAAGCTGCAGGTGCGATCGAAGTCGTGGGCCCGGAGCACCACTCGAAACTGGCGGATCTCCATCCATCCCTCCCGCGGGAACAGGTTGCCTGTGCGCGCTGCCGGGCATTCTACATTCGGCGGCAGCCGGCGGAGGGGCGATGCTATTCTGTCGCGCGGTGTCGCCTTCCCTCCGTTCGCGGCTCTCCGTCCCGTACGCCCTCCTCGTCGCCGCCGTCGCGCTCCTTCCGGCCCTCGGTCCCGGAGCTCCCGTCGTGGCGCAGGAGAGCCCGCCGGAAGACGAGCCGACGATCCAGCTGCTCGGCAAGGGGATGGGTACGATCGCCAGCGGCGACCTCGCGACCCCGCTCGCCTGGGGCCTCATCCCCGGTGGTCCGATCGTCGAGCTCGATCCGATCGTCGCCCGTCTCGGCGGCAAACTCGAGATCGGCCCGCTGCGCCAGAGCTTCTCCCTGACCCTGGGCGACTCGACCTTCGTCATGGTGCCGGGGAGTCCGGCGATCACCACCGGCACCGAGATCGTGCCGCTCCCGGCCGCGCCCTGGAGCGTCGACGGCCGCTTCCTCGTCCCGCTGCCGTTGCTCGAGCGCACCTTCGGGGCAACGCTGGGCGTGGCCTTCTCCTGGAACGAGGCGACGCAGCAGCTTCTCCTCACCCGGCCGGCGGTGCGCGACCTGCCGGTCGAGGTCACCTGGGTCCATCTCCAGGGAGTCACCACCCTGGTGCTGCAGTTCCCCGAAGCGCCGCGCTATCGCGTCACGCGGTCGGCGGACGGAGTCGACGTGGTCCTGGTGGGCGACCGTCTGGTCCTGCCGGCGGTCCCACCCCGTCTCGACGACCCGCTGGTGCGTGACGTCGTTCTGACCCGCGATCGGGTCCAGATCCGGCTCGCTGCGGGCACCACTTCGGAGAACTATCGCCTGCAGTCGCCGTTCCGCATCGTCTTCGACGTCTTCCGCGAGTCGGGCGCCGGGGTCGGCACAACGACGACTCCACCGCGCGAGTCGTTGCGCCGCGGCATCCGCACGGTCGTGCTCGATCCCGGCCACGGCGGCAGGGAGAGCGGCGCCATCGGACCGGCCGGCAGCGCGGAGAAGGAGCTGGTGCTGCTTCTCGCGCGAACGCTCGCCCAGAAGCTCGAACAGGAGCTCGGTCTGCGGGTCGTGCTGACGCGCACGGACGACATCGATCTCGCCCTCGATGATCGCGCGGCGCTCGCCAACCAGAACAAGGCCGACCTGTTCATTTCGCTGCATCTCAATTCGAGCCTCGGCCGCACCGCGCGCGGCGCCGAGACCTACTTCCTCTCGCTCAAGGCCAGCGACCAGCGGGCCGCGGATTCGGCTGCGGTCGAGAACTATGTCGCTCAGGGCTCCGAGTCAGCCGACAACTGGAGCCTCCAGCTGCTGCTCTGGGATCTCGCGCAAAGTCAGCATCTCGCAGCGTCGCAGCGCTTCGCGACGCTCGTTCAGCAGGAGCTCAATCAGCAGCTCGACGTGCGCGATCGCGGCGTCAAGCAGGCGCCGTTCCGCGTCCTGATGGGCGCGGCGATGCCGGCGGTCCTGGTCGAGGCCGGCTTCATCAGCACCCGGGAGGAGGAGCAGCTCCTGCGCACGGCCGAGTATCGCGCCGAGATCGCCGATACTCTGGTTCGCGCCGTCCGTCGCTTCAAGAGCGAGCTCGAGCAGGGGACCGGCGCCGGGGCTCCGTCGCCTCCCGCCGCGGCGACGCCCGCCCCGCCGCGATGAACCGGCGCTGGGCGGGGGTGCTCATCGCGCTCGCGGCGATCATCGCCGCCGCCGCGATCTTCTGGCTGCTGCGGACGCAGCCGGCTCCGCCCGTCGCATCCGCTGCCGAGCCGGAGGTCGCGACGGGGCCGGCCGTGGAGCCCGCCGCAACCCCGGAGGCGACGGTCGCCGACGAACGCTGGACCGTCGAGCTCTACTTCCCCTCGGCGAGCGATCGCCTGGTCTCCGAGACCAGGGAGATCGACAGCGGGCCGGACGTCGCCGCCCGGGCGGCGGCGGTGGTCGCGACGCTCCTCGCGACGAAGCCGGCGGCGCCGCGGGTGCCGGTCTTTCCCGGGACCGTCGAAGTCGGCAAGGTGATCGCGCTCGCCGACGGCACGATCGCCGTCGACCTGCGCTCCGAAGACGCCGATCCGCCGCCGTCCGGTTCGACGGTCGAGCTCCTCCGCGTCGACGCCCTGGTGCACTCGATCCTGCGCAACGTCCCGGAGGCGACCCAGGTCCTGCTGCTCTGGAACGGCAGCCAGCGCCGCTCGTTCGCGGGTCACGTCGACACGTCGCGACCGCTGCGGGCGAACGGCCTCGCGCCGGCGAGCGACGAAGGGAAGGCTCCGTGAGTGATCCGCGCCCGATCGGCGTCTTCGACTCGGGCGTCGGCGGACTCACTGTCGCGGCGGCGCTCAAGGCGCGGCTGCCGGGCGAGCGGATCCTCTATCTCGGCGACACGGCGCGGCTGCCCTACGGCACGAAGTCGCCGGAGACGGTGGCGCGCTACACGCGCGCCAACATCGACTTCCTCGCCGGTCGCGAGGTCAAGGCGATCGTCGTCGCCTGCAACACGGCCTCCGCGCTCGCCCTCGACCGCCTCGAGACGGAGCTGCCGGTGTGGGGTGTGATCGAACCAGGAGCCGGGCGGGCTGCGGCGGTCTCGCGCGGCCGCATCGGCGTGATCGCGACCGAATCGACGATCGCCTCCGACGCCTACGCGCGGGCGATCCATCGCCTGGCTCCCGGGAACGAGGTCGTCTCGGTGGCGTGCCCGCTCTTCGTGCCGCTGGTCGAGGAGGGGTGGTTCGACGATCCGGTGACCGAGACCGTGGCGCGGCGCTACCTCGCGCCGCTCCTCGAGCGTCGGATCGACACGCTGGTTCTCGGCTGTACCCACTACCCGATGCTGGTGCCGCTGCTCTCGCGGATCGTCGGGCCCGACGTGACGCTGGTCGATTCGGCGGCGGCGGTGTCGGAGCTCGTCGCGGCGTCGCTCGCCGATGCGGGACTGGTGTCGGACGGTCCGCCCGGCAACGGCGACCACTACTGCGTGACCGATCTCTCCGGGCGCTTCACGCGCATCGCCGGACAGATCGTCGGGGAGCGGGTGACGCTCGAGCTCGTCGACGTCGGCACGAACCGCGAGCGATCAACCGGTGCGCTCGCGCACTCCGGAGGCAGATCATGAGTGGAGAAGCGCCGCACCGCGTCGACGGCCGGGCTGCGAACGCCCTGCGTCCGGTGACGATGGAGATGGATCCCCTCAAGTTCGCCGAGGGATCGGTACTGATCAAGGCGGGCGACACCCAGGTCCTGGTCGCGGCCTCGGTAGAGAACCGGGTCCCCGGATTCCTCTCCGGCAGCGGCAAGGGGTGGATCACGGCGGAGTACTCGATGCTGCCGCGCGCCACTTCGACGCGCAGCCAGCGCGAGGTGACGCAGGGTCGGCCCTCCGGGCGCACGGCGGAGATCCAGCGGCTGATCGGGCGCAGCCTCCGTGCAGCCTTCGACCTCAGGCTACTGGGCGAGCGCACACTGATGATCGACTGCGACGTCCTCCAGGCGGACGCCGGAACGCGCACCGCGTCAGTCACCGGGGCCTGGGTCGCGGCCACGTCGGCGCTCGCGGCGCTCTTCGTCGCCGGCGATCTGGCGGCCTGGCCGGTGGTGACGCAGGTGGCGGCGGTCTCGGTCGGTGTCGTCGACGGCCAGCCGCTGCTCGATCTCGATTTCCGCGAGGATCAGCGGGCGGCGGTCGATCTCAACCTGGTGGCGACGGCGGCGGGCGACATCGTCGAAATCCAGGGCACGGGAGAGCAGCGGAGCTTTGCGCGCGCCGAGCTCGACGCGCTGGTCGACCTCGGCCTCGCCGGCGTCGCCGAGCTCGCCGTGCGGCAGCGCGAGGCGCTGGGCGAGCGCCTCGCCGCGGTCGAGGAGCTGCGGGGGAAGACGAGAAAGGCCGCGCCCGCACGCAGCGAACGCGGCCTCTGGAACGACCCGCCCGAACGCGCCTGACAGCCGTCGGGAGTCAGGCGGCGCGGTCCGGAGCCTGCCTCAGGAGACCTTGCCCTTGAGCGGCACGTCGACCGTCGGCTTGCGCGGGCTGGTGGTCTCGATCTTGAGCGTCGAGTTGATCGTTCCCTTGGGCATCTTGCCGGTGAGCTGGAGCTTGATCTCGAAGCGGCGGCCGGCCTCCATCACCTTGACCGACGACTCGATTCCCGGGACGTCCGTCGAGATCTTCTTGATCTCGATCAGCTCCTCGCCGAAGTTCACCAGGATGAGGCTCATGTCCTTCGGTTCGGTCGAGACGTCGATGGCGCCGAAGTCGGCGATGTAGGGCGTGACCGACATCACCGGGCGGACGAATCCGGTGATCGGGATGCGGAGCTCCTTCTGCTTCGGATGGTTGGTCTTGATGACCAGGAACTCCTTCAGCGCACCGACGTCGGCGTCCGGCTGCAGGGCGGTCTCGACGATCCACTGGTTCTCGTTGCCGACCACCTCGGCGCGGAGCTCGTCCGGCTTCGCCTTGCGGAACGTGGTCTTGATGAACTTGTAGGGCGAGACGACCTCGGTCACCTTGAAGTCGGCGAAGTTGTCGGCCCAGAGCCACTGCTTGAGCACCGCCGGATCGTGCGCCTGCACGTAGATGTAGCGCGCGAAGCCGGGGAACGCCTCGACCTGGGGCTGGACGAGCGCCTTGATGGTGAGCGTCAGCTTCGGCGTCGTCGGATCGTTCGAGAGCACCGTGATCGTCTTGGCGATCGGGCCACCGAAGTCGATCGTGTCGACCTCCGCGTGGATCTTGCCGGTGGCGCCGGGGGCGATCTTCTCGTCGAAGCTCGCGACCGTGCAGCCGCAGGTGGGCCGGACGTCCTGGATGACCAGCTCGCTCGTGCCGCTGTTGCGGATCTCGAAGTCGACCTTGACCTTCTCGCTCTTGGCGACCTTGCCGACGTCCTTGATCGCCTCGACCGCGACAATTTTGGGGGCGCTCGCGGCCGGAGCCGCGGCCGGCGCCGCCGCCGGAGCCTGCGCCGGGGCCGTCTGGGCCGGCAGCGAGGCGGCCAGGGAGGCCAGGACGAGGGTTCCGAGAACGGTCTGGTGGATACGTGCTTTCATGCTCTAACTCCTTTAGGAGACTCGACTTCCGTCGGATTCAGGGGGCCGTTGGCGATGCTATACTGCGCCGCCTCAGCAGCCCCAGGCCATCCGTTGAACTCCCGTCCGCTCAGAATCCACTTCGTCGCGATCGGTGGTACCGGAATGGCGCCGCTCGCCTGTCTTTTGCAAGGGCAAGGCCATCTCGTGAGCGGCTCGGACGGCCCACTCTATCCCCCCATGAGCACCCTGCTGGAGACGGCCGGGATCCGTCCGCTGACCGGCTTCCGGCCCGAGAATCTCGACCCGGACCCCGACCTCGTGATCATCGGCAACGCCGTCCCGCGGCAGAACCCGGAGGCCGTCGAGTGCGAACGCCGGGGGCTGCCCAGGCTCTCGATGCCGGAGGCGGTCGCCCGCTTCCTGCTTGCCGACCGCCGTCCTCTGGTGGTCGCCGGAACGCACGGCAAGACGACGACGACCTCTCTCGCCGCCTGGGTCTGGAGTTTCGCCGGACGCGATCCCGGCTTCCTGATCGGCGGCGTGCCGAGCGATCTCGGAGTCAGCTTCCGCCAGGGCGGCGGCGAGCGCTTCCTGATCGAGGGGGACGAGTACAACGCCTCCTACTTCGATCGCGAAGCGAAGTTCCTGCACTATCGGCCGGAAACGCTGCTCCTGACCTCGGTCGAGCACGATCACGCCGACCTGTATCCGACCCCGGAGTCGCTTCTCGCGGCCTACGCCCGACTCGTCGCGCTGGTCCCGCCCGGCGGGCGAATCGTCGCCTGCGGGGACAGCGACGACGTGCGCGCGATCGCCGCTCCGGCGAAGGCTCCGGTCGTCCTCTACGGCGAGAGCGAATCGTGTCCGGTGCGCCTCGTCGGGAAGCCGGAGTCGCACGGCGCCGTCATGCGTTTCCGCCTGCGCGACGAGAGCGGCGAAGAGCTCGAGGTCGACTTCCCCCTCTTCGGTGTCCACAACGCGACCAACGCGCTCGCGGTCTGGGCGGCGGCGCGCCACGACGGCATCGAGCCCGAGGTGCTGCGCGCCGCCCTCGCCGGCTTCCACGGCGTCGCACGGCGGCAGCAGCAGGTGGGTGAAGGCGGTGGCGTCGTGGTGATCGACGACTTCGCCCACCATCCGACGGCGGTCGAGAAGACGCTCGCCAGTCTGCGGCTGCGGTTCCCGGGGCGGCGGCTCGTCGCCTGCTTCGAACCGCGCAGCCTCACCGCAGGCAGGGGATTCTTCGAGGCCGGATACGAGCGTGCCTTCCGCGACGCCGACGTGGTGCTCTTCGCGCCGATCTTCCATCGTGACCGGCTCGCTCCCGCGGATCGCCTCGACCTCGAGACCCTGGTGTCGAAGCTCGAGCGTGCGGGGGTCCGGGCGTCGGCGCTGGGGTCGATCGACGAGGTCGGCGCACGGGCGCTCGAGCTCGCGCGCGGGGGCGACGTGGTGGTCACGATGTCGTCGGGCGCTTTCGGCGGGCTCGCGGCGAAGCTCGCCGCGGCGGTCGGGGCGATGGTTCCGGAGGGCCCCGGATAGCCCGCTGCCGCTTCATTTGCTAGCATTGCCGGCACATCCTCCCGATGAGCTACCCTGGCGATCCAGCGCTTGCACTCGACGTCCAGCAGCGGATCCTCACGACCTTTCAGCAGACGCTCGACCTCGCGAGCAAAGGAAACCGCCAGGAGGCGTTGCTCGGCTGCGACTTCATCCTGCGGCTCGATCCGCAGTTCGGTCCCGCCCGGACCCTGCAGCAGCTTGTCAACGCCGGCCACAGCGGCCCCGAGCTGACCGAGCTCCTCGGACCGAAAGTGGCACCGACTCCGGCGGCCCCGGCGCCGCCCGCCGGCGACCTTTCCGTCGACGAGCTGTTCGGCGGCGTCGATCGGCTGAACCTCGATCTCCCGGCTTCGCCCTTCGAAGAGCGTCCGAGCGGCTCGTCGACCCTCGAGAGCCAGCTTCTCGGCCTGCTCGAGAAGCGCGACTTCGCCGCGATCCTGAAGCTCGCGGAGGCAAACCGGCGCGAGGTCTCCGCGAACGGTTCGCTGCGCAAGCTCGTCGAGCAGGCGCACGGACTGCTCGAAGCGGAACCGTACGTCAGCAAGTTCCTCGAATCGGCCCGCCAGGCGATGCAGTCGGGCGAGAAGGAGGAGGCGGCGAGTCATCTCGCCAAGGCCCGCTCGCTCGACCCCGGACATCCGGAGATCGCGCGGATCGAGGAAGCGCAGGCGTTCTACGACGATCCCGACCGCTCGATGGGTTCCCGACGGCGCGGCATCCAGATGGAGGACCCGCTCGAAGGCGGTGCGCCGATCGAGCCGGTCGGCGGCGCCGACGCGAGCCTCGACCTTCCCGAAGTCGACTTTTCGCTCGGGTCGGGAGGATTCGACGACGGCGCCGACGACGGCCAGTTAGGAGTCGCGGCTCCCAACGGCGAGAACGCCGATCGGATCCAGGAGCTTCTCGGCGAAGGGCAGCGCGCGTTCGAACGCGGCGAGTATCAGTCGGCGATCGACGCCTGGTCGCGGATCTTCCTGATCGACATCGACCATCACGAGGCCGCGCGGCGGATCGAGCAGGCGAGACAGCTCAAGGCCGAGCGCGAGCGCGAGGTCGAGGAGCTGTTCCACGGCGGGGTGGAGAAGTTCGATTCGGCCGATTTCGATGCCGCCGAGAGCGCATTCCGGAAGGTGCTCGAGATCGCACCCGGCTACGTTCTCGCCCGCGAGTATCTCGAGAAGATCGAAGAACGTCGGGCGGGCTCGCTTCCTCCAGCCGTCGCCGCAGCCTCGGCGAAGGCCGCCGGAGCTGCCGACGCTGCGGGTGCTGCCCGGAGAGCGCCCACGGGCGCCCGGGAGGCCGCGAGCCGGGAGATCCTCGTGCCGCCGGAGCCCGGCGCACGTCGCCGCAGCGGCGAGGAGGAGCGCCCGGCCTATGCCGTGGCGGCGAAGCGGCGTGGCGGCCCGTCCTCGAGCTTCCTGGTGATCGGCGGTGCGGTCCTCGCCCTCCTGCTGGCCGGCGGATGGCTGCTGGTCAAGAACCGGGCGCGCCTCTTTCCGAATGCGAAGGAACCGGTGGCGTCTCCAGCGCCGGCCCAGGCGGATCCGCTGGCCCGCGCCCGCGCGCTGCACGCCGACGGCAAGACGGCAATCGCGCTCGCCCAGCTTCGTCGCCTGCCGCCGACCGATTCCCACTACGCAGAGGCGCAGTCGTTGATCTCGCAGTGGGAGGCTCTGGTCACTCCGGCCGACCCGGTGCCGGCCGGTCCCTCTCCCGAGGTCAAGGCGAAGCGCGACGCGCTGATCGCCGCCGCCGAGAAGGCATGCCGGGAGTCGGAGTACCTGAGCTGCCGCCGGCTGCTCGACAAGGCGGCCAACCTCCTGGCGCTCGAACCCTCGCTCGACGCCCTCTCGGCGCAGGCGAACCAGGGGATCGCGCCGCTCGCCAAGGAGCTCAAGCTCTACGACGACGGCGAGTTCGACATGCTCCTCAATCAGCTCTGGCGGAAGCACGAGGCGGAGCCGGGCAACCGGGACGTGAAGCGGCTGATCGTCGACTCCTACTTCAATCTCGGGCTGCTCGAGCTGCAGCGCGGCGATCCGGCAGCGGCGGCCGACCGCTTCCGCGAGGCGCGCAAGCTCGATCCCGCGGACGCCGAGCTCGATCGCGTCGAGAGTTTCGCGATCGCGTACACTCAGAAGCCGGACGATCTCCTCTTCCAGATCTTCGTCCGCAATCTGGGGAGCCGATGACCCACGAGCACGAAGAGCCGGTCCTGTTCGATCTGCCGCTCGCTCCGCCGCCGGCCGGCGAAGAGGCGCACGACGAACGGCAGCACGAGGAGCCGGCGCCGCGGCGCTCGCGCTCCCGCGCCGCCCGCCCCGAGTCGCTGTCGCTCTTCGACGAGGACGAAGCCGACGCCTCCGATCCGGCCGGCGCGCAGCGCGAGCTGCGACGGGCCCGGCGGGAGTACGAACGGATTCCGCCCGCGATGAGCGGCTCTTCCACCGCGCCCGGGCCGCGCGCCGTGCCGCGGCCGGAGGAGGAAACCGGAATCGCGGAGGACCAGCTGACGACGACCGCTCCGGTCGCGACCCGCCTGCGCGCGAGCGCCGGCGATCTCGTGGTGCTGATCGCGGTGGGCGCGCTCGCCGCGGTCGGAGCACGGGCCCTCGGCGGGGTCCTGATCGCCGCGACGCTGCCGGCGCTCGCGACCTTCCTCGCGGCGTTCTCGTTCCTCTACTGCGTCGTCTCCCTCGCGTTCTGGGGACAGACGCCCGGCATGGCGTGGAGCGGACTGGTGGCGCGGACCGACGAGACGGAGCCGCTCTCCTTCGGACAGACGGCGCTGCGCTGGCTCGGCCACTGGCTCACCTGGATGCTGCTCGGCGTTCCTGCGCTTCTCGCGCTGACCGGGCGCTCGCTGGCCGACCGGCTCTCGGGTTCCGAGATCTACGAGCTGCCGGCCCGCGGCTGAACGAAGCCGGCTTTCCGCCGGAAACTCTCCTTCCAGACTCCGACACCGATCCACAGATTGCCGAGCGCGGTCGCGAGCGCGAACGCCTCGAGCGCCGGGCTTCCCGGAATCAGTGCGGCGACACCTCCCAGTTGGTAGAGGATGCCGGCGGTCCGCATCGGGCGGAAGGCGAGCCCGCCGAGAGCGAAGAGGGAGTGGCCGAGGAGCAGCAGCCAGACTCCGGGCAGGAGCTCGGCGGCGTCGATCCAGAGCAGGACCGCCGAGAGCGCGACGGCGACGAGGGAGAGGTTGCCCTGCAGGCGCATCGCCCAGGCGCTCCAGCGGGAACGTTGCCGGCGCTGGCGCTGGCGAACCAGGAAGAGCCCCTCGATCGAGCCGCCGAGGACGATCGCCGCGGTCCACAGCACCGCCACGCCGACGCCGTGGGCGAGCCGGTTCGCCCACGGCGTGCCGAGAGCCGCGAGTGGAAGGATCGCCGCCCACGCGAACCAGGACCAGGGGCTCGAGAGATACGGTCTCGAAGCCGTGGCGAACGCCCGCTCCACCGCGAGGTCGTCGGCGACGGTCTCGGGACCCGGCTCCGCTTCGAAGAGCGGATCGTACTCGCTGCGTGGGGCAGGCCGCTCCGGGTTCACCCCGGAAGCCTACGCTCCCGTCAGGGGCAGGTCGAGAAGGCGTGGTCGTCGCTGACCAGGTCGAACGGATGTCCGAGCGCGTTCGCGATCTCGTAGACCTCGTCGGTGGCGAGGTCGGTGACGGCGAGATCGACCTCGACGTCCGTGAGCCCGGAGGCGTAGATCCACCAGTGGCCGTTCGCGCTGCACCCGTCGACGACCTTGATCGTCACCTCGACGCTCTCGGGGGCGAAGAACCAGAAGTAGCCGGTGTCGATCGTGAACGGTTGGGCCCGCGCGACGCCGGAGTTGCCGGCGTAGTCCGCCCAGGTGGCGTCGACGCGGAAGCGTCCTCCGGCGAGCAGGAGGGGGCTCTCCTCCTCGCCGTCGAGGCGGCGGAAGGTGAACGTGCCGAGCGGCGTCGAACCGGCGTTGCCGGAGAACGGACCGGTCTCGAGGCGGAGGATCGGGTGATGCGGCGACGCCTCGAGATCGGCGCTCTCGAACGACTCGCCGTCGTCCGTTCCGGCGTCCCAGGGAAAGAGAGCGACGACCTTCCCGGGGACCCACTCGTCGTTCTCGAGGAGCGGAAGGTCGTGCACGCCGGCGAACCAGTCGGGGCTCGGAGCGACCATGGTCACCAGCGTCACCAGCGGATGTTCCCGCGAGACGCGGAACGACGTCGTGACCGAGCCCGGTGAGTGCGGCAGCGGGCCGCCGAGGATCACCTCGCGTGCCGAGCCGGTGGCGATCGCCGCCTCGACCTCGTGGTCGAGCGGACTGGTGCGTCCGCGTTCGGCCATCTGCTCGATCCCGGAGCTCGCGAGCCCGCCGGGGAGCCAGAAACCGACCGCATCGTCGTGGACGCCACCGACCAGCGGGGAGAAGTGCCCGCCGAGCGGAAAGGCGCCCGGATGCGTCGCGCTGCTCCAGGTCGAGTGGAAGACGACCTCGTACAGCGCCGTCCCGCTCTGGGCGAGAGCGAGGGCGGGTAGACCGAGCGCCAGGACGAGCAGAAGCCGGAGTGCATGGAGCGGCAAGGGCAAGCGAACTCCTCCCGGGCGGACAGGCCCGACAGGAGCTCAGATGCGGCGGGTTGCTGCGGGGTTTCGCCGCGGAACGGCGAAAAGGCTCAGTTCGGAGCGGCGAGCCGGCCGAGGGCGCGGGCGCGGGCGAGGGCCGCCTCGCGGCGGGCGTTCTCGGCCTCGGTGCGGTTGGGCAGCTTCTCGGCTTCGGCGAGGCTCGTGCGGGCGAGCGCCGCGTCGATCTTCGCCGGATCGAGCGCCTCCTCGGTGAGGAGGGTCAGCTTGTCCTCGACCATCTGCGCGAAGCCGCCGGCGACGAAGAGGCTGCGCTTGCCTCCCGCGGCCTCCTCGACGCGCAGCATCCCGGCGCCGAGCTTGGCGAGGAGCGGGGCGCGCTGATGGAGCACGCCCATCTCGCCGTCGTAGGCCGGCAGCGCGACGAACTTCGCCTCGACCGCCAGCACTTCGCGCTCGGGGGTGACCACCGAGAGTCGGAACGAACCGGCCATGGTCAGGCCTTCGCCATCTTCTCGGCCTTGGCCGCGGCCTCCTCGACCGTTCCGACGTACATGAACGCCTGGTCCGGGAGGTGATCCCACTTGCCGTCGCAGAGCTCCTCGAACGAGCGGATCGTGTCCTCGCGCTTGACGTAGATGCCGGCGAAGCCGGTGAACTGCTCGGCGACGAAGAACGGCTGCGAGAAGAAGCGCTCGATCTTCCGCGCCCGCCGCACGACGATCTTGTCGTCCTCGGAGAGCTCGTCGATGCCGAGAATCGCGATGATGTCCTGGAGGTCCTTGTAGCGCTGCAGGATCTGCTGCACCCGTCGCGCGACCGCGTAGTGCCGCTCGCCGAGGATCTCGGCGGTGACGATGCGCGACGACGAAGCCAGCGGATCGACGGCGGGGTAGATCCCCTTCTCGGCGATCGAACGCTCGAGGTTCACGGTCGAGTCGAGGTGGGTGAAGGCATTGGCCGGCGCCGGGTCGGTGTAGTCGTCAGCCGGCACGTAGATCGCCTGGATCGACGTCACCGCGCCACGCTTGGTCGACGTGATGCGCTCCTGCAGCTCGCCCATCTCGGTGGCCAGCGTCGGCTGGTAACCGACCGCGGACGGCATGCGGCCGAGCAGCGCCGACACCTCGGAGCCCGCCTGGGTGAAGCGGAAGATGTTGTCGATGAAGAGCAGCGTGTCGGCGCCGGTCTGATCGCGGAAGTGCTCGGCCATGGTGAGCGCCGAGAGGGCGACGCGGAGACGCGCCCCGGGCGGCTCGTTCATCTGACCGAAGACCATCACCGTCTGATCGATGACCGACTTGCCGGTGTCGCCGATCTTGGCTTCCTGCATTTCGAGCCAGAGGTCGTTGCCCTCGCGCGTCCGCTCGCCGACGCCGGCGAAGCAGGAGTAGCCGGAGTGGAAGCGGGCGAGACGGGCGATGAGCTCCTGGATGATGACGGTCTTGCCGACGCCGGCGCCGCCGAAGAGGCCGGCCTTGCCGCCGCGGACCAGCGGGCAGAGGAGGTCCATGACCTTGATGCCGGTCTCGAAGATCTCGGTCTTCGACGAGAGGTCGTCCATCTCGGGCGGCATCTGGTGGATGGCCCGCCGCTTCTCGGTCTTCACCGGACCGCGGTCGTCGATCGGCTCGCCGACCAGGTTGAAGACCCGGCCGAGGGTCTCGAGGCCCACCGGCACGGTGACCGGGGCCCCCGTGTCGATCACCTTCTGGCCGCGCGCCAGGCCGTCGGTCGAACCGAGCGCCACGGCGCGGACGCGGCCGCCGCCGAGATGCTGGGCGACCTCGCACCAGAGCGTCTCCTTCGACTTGACGTCGAGGACGGTGCGTTCGACTTCGATCGAGAGCGCGTTGTAGAGGGCCGGCATCGAGGCCTCGGGGAACGACGCATCGAGCGTCGATCCGATGACCTGGGTGATGACTCCGGTGTTCGTGGTCCCGCTGTTCGTCGTGCTGGACATGATTTCGAGTCTCTCCTTCGCTCGGCCGGTCAGGCGAGAGCGTTGGCGCCGCCGACGATGTCGAGCAGCTCCATGGTGATGTGCGTCTGGCGCGCCCGGTTGTACTGGCGCGACAAGGTCTTGATCATCTCTTCGGAAGCTTCGGTCGCGGCCTTCATCGCCACCATGCGCGCGATCTGCTCGGAGACCGCGGCGTCGAGGAACGCCTGGAAGAGGCGGATCCGCGCCGTGGCGGGGAGCAGGGCGTCGAGGAGCGAATCCGGGTCGGGCCGGAATTCGTAGTCGACGGCGCGTCCCGGAGCTGCGGCCGCTTCCCCTTCCTTCGCGGCCGGAACCGAGGGGACGAGGGGCAGCAGCTGGATGGTCTCGGGGCGCTGTTTGCCGGCGGAGTAGAAGCGCATGTAGGTCAGGTGCACCGCCGAGATCTCACCGGCCAGGAAGCGCCGGATGAGCTCGTTCGCGACCGGTTCGACCTCTTCGAACTTCGGCGACTCGCCGATCGCGATCGACTGCGAAGCCATCGGCAGGCGGTTGAACTTGAAGTAGGCGATCCCCTTCTTGCCGTGGACGTGATTCTCGGTCGCCACGCCGGCGCCCTGCTGCTCGCCCTGCGCCGCTGTCGCCGCGCGGAGGATGTTCGAGTTGTAGCCACCACACAGTCCGCGCGACGAGGTGATCACCACCATCGCCGCCGGAGCCTGGGGGTTCTGGGTGCGGAGCAACGGATGATCGAGACCGTCGCCGGCGCGCGCCAGATCGGCGGTCAGCTCCGCCAGCTTCTCGGTGTACGGACGGGAGGCCACGGCGCGATTGAACGCGGCCTGGAACCGGGCCGTCGCGATGAGCTGCATCGTCCGCGTGATCTTGCGGATGTTGCGGATCGATTTGCGTCGCTTGACGAGGACGCGGCGGTTCGCCATGGCGTCAGCTGGTCCGCTTCACGTACTGCGCCTGGAAGTTCCGCAGCACCTCGAGGAGCTTCTTGGCGGCCGCCTCCGGCAGATCGCCGGTCTTGCGCATCTCGTCGAGGATCTCCGGGAACTCGTTGCGCACGTGCTTCAGCATCTCGCCCTCGAAGTGCAGCACCCTGGCGACCGGGATCTCGTCCAGCACACCCTGGGTTCCGGCGAAGATCGAGACCACCTGCTCGAAGGTCTCGTAGGGCTGGAACTGCGGCTGCTTGAGCAGCTCGACCATGCGCTTGCCGCGATCGAGCTGCTTCTGCGTCGCCGCATCGAGGTCGGTGCCGAGCTGCGAGAACGCTTCGAGCGAGCGGAAGGCCGCGAGGTCGAGGCGCAGCGAGCCGGCGAACTTCTTCATCGCCTTGCGCTGGGCGTTGCCGCCGACGCGCGAGACCGAGATGCCGACGTTGACCGCGGGACGGACGCCGGCGAAGAAGAGGTCGGGTTCGAGGTAGATCTGGCCGTCGGTGATCGAGATCACGTTGGTCGGAATGTAGGCCGAGACCTCGCCTTCGAGGGTCTCTATGATCGGCAGCGCCGTCATCGAACCGCCCGAGTCGGGGTAGTGATGGACCTTGTAGGAATCCTTGTCGGGCAGCGAGGCGAGGAACGCCTCCGCCTTGTGCTTGCCGTGCGGACGGTGGAAGAGACCGCCGTCGTCGTCCGGCCGGACCTCTTCGGGAGCCGCCATTCCTTCCGGATGCTTCTTCGCCTTCGAGCGATCGGTGGAGTCGGCCGGCAGGTCCTTCGGCACGACGCCGAACTCGTCGCGCAGCTTGACCGAGCGCTCGAGCAGGCGGGAGTGGAGGTAGAAGACGTCGCCGGGGTACGCCTCGCGGCCCGGGGGGCGGCGCAGCAGGAGCGAGAGCTGCCGGTAGGCCGCGGCCTGCTTGGTGAGGTCGTCGTAGACGCAGAGCGTCGCCTTGCCCTGGGCGTACATGAAGTACTCGGCCATCGCCGCGCCCGAGTAGGGAGCGATGTACTGCAGCGGCGCCGGGTCGGAGGAGCCGGCGGAGACCACGATCGTGTAGTCCATGGCGCCGACTTCGCGGAGCTTCTCGACCAGTCCGACGACGGTCGACTCCTTCTGACCGACGGCGACGTAGACGCAGATGACGCCAGTGCCCTTCTGGTTGATGATCGCGTCGATGGCGATCGCGGTCTTGCCGGTCTTGCGGTCGCCGATGATCAGTTCGCGCTGACCGCGGCCGATCGGGATCATCGAGTCGATCGCCTTGACGCCGGTCTGCAGCGGCTCGGTGACCGGCTGGCGCTGCGCGATGCCGGGAGCCTTGAACTCGAGGGGCCGGCGGTGCGGCGTCTCGATGACGCCGAGCCCGTCGAGCGGGCGGCCGAGCGGATCGACGACGCGGCCGACGAGGGCTTCGCCGCAGGGCACGGAGACGAGCTCGCCGGTGCGACGGACCTCGTCTCCCTCCTTGATCTCGAGGAAGTCGCCGAGAATGACGACGCCGACCGAGCTCTCTTCGAGGTTGAACACCTGACCCATCGAGCCGTTGGAGAAGGCGATGAGCTCGCCGGCCATGGCGTTCGAGAGACCGTAGACGCGGGCGATGCCGTCACCGACCTCGAGGACCTTGCCGGTCTCGGCGAGGTCGATCTCCTTGCGGTACTGCTGGATCTCTTCGGTGATGACGGACGAGATCTCGTCGACCCTGAATCGCATGCTTCAGACTCCTTGCGAAGACTCTTCGTTGGAAATGGAATCGTGGCCGGACAGCAGCTCGCGCGAAGCGCGTGCGAGGAGGATCTCCTCGACGCGCTCGAGCTCGCGAGCCACGCTGCCGTCGAACCGGCGGTCGCCGGCCCGCAGGACGAAGCCGCCGAGGAGCGCCGGATCGACCTCCTCGATCAGGATCGCCTGGCGGCCCGTGAATTTCGAGGCTGCACCGCCGACCGCCTGACGCTGCTCCGGGGTGAGCGCCCGCGCGCTCGTCACCCGCACCTCGATCTGCTGACGTTTCTCGAGCCAGGTGTCGCGGAACGTGCGGGCCACGGCGCGGACGATGCCGAGCCGGCCCTTGGAGCGCATCACCTGGAGCGAATCCAGGAGGAGGTCGCTCGCCTTCCCGCGGAACAGGCGCTCCAGCAGCTCCTTCTTCTCGTCGTCGCCGACCAGCGGGCTCGCCAGCAGCGTCTCGAGGCCGGGCTGGGCGTCGAACAGGTCGACCAGCGACGTCCACTCCGCGAGCAGGTCGTCGGCCACACCCTGCTTCTCGGCGAGGGCGAAGACGGCGTCGCTCCAGACACGGACGAGGGCCGGATTCTGTGCGTCGGAACCGGCCATGTCAGGCCTCGTGATCCGCCGTGAGCTGGGCGATCGACTCGCGGATCAGACGGTCGTGGTCCTGCGGCTGCACTTCGCGGCCGAGGATCTTGCTCGCCACATCGGTCGTGAGCCGCGCGGTCAGGGAGTAGAGATCCTTGATCGCGGTCTCCTTGGCGATGCCGATCTCGCGCTTGGCGCGCTCGATCATGCGGGTCGCCTCGGCGTGCGCCTCGTCCTGGATCCGGCTCTTGACGACGTCGGCGTCGCGTCGCGCTTCGTCGACGATCGCCGTCGCCTCGGCACGCGCCGTGACCAGCTTGTCGGTGTACTCCTTGAGCCGCGCTTCGGCCGCGTCCCGGTCGGCCTTCGCCGACTCGAGCGAGGTGCGGATGAACTTCTCGCGCTCCTGCAGTCCACCGAGGATCGGACCCCAGGCGTACTTGCCGAGCACGAAGATCACCAGCGCGAAGATGACCAGCGTCCACAGGGCGACGCCGATGTTGCCTTCGAACGGTCCTCCCGCGGCCTCCTCGGAGGCCCTCGCAGCCGTGGCGGCGAAGGCCAGCAGGGCGGTCACCCGCGCGACGCGCGGTCCGTTCGCGATGTTTCGACCAGACGTATTCATCAGAAAGCTCCTCGGACGGCCGGGCGGCGACGCACGTCGCGCCCGGTCGGCCAGCGGGTCCACCGGGTGGAACTCGACGTCAGAGCGCCGCCAGGAGACCGACGACGACGGCGAACAGGGTGGCGCCTTCGATCATGGCTGCGGTGACGATCATCGCGGTGTTGATCTGGCCGGCGGCCTCGGGCTGACGGGCCATCGCCTCGGTGGCGCTGCCACCGACGCGGCCGATGCCGATGCCGCAGCCGATCACGGCGAGTCCGGCGCCGATCGCGCCGCCCATCTTGGCGAGACCGGACGACGTCGCGGCGGCGGCGCCCTCGGCACCGTCGGCGGCGAACGCCGCGGGGGCGAACATCAGGACGAATCCGACGACGACGAGACCGAGGACCAGCTTGGCGTTGATTTTGCGGTTCATTGCGTTCCCTCTCCTTGTTCGGGTGCAGTCGTTGAAAGGTGAGTCGATTTCTAGTGTGCCCCGGCCGGGTCCGCGGCGTCCGCGGAGCCGTGCGCCTCGTCATGCCCGTGGTCGTCGTGGTGGACGTTCACGGACATGCCGATGAAGAGGGCGGTCAGGAAGGCGAAGATGAAGGCCTGCAGGAAGGCGACGAAGACCTCGAGGAGGCTGATCGCCACGCTGCCGAGCACGACCACGGCGGCGACACCGAGGCCTGCCCCGGTGCCGAGCGCCTTGACGGCCGAGAAGATCAGGCCGAGCAGGACGCCGAGCAGGATGTGTCCGGCGATCATGTTGGCGAAGAGCCGGACGGCGAGCGCAAACGCCTTGGCGCCGAGTCCGATGATCTCGACCGGGATGAGCAGCGGGGCGAGCCAGAGCGGCCCCGGACAGAAGTGCTTGATGTACGCCATGCCGCCGTGGCGGAGGCCGTTGACGATCATCATCAGGAGCGTCATCACCGCCAGAGTTCCGGTGACCCAGATGTTGCCGGTGGCCGTGCCGCCGAGGTGCTTGCCGAACAGCGCCGAAACCGGCGCGATCGGCAGAAGGCCGAGCAGATTGATCGTCAGGACGAAGAAGAAGGCGCTCCAGACGTAGCGGATGAAGCGATCGGTGTGCGCGCCGAGGACAGGCTGTGCGATCTCCTTGCGCAGGTATTCGCAGACGGTCTCGAAGAAGTTGGCGAAGCCGGTGGGAACGAGCCGGCCGACGGCGTCGGTGCCGGCGCGGCGGCGCACGAGGCGCGGCACGAGCAGAGTGAGGATCAGCGCCGCGACGATCATCATGACGATCTGGTCCGAGAGGACCGTGATCATCCCTTTCGGAGTCAAGACGCCGAGGTCGGCGGGGACCTCCTTCAGCGGATGCTGGATGACGTGGCTGAGGGGGTTTTCGGCGCTCATCAACGGGGACTCCGTTCCTTTCGCGACTGCTGCAAGAACCAAAACGTTTCGACGGCCAGGAGAGCGAGGTAGCTCACCGCGAGACTTCCCAGGAGCGTCCGGCGGTCCTGGTTTCCGAGCACCGCCACCGCGCCCCCGACGATCAGCGTCACCGCCAGCCGCAGCAGCGTCGCCTTGCCGATCGCCGCGGCGGCGTTGCCGCCGCCCGTCGCGGCCTTCGCGACTTCGGCGGCGAGCGGAATCGATCCGGCGAGCGCTCCGGCGAAGCTGGCGAGGACCCCCCACCAGACGGCGCCGGCGCGGTCCGGAGCGACCCAGGACTGCCCTGCCAACCCGAGTCCCGCCGCCACCGCGAGATTCCAACCGGCGAAGCCGTACCAGCTCCGGTTCACTCCGGCCCCGCTTCGCTTTCCTGCCGCCGCTCCCGGTCCTCGTTCCGGGCCTCACGGCCCGCAGCGAGAGAGGCGCGGATCAGGTTGTACATCCCGCCGATCAGGCCGAGGATCGCCCCGATCAGCAGGCCCTTCGGGTGCGAGTCGCGCGACCGGTCGATCAGGTGTCCGACCACCGCGAACCCGCCCACCGCCGCCGCGAGCTCGAAACCGGAGCTCGCGAGGCCCATCCAGGGTCGATCCGCCTTTCCGTCGCGTATTCGGCGGCGATCCTTTGCCATGAGCTCCTCTGCGAAGGGAACCGGCGAAGACTTCGACAGGCCCGAAAGTTTTTCCCGGAAAGAGCGATCCGGAGGCGTCGATCGCGGAACTTCCCGCGACCGGCGTGAGGATAGCAAATGCCGCAGTGCGGCGGCAACCCGCCGGGTGGGCCGGGAACGGCGCGAAAGAGGCGAAACTCAGGCGGGAGGCGTCGTCTCCGCGGGCCTCTCCCCGGCGTCGAACAGCGCCCGGACCGACGGCCGGAAGAGGACGATGAGGGTGAAGATCCCGAGGACCGTGCCGAACGGGCTGAAGGCGCACGAAACGGCGGCCACGACGACACAGAAGGTGTGCTTCCGCCGTTCGCGGAGATAGCGGGCGGCGACGAAGAGTCCGACGGCGAAGACCGTCGCCAGGACGAGGAAGAAGCCGCCGAGGGAAGTGACGAAGCAGCCGGCGAAGACCGGGCCGAAATCGCCCGCCCGCCGGGGTTCGCCGGCACCGGTCATCAGGAACAGGCCGAACAGCAGATAGAGCAGCGGAAACAGGGCGAAGAGGCAGCAGAGGCCGCCCACCACCCGGTGGAAGACGGCGAGCAGTCGGAGGTGTTCGGCGTCCTGGTCGAGCGGCTCCATCGGTCTCCTCCTCGCGGCGAAGTGATTCTCTCAGTTCGCGCCCACGCGGGGAACGCATGTCGCCGGGGCCGCCGCTGCCCGGTCCTGTAGATTCCAGCGGACGCCGGGCCCGGATAGGCTTGGGCGATAGGAGAGGCAGAGGATGACGGAGTCGCGGCAGGGCGAGCTCGAGCGCAGGCTGACCGCCAGCGCCGAGGGCGGTGGAGCGGCGCGGATCGAGCGCCAGCACAAGGAAGGGAAGCTCACCGCCCGCGAGCGCGTCGAGCTGCTGCTCGACGCCGGCTCGTTCGTCGAGCTCGACGCCCTCGTCACGCACCGTTGCCGCGACTTCGGAATGGGCGACCAGCAGATCCCCGGCGACGGTGTCGTCTGCGGCTACGGCACGATCAGCGGGCGGCTCGTCTACGTCTTCGCCCAGGACTTCACTGTCTTCGGCGGCTCGCTCTCGGAGACCAACGCCGAGAAGATCTGCAAGGTGATGGACCTCGCCGTGGAGAACGGCGCCCCGGTCATCGGCCTCAACGACTCGGGCGGCGCCCGCATCCAGGAAGGGGTGGTTTCGCTCGGCGGCTACGCCGACATCTTCCTGCGCAACACGCTCGCTTCGGGCGTCGTGCCGCAGATCTCGGCGATCCTGGGTCCCTGCGCCGGCGGTGCGGTCTACTCGCCGGCGATCACCGACTTCATTCTCATGGTCGAGGGGACGAGCTACATGTTCGTCACCGGCCCCGACGTCATCAAGACGGTGACCCACGAGGAGGTCAGCAAGGAGGATCTCGGCGGCGCCTCGACCCACGCCGCGAAGAGTGGCGTCTGCCACTTCACCTACGGCAACGACGCCGCCTGCCTGATGGGGATCCGCGAGCTCTTCTCCTATCTGCCCTCGAACAATCTCGACGAGCCGCCGCTCGGCGCCTCGGACGACGATCCGGATCGCGAGAGCGACCTCCTCGACCGGCTGGTACCGGAGGATCCCAACAAGCCGTACGACATCCGCAAGCTGATCGACGCCGTGGTCGACGACGGGCGGTTCTTCGAAGTCCACGCCGCCTACGCCCGCAACATCGTGGTCGGCTTCGCGCGCCTCGCCAACCGGACGGTCGGCATCGTCGCCAACCAGCCCAACTACCTGGCTGGGGTCCTCGACATCGACGCGTCGCTCAAGGGGGCGCGCTTCGTCCGGTTCTGCGACGCCTTCAACATTCCGCTCATCACCTTCGAGGACGTGCCCGGATTCCTTCCCGGAACCCAGCAGGAGTACGGCGGCATCATCAAGCACGGCGCCAAGCTGCTCTACGCCTACGCCGAGGCGACGGTCCCCAAGATCACGGTGATCACCCGCAAGGCGTACGGCGGCGCCTACTGCGTCATGGCGTCGAAGCACCTGCGGACCGACGTCAACCTGGCCTATCCGACGGCCGAGATCGCCGTGATGGGACCAGAGGGCGCGGTCAACATCCTCTACCGCCGCGAGCTCGGCGAGGCCGGCGAGCGCACGGCGGAGGTGCGGGCGGAGAAGATCGCCGAGTACCGCGAGAAGTTCTCGAATCCGTGGATCGCCGCCGAGCGCGGCTTCCTCGATGCCGTCATCGAGCCGCGCCGGACCCGCCCGGCGCTCATCCGCGCCCTGCGCCAGCTGCGCTCGAAGCGGCAGAGCGTGCCGGCGAAGAAGCACGGCAACCTGCCGCTCTGAAGACGTCGCCGGTGCCGGCCCGCCGGTCGGGGCGCAAGCGTCTCTACAGGTAGCCCAGGGCGCGGAGTTCCTGCACCGCGTCGTTCTCGGAAGAACTCTGCGCCCGGGTGCCCGGTGCGTGGCGCGACTCGAACGTCTCGCGCAGCCGCGCGACCGTGCGCCGGTTGCGGCGCGACAGGTCGGTCGTCTCGTCGGGGTCGGCCGCGAGGTCGTACAGGCGGCGCCAGCGTCCGGAGCGATTGAAGATCAGCTTGAAGTTCCCGTCGATCACCGCGGCGGCGGTGCCCCGGAAAGCGACCTGCGGCTGCGACCCGACCTCGGGACCCTGTTCGATCTCCGGCCGGAGAGAGCGGCCGGCGAACGCCCCGGCCGGCAGTTCGATTCCCGCGAAGTCGAGAAGGGTAGGAACCAGATCGAGATTCTCGCTCGGCCCGCGAACGCGCCGGCCGCGCGGGATACCGGGGCCGGCCAGGATCAGCGGTGTCCGGATCTCGGATTCGAAGAGTGTGCGACAGTGCGCGAGCGAGCCGTGTTCGAGGAAACTCTCGCCGTGGTCCGAGATCAGCGCGACGAGCAGCGGTCGTTGGGGCGACCAGCGGGTCACCGCCTCGATCAGTTCACCGACACGCTGATCGAGGTAGGCGATTTCGTCGTCGTAGAGATCGATCCAGTGCGCGATCTCCTCCCGAGTGACCGTCGCCGGCTGGCCCGCGTCCAGCCGGCGTGCCTCCTCCGATGGCTCACCGGTCGTGACGGCAGCGGGGAAGGCAGCGTCCGCGGAGGAGTCCGCATAGCGCCGGGCGAAGCCCGCCGGCGGCCGGTACGGGCCGTGCGGATCGATGTAGTGGAGGTAGAGGAAGGCGGGTGCGTCGCCGTCGAGACGCTCCCCGAGCGCGAGCGCTTCGCGGTTCACGCACGAGGCGTCCTTCCAGGTGCAGTCCTCGTGGAATTCGGCGAACCCCCGGCCGAAGCCACCTTCGTGATTGTAGCGGCCGGGATTCGCGCGCACGATCGGGCTGGCCGAGACGGCAGCGGTCGAGTAGCCCCGAGCCGCGAGGATCTCGGCGATCGACGGGATCGACTCGGGAATTCCGAATTCGTTCCTGATCCGCTCCAGGAAACGATCGGGAAGCTGGGAAGTGAGGAGCGAGTTCGCCGACGGAAACGTACAGGGAGCCTGCGCCCGGTGGCTCTCGAACAGCGTCCCCCGGGCGGCGAGGCCGTCGATGAACGGCGAGGTGGTGCGCACGTATCCGTAGGCGGATAGATGGTCGGCGCGGAGGGTGTCGACCAGGATCAGCAGGATGTCGGGTTCGGCGGCTCCGGACCGCTGGGTGCCTCCGTTCGAACAGCCGGCGGCCGCGAGGCCGATCAGGGCCACGGCGGCGAACAGCGAGCGACGGCGCCGACTCGGCGGCGAACGGCGGAAAGTCAACGTCCCGACATGTCGTGTGCGCCGATTCTGCCGGAACAGGACTGCCGGGGGAAGCGCGCGGAGCCGGAGCCACCCTGCGGTCATCGCTGCTTTCGCCGACTGGAGAGTTGGTCGACGGAGTGCCGCGGCCTCTCCGGAACGCCGTGCGACGCGCCTGCGCACGGACTCCGGCCTTGACAGTTCTCCGCCCCTGCGGGAAGCTTCCGAGGCTTGGAATCAGGACATTCCGCAGTTCGTGAAGGATGAGGAGAGGTTTCGATGCGTGAGAGAGATCGCGAGCTTCGGCGTCGGCGCAAGCGTCGCCTGGAGCGTTTGAAGAAGCGCAACAAGGACGAGGTCGCGAAGCGCAAGACCGTGCGACCCGAGGCCTCGAAGCGCTCGACCAAGGGTGGCGACGCCGAGGCCGAATCGCCGGCGGCGGAGGGCGGCGAGAAGAAGGCGACCAAGAAGGCGTCGACGAAGAAGGCCCCGGCCAAGAAGAGCGACGGCACCGAGGCCAAGAAGGCTCCCGCGAAGAAGGCCCCGGCGAAGAAGTCGAAGAAGGACGAACCTTCGGGTGAGGAGTCCGACCCGAAGCCGGAAGGCGAGTAGCTCAACTGCGCATCGCGATCGGCGCCGACCACGCCGGCTTCCTGCTCAAGGAGCATCTCAAGCGGAAGCTCGAAGCGGACGGTCACCAGCTCACGGACTTCGGCACCACCTCGGAAGCGTCGACGGACTATCCGGACTACGCCCATCGCGTCGCCGCGGCGGTCGCCGGCGGTGAGGCGGAACGCGGGCTCCTGGTCTGCGGCTCGGGCGTCGGCATGGCGATGGCGGCCAACCGCCATCCGGGAGTGCGAGCGGTAGCCGCGAACGACCTGTTCACGGTCCGCCTGGCGCGGGCGCACAACGACGCCAACGTCCTCGCCCTCGGAAGCCGCATCGTCGCCGCGGCGCTCGCCGAAGAGCTTCTCGCGCTGTTCCTCGCGAGCGGTTTCGACGGCGGACGTCACGAACGAAGAGTGCGGAAGATGGACGGAGGAGCGGAATGATTTCGCGGCGCCTGGCGGAAGTCGATCCGGAGATCGCGACGATCGTCGCCGACGAAGAGCGGCGGCAGAACGAGGGGATCGAGCTCATCGCCTCCGAGAATTTCACCAGTCGCGCGGTGATGGAGGCGGCCGGCAGCGCGCTCACGAACAAGTACGCCGAGGGCTACCCCGGACGGCGCTACTACGGCGGATGCGAGGTCGTCGACCGGGCCGAGTCGCTCGCCATCGAGCGCGCCCGGGAGCTCTTCGGCGCCGAACATGCCAACGTCCAGCCGCACTCGGGAACCTCCGCCAACATGGCGGTCTACTTCGCGCTGCTGCGTCCCGGCGACACCCTGCTGGGAATGGATCTCTCGTGCGGCGGCCACCTCACGCACGGTCACCGGCTCTCCTACTCGGGGCGGGACTTCCGGGTCGTCGCCTACGGCGTCGACCGCGAGAGCGAGCGCATCGACTACGACGAGGTCGAGCGGCTCGCGCTCGCCGAGAAGCCGAAGCTGATCATCGCCGGCGCGTCGGCCTACAGCCGCACGATCGACTTCGCGCGCTTCCGCTCCATCGCCGACAAGGCAGGCGCGACGCTGATGGCCGACATGGCGCACATCGCCGGGCTGGTGGCCGCCGGTCTCCACCCGTCTCCGGTTCCGCACTGCCACGTCGTCACGACGACGACGCACAAGACGTTGCGCGGGCCGCGTGGTGGTCTGATCCTCTGCCGATCCGAGCTCGCCAAGGAGATCGACCGGGCGGTCTTCCCGGGAATCCAGGGCGGTCCGCTCATGCACATCATCGCCGCCAAGGCGGTGGCGCTCCGCGAGGCGCAGTCGGCCGGATTCCGCGAATACCAGGCCCGCGTCGTGGCGAACACCGCCCGGCTTGCTGCGGCGTTCGCCCGGCAAGGGTTCCGCATCGTCTCCGGCGGCACCGACAATCACGTCTTCCTGCTCGACGTCACTCCGCGGGGGCTGACCGGCAAGGTCGCCGAGAAGGCGCTCGACCGGGCGGCGATCACGGTCAACAAGAACACCATCCCGTTCGACACCCAGCCGCCGCTCGTCGCTTCGGGAATCCGCATCGGGACGGCCGCGGTCTCGACCCGCGGCATGGGCGAGGCCGAGATGGACGCGATCGCGGCGCTGGCGACGGAGGTCCTGGCGGCACCGGAGGACGACGCGGTCGCCGCGAGCGTCCGCGAACGGGTCCATGCCCTGACGCGACGATTCCCGCTGTACGATTCCGCCACCGGCTGACACGCCGGGCCTGCCGATGAAGCTCTGGACACCCGACTCGTGGCGGGAATATCCCGCCGAGCAGCAGCCGACCTATTCTGACGGTGCTGCCCTCGAGAAGGTGTTCCGGGAGCTCGCGGCGCTGCCTCCCCTCGTCACCTCCTGGGAGGTGGAGAATCTCAAGGAGCAGCTCGCCGAGGCGGCGGCGGGACGCGCGTTTCTTCTCCAGGGTGGCGACTGCGCCGAGAGCTTCGAGGAGTGCACGTCGTCGGTCATCGCGGACAAGCTCAAGATCCTGCTGCAGATGAGTCTCGTGCTCGTGCACGCGTCGGAGCGACCGGTCATCCGTGTCGGTCGCTTCGCCGGCCAGTACGCCAAGCCGCGGTCGCTCGACCGCGAGGAGCGAGACGGTCTCTCGCTGCCCGCGTATCGCGGCGACCTGATCAACCACCCGCCCTACACCGTGACCGATCGCGAACCCGACCCGGAGCTGCTCCTGCGCGGCTACGAACGGGCCGCGCTGACGCTCAACTTCATCCGCTCGCTGGTCGACGGCGGCTTCGCCGACCTGCATCATCCCGAGTACTGGGACCTCGACTTCGTCCAGCACTCGCCGCTCGCCGAGGAGTACCGGGCGCGGGTGGCGTCGATCGGATCCTCCCTGCGCTTCATGGAGACGCTCGCCGGACGACGGATCCGCGAGATGAACCGGGTCGACTTCTACACCAGCCACGAAGGTCTGCATCTGCTCTACGAGCGTGCCCAGACACGGCGGGTTCCGCATCGCGACGGCTGGTACAACCTGTCGACGCACTTCCCCTGGATCGGCATGCGCACCGCGAAGGTCGGCGGCGCCCACGTCGAGCTGTTCCGCGGACTGGCCAACCCGATCGCCGTCAAGGTCGGAGGCGAGCTCTCGCCGGCGGAACTGCTGGCGCTCATCGACGTCCTGGCGCCGGCGAACGAACCGGGGCGGCTGACCCTGATCCACCGATTCGGAGTGCGGGCGATCGCCGTGAAGCTCCCGCCGCTGCTGGCGGCGGTCCGGGACGCGGGACGGAACGTCCTCTGGGTCTGCGATCCGATGCACGGGAACACCGAGACCACCGCCCAGGGCCGCAAGACGCGCCGCTTCGAGCACATTCTCGACGAGCTCGAGCAGGCCTTCGATCTGCACGCCGCGGCGGGGACGGTGCTCGGCGGGGTGCATTTCGAGCTCACGGGCGAGAACGTCACCGAGTGCATCGGCGGTGCCCGCGGTCTCTCCGAGGCCGAGCTCGAGCGCGACTACCGCTCGGTGGTCGATCCGCGCCTCAACTGCGAACAGGCGCTCGAGATGGCGATGCGGATCGCGCGGCGGATGCAGCCGGGCGCCCGCGGCGCCGACGGCCACTGAACGCAGATCGCGCCTAGGGCGCGTCCGGCACGCCGAAGCGCCGGCGGAGCGAAGCACGCACCTCCCCGACGAGGAAGATCGAACCGCAGACGACCAGCAGCTCCGGGTAGCCGTCGAGCGCCAGGTCGAGTGCCCGTTCGACCTCCGTCTCTATGCGGACCGGAAGCCCCGGTGCGACCAGACGGGCGAGATCCGCCGGCTCGGCGGCGCGCGGCGAAGGCGGGCGGGTGAGGACGACGGCATCGGCGCCGGCGGCGAGGAGCGGCAGCATTCCCTCGATCTCCTTGTCGGCGAGCGCTCCGAAGAGGAGCCGGTACGAACGGCCGAGGGAGGCGACGAACCGCGCCAGCGCCTCGCAGCCGGTCGGGTTGTGGGCGGCGTCGAGGAGCACCGTCCCCTGGCCGTCGGGGAGGGCGACGGGTTCGAGCCGTCCGGGCCACCGGGCCTGCGCGATCCCCTCGCTGATCGCCGCTTCGTCGATCTGGTCCCATCCGAGCCGGGCCAGCTCCTCCGCCGCGACCAGCGCCGTCGCGACGTTCGCTGCCTGATGCTCCCCGGCGAGCGGGCAGGTCAGCGTGTAGGTCCTGCCGTCGGTCGAGAGATCGAGCTCGATGCCGGCGAGCCCCTGGCTGCGGAGCTCGAGCTTGCGCAGCCGCGGTCCCACCGGCACGAGCGCCGCTCCGATCCGCGTTGCCTCCTCGACCAGAGCCCGCTCCGCTTCCGGGACCTGGGGCGAGAGGACGACGGGCACGTCGGGCCTCATGATCCCGGCCTTCTCGCGCGCGATGGCGTCGAGCGTGTCGCCCAGGAACTCGCGGTGGTCGAGCGCGACCGAGCTGATCACCGACAGCACCGGAGCGACGATGTTGGTGGCGTCGAGGCGGCCGCCCATGCCGACTTCGAGAACGGCCAGATCGACTCCGGCGCGGCGGAACTCGAGGAAGGCCGCGACGGTGACGGCCTCGAAGTAGGTGGGCGGTGGCGCATCCCGTCGCGCGGCCGCTGCCAGCACCTCTTCGAGATGATCCGCGAGACGGTCGGGCGCGATCCTGGCGAAGTCGACGCGGATGCGCTCCTCGACCTCCTCGAGATGGGGCGAGGTGTAGAGACCGACCCGGTAGCCGGCCGCGCCGGCGATCGCTGCGACGAGGGTCGCGGTCGATCCCTTGCCGTTGGTCCCGGCCACGAGGACGGCGGGCATCCCCTCGTCCGGTCGACCGATCTCGTCGAGGAGGCCGGCGAGGTTCTCGAGACCGAGCCGGATGCCGAACTGTTCGAGGCCGCGGAGAATTTCGCTGCTGCTGCGCACGGAGGGCGCCGGGTGTCGCGCCTTCAGGACGCCAGGTGGCGCAGGCAGCGGGCGACGGTCTCCTTGAGCTCGGGGCGCGGAACGATGAGATCGAGGAAGCCGTGCTCGAGCAGGAACTCGGAGCGCTGGAAGCCTTCCGGGAGACTCTGACGGATCGTCTGCTCGATGACCCGCGGGCCGGCGAAGCCGATGAGCGCGCCCGGTTCGGCGATGTTGAGGTCGCCGAGCATGGCGAAAGAAGCCGTGACGCCGCCGGTGGTGGGATCGGTGAGGATCGACAGGAAGGGGATCCCCTTCTCGCGCAATCGCGCCAGCGCCGCCGAGATCTTCGCCATCTGCATGAGGGAGAGGACGCCCTCCTGCATGCGCGCGCCGCCGGACGCCGAGACGATGAGGAGGGGGCGCCCGGTCTCGAGCGAGCGCTCGGCGGCGAGGGTCAGCTTCTCGCCCACCACCGAACCCATGGAGCCACCCATGAACCGGTAGTCCATCACCGCCAGGACCACGGGGATCTTCGCCAGCTCGCCCTCGTTGACGATCGCCGCGTCGTGGACTCCGAGCGCCTTCTGGTATGCCTTGAGCCGGTCGGCGTACCGCTTCGTGTCGGCGAACTCGAGCGGGTCGGCGGGCCGGATGGAGGAGAAGAGCTCCTTTTCGGTTCCTTCGTCGAGCAGGAGCGCGATCCGTGCCGGCGCGTCGATGCGGAAGTGGAATCCGCACTTGGGGCAGATGCGGAAGTTCTTCTCCAGCTCCTTCGAATAGACGATCTCGCGGCACCCGTCGCAGCGCAGCCAGAGTCCCTCCGGGACGGTGCTTCGCTCACGCGATTCGCGGATCGCCTTGGGCTTCTTGTCTTTCTTGAACCAGGCCATGGTGGCAGTGCCGAGGTTCCGGCCGGAGAGACTCCGACCGGAACGCGCTGCGACTTCCCGGACGACGACCCGGCCGATCGACGCAGAGAGATCGACCGGCGAGCCGCGGGTACGGGAGATCCGTCCGGAAGACGAGGGCTCCCGGCGCGCTCCTCTAGATCTCCGCGGCGCCCTCTTCTTCCGCTTCCAGATCGTTCGGAATGCCGAGCCGGAGGCAGGCCGCGTCGTACATCTGGCGAGCCGCCTTCTTGGCATTCTGAAGCTGGGCGAGCTTCTCTTTCACCTTGGCGAGCTCGTCCTCGATCTGGCGATCGAGATCCGAGATCTCCTGCTTGGTGACGGTGAGAGTGTTCTCGTAGAACTTCCGCTGCTGGTCGTTCAGGCTCATCTCATCTCCTCACAGCTTGAACGGAATCCTCAGTTGGTACCACATCTTCACCCGCACTCCGTTCTTGGTCGCGGGATTGAACCTGGCCGACTTCGCAGCGGCAAGGGACGCTTCGTTGATACCGACATTCTGTGCCACGCCGCTCTCGAGCCGGGTGTCCAGCACTCTCCCGTTTTCGTCCACGAGCAGAGAGAGAACCACCGTTCCTTCGACCTTGAGGCGGCGCGCGATCGGAGGATACTCCGGCTTGTCGAAGCTCGCAAGAACTGGCGGCCGGACACCGGCTCCGGGCTGGACCAGATCGCCTTCCTTGACGGCCGGGACCACGGGCGCCGGCGCCACCGGCGGCGGCTCGGGCTTGGGCGCCGCTGCGGCCGGTGCCGGTGCGGGAGCCGGCTCGGTGGTTGCAGGCGCCGTCTCCAGCGGCTTCTCCTGCGTCGGAACTTCGGGCGCCGGTGCCGGAGCCACTGCCGGCTTCTCGGCGACGGGTGCGGGCGCCGGCGTCGTCGCTTCCGGTTTGGCGGCGTTCAGCTTTTCGATCTCCGTGCGGCGCTTCGCGAGCTCCTCTTCGTACTTCTTCTTGAGCGCCTCTTCGCGCCGTTTCACTTCGTCGCTCACCATCTGGGTGACGTCCGGTGTCACGGCGGCGGGCGCAGCGGCTTCTTCGGTGCTCGCGGCAGCGGCCTCTCCCTCGGCTGCTTTCGGCGCGGGTTCGGTTCCGCTCTCCGGGGTCGCCGTGGCGGCCGGAGGAGTCGCGGGAGGAGCTTCGGCGACCGGCTTGGCGCCGCGGCCAAGAACGAAGTAGGCGATCAGGCCGACGGCTGCGGCGCCGGCGATGGCGATCCAGAGAAGGTTGCGTCCCTTGCCGGAATCTCCGACGTCGACTTTGGAGACTCCGGTCGGAGAGACGACGGAGACGTCCGCGCGCTTGCCGGGAACGGCGACCGACGAGGCGGACGCTGCCGCACCGGCGGCGATCTCGGACGCGGCTCCGGGGGCGCCGAGAGCGGCCGGTCCCTCTTCGTTGGCGAACAGGCCACTGAGGTAGGAGCCGAGCTCGGCCTGGGTCGGCGGCGGCTTGAGCGAAGCGAGGATCGAGTCGATCTCCCGCTGCATCTCGCCGGCGGTCTGGAAGCGATCGTCCGGGTCGCGCGCCAGTGCCTTGAGGACCAGCGCGTTCACCTCGAGAGGCAATCGAGGATCGAGGTCGCGCGGCGCCTGGATCCTCCCTTCCCGGACCGCGTCGAGCACGGACATCTCGCTCTCACCGGAGAAGAGGCGGCGGCCGGTCAGCATCTCGAACAGCAGCGAGCCGAGCGAGAAGAGGTCGGAGCGCGCATCCACCGGGCGTCCCCACGCCTGCTCCGGGCTCATGTACTGGAGCTTCCCCTTGAGCGCACCCATCTGCGTCTTCGAAGCCTTGGTCACCGCCTTGACGATGCCGAAGTCGCAGAGCTTGATGTCGCCGCCGTAGCTGATGAGCACGTTCTGCGGCGAGACGTCGCGATGCACCAGGCCGAGTGGCCGGTCCTCGAAGTCCTTCTGCCGGTGGGCGTGATCGAGCGCGGCCGCGAGGCGTGAACCGACCAGCAGGGCGAGACCGAGCGGCAGCGGCTGGTTCTCGGAGCGCGCTGTATTCAGGATCGTGCGCAGGTCCTTGCCGTCGACGAACTCCATGGCGATGAAGTAGTCGTCGTTGATCTTGCCGAGATCGTAGATGTGGATGATGTTGTTGTGATTGAGCTGCGCCGCCAGCTTGGCCTCGTCGATGAACATCGTGACGAAGTCGGAGCTGTCGGTGAGGTGCGGCAGGATCTTCTTGATGGCGACGGTCTTCTGGAACCCTTCGACGCCTTTCATCCGCGCCTTCCAGACCTCGGCCATTCCGCCGACGGCGATGCGCTCGAGCAGCGTGTACTGACCGAACTCGGCGCTCTGCGGCTGGAGGAACGAAGGCGGGATCGAGATCTTCTGCGTTGCGAAGCTCTCCTTGGGTGGCGTGGCGGTCCGCGGCGGCGGCGTCGATTCGCGGGCGCGCGGCTTCGCCAGCTCGTCGAGCTGCGAGAGGTCGATCTCGCGGCTGCTGCGACGCGCGGCGGAGCGGCCGGGCGCGGGCGCGGCTGGTGCAGACGGAGGGGCCGAGGCGACCGGAGCCGGTGCGGGAGCCGGGGGGGGCGCTGACGGCGGCGCCGCCGGCTTCGGTACCGGCGGGGCCTGGGGCGCGGGCGGTGCCGCTGGCGCCGGGCGACTGCTCGCGGCAGCCGGCCGGGCGGCGGGCGGCGCGGCGGGCGCCTTCGGAGCCGGACGGGGCGCCGCCTTCGCCGTGCGCGTTCCGACGTCGAGCCCCGAGAGAGTGCGCGACAGCATCTCGTCGATGTTCTCGGACTTGCGTGGCGGAGCAGGAGGTCGCTTCGCGCCTCCTCCAGAGGCGGGCGCGGCCTGGGCCGGCACTGGTTGTCCCGGTGCCCCCGGCAGATCGATTTCGCTTTCGACTTCGGCCAGCAGGTCGCCGAACAGCTCTTCGGAGGTCAGGCGCTTCGAGTCCGTCTCCTCCTCCGCCTTCCGCGGCGCACGGGTGGAGCTGGCGACGCGCCGGGCGGCGAGCCGGAGATCCTTCTCCAGGAACGGCATGCCGAGCGATTCGTCCGCCTCGCGCGCCGCTTCGAGAGTCTGGGCGTCGGCGATCTCCGGGGTGAGGGCGATCGATCCCGGCCCGCCCTGGGCGCGGGAGAAATTGTGGAGCAGGTCGCGCGCACCGACGAGCCCGGCGTTCACGAGCAGCAGCTGCGGCGCGCGGTTCGCCGCCGCAGCCACCGCCTCTTCGCAGCTGGCAACGACTTCGACCGACCAGCCATCCGAACCCAGACCGTCGCTCGCTCGCTCGGCGTGACGGCTCTCGGATTCCACGACGAGAATCAAGGACATGCAGTCTCCTTCGGTGGGCGTGGGCTTCGATCTTCGCACCACGCACCGCCGGAGTCAATTGCCGGAGCAGGGAGAATCGCTTGCTTTTGAAAGAGTTAGCATGGGCTCCGACCGGGCGGCGGGGAGGTCGTCCGGGGCGAAAGGCGGAGATCGAACTGATCATCTTGGGAATCGACCCGGGGAGCCGTCACACCGGCTACGGACTGATCGAGGAGCGTGACGGTCGATGGCGCGTGCGAGCGGCGGGACGCTTCTCGGTGCCACCGGCGCTGCCGATGGTCGAGCGGCTCGGAAGCCTCGCCGCAGCGCTCGAGTCGCTCGTCGCCACCGAGCGTCCGGACGCGGCCGCCCTCGAGAAACCGTTCCACGGCATCAACGCCCGCTCGGCGCTGGTCCTGGCCGAAGCGCGCGGTGCGCTCCTCGGGGCGCTGGCGCGCGCCGGGCTGACAGTGGAGGAGTATGCCCCGGCGGAGATCAAGAGTGCCGTTGCCGGAAGTGGTCGCGCCGACAAAGCGCAGGTCGCGCGCATGGTGCGTCTCCAGCTCGCCTGTCCGGACCTGACCCTTTCGTCCGACGCGAGTGATGCGCTCGCCGTGGCGCTCTGCGCCGCGGCACGACTCTCCTGGAACCGCCGGGTGAGCCGGGCGGCGAGCGGTAAGTGATTCTCCGCCCAGCGGTTGAGGCCGCTCCGCATTGACCGGGGTTTTTGCGCTGTGCTACTGTCCTGTTCTGTAATCCCCTAGGAGACTGTGGCTTTCCAAGGATCCCTTCGCGAGCTGCCTCTACCGGACATCATTCAGTTGGTGGCGGTATCAGGCAAAACGGGAGTCTTCGTTCTCAAGAACGGAGGCGACAGCGGGAAGATCTTTCTCCGCAAGGGTCAGATCGTCCACGCCTCGGTCGGCAGCCTGGTCGGGGAACAGGCGGTGTACGAGCTCGCCCGCTGGCTCCAGGGCGAGTTCGTCTTCACGCCGGGAACGGAACCCGACTCCGATACCGTCGAGAAGTCGAACACCAATCTTCTGATGGAAGCCGCTCGTCAGATCGACGAGTGGAAGGTGCTGTCGAAGAAGATCGAATCGACCCGGATGGTGCCGGTGTTCGCGCCGCAGGATCATCCGACGTCGGTCTCGTTCACCCCTCCCGAGTGGGCCGTCGTCGCCAAGGTGGACGAGCGGCGGACCATCGAAGAGATCGCCGTCGGCCTCGGGCAGGGTGCCTTCGAGGTCTGCAAGGTGATCTACGGTCTCCTGACCTCGGGCGTCCTCGCCCTGCGCGAGGATCTTCGGCGCCTGCCGATCGACCGGCTGGGGCGGATGAGCCCCGACGAACAGGAACGGATCGCCGACCAGATCCATCGCCTGGCGCAGCAGCTCCTCGCCGGCCAGGATCGCGGCGCCCAGCTCGAGGCATCGCTCCGACTGGCCCGGGCCGAGATGGAGTCGGGGCGGGGGTCGGACGGCGTCATCGACCTCGTGCGAGCTCACGAGAAGGTCGTTTCGTCGGCCGCCGGGCCCAATCAGGCCCGGGCGTTCCTCGATCGCGTCGCACTCTTCCTCCAGTCCTGAGCGCCCGCCCGCTCCGCCGGAGGCGCGCCGCTGCCGCTGCCCGAGCGGGAAACGTACTGCTTTCCGGCCGCTCCTGCCGGGCGGTGGCATAATCGCTCGGTAGTCAGGAAATTTCATGATATCCAGCGTATTGATAGAGAGCGAATGGAGGCTCAGATGAGCAATTACAGGAAAATCTTCCTCGGAATGGCCCTCGCACTCGGGGCGTCTGCAGGAATCGCGCAGGATGCCTCGGCTCCGACGGCCACCGGGGAGACGGGACTCTTCACCGTGATCGACGGCTGGACCGTGCCGCAGGGCGAATGGTCGTTCGGCATCTACTACAACAACTGGGACCGCCTCGTGTCGCCGATTCCGGGCGGCGTGGCGCGGCCGCTCACCGACGACTGGGACTACGACTGGAACCGCCTGAGCGCGAGCGTCGGCTACGGCATCACCGACAAGTTCGAGCTCTCGCTGATGCTGCCGTACGACGACTTCAGCGCTTCGGACAACAATCACTACGGCGTCGTCAACGGTCACTTCTTCGAGAACAAGATCGACGCCAACGGACTCGGCAACGCCCGCGTCGGCATCAAGTACCAGTTCTTCGCCGACGCGGACGCCGGCAAGGCGCTGGCGCTGAACGCGTTCGTCGAAGCGCCGACCGGCAAGGACGAGGGCGTCTCGACCGACGACACCGGCTACGGTGTCGGTCTCAACTGGAACTTCCATCACAACTGGACGGCGCGCGTGGGTTATCGCGATCCGGGCGATCCGGACTTCTTCGACGTGTCCGAGGAGATCGAGGTCGGCTTCGGCTACGCCGTCGCGATCAACGACCGGTTCGACTGGATCACCGAGCTCGCCTCGACGCTCTACCAGGGCGGCGACACGAACCCCGACGACTCCTACGACCTGGCCTCGGGCGGCCGCTACTGGTTCGGTGAGGATCGTCGCTGGGCCTTCAATTTCGCTCTGCGCACCGATCTCAACCAGCTCTCCGACACCGACGAGCACTGCCCGATCGGCGGTCTGGTGGGACTGACGCTGATGCCGCACGCACGGCGTGCTGCACCGGTCGCGGTCGCGCCGCCGCCGCCCGTGCCGGATCCGGCTGCCGAAGAGGCCGCCCGCCAGAAGGCCGCCGAAGAAGCCGCCCGCCAGAAGGCCGCCGAGGAGGCGGCCGCCAGTGAAGCCGCCCGGAAAGCCGCCGAGGAGGCGGCACGGCAGGCGGCGGCAGATGCAGCTCCGAAGGAGACGTCCGAAGTCATCAACTTCGACAGCAACAGCGCCCGGCTCTCGAACATCGCCAAAGCGAAGCTGGACGAGGTGGCGCTGCGCATGAAGCAGAATCCTTCCGCGACGGCCCTGATCATCGGCGAGACCGACAGTCAGGGTGCGGACGGCGCCAACATGAATCTCGGTCGTCGCCGCGCCGAGGCCGCGAAGTCGTACCTGGTCTCGCGGCATCAGATCGACGGCAGCCGGATCTCGGTCGAGACCCGCGGCGAGAGCGATCCCGCGGCGACCAACGACACGGCGGCAGGACGCGCGGAGAACCGCCGCGCGGTCATCATCGTCCGACTGTAACGCGCGGTCCGTCGAACGGAGGACGCCCACTGCGGGCGCCGCTCCGGCGGTACGAGGAGAGGGGCACCCTGCGGGGTGCCCCTTTTTCGTCGCCTCGGCCGAGGCGACGATCAACTCGTCGGCTGCAGACTCTCCTTGCCGAGCGAGATCACCGCCCCGAGCCAGCCGGCGACGGCGCCGAAGAGGAGGAGCAGCCCGAGCTCAGCCGGATCCAGGAAGCGATCGGCGAGGATTCCGGCGATCGCCGAGCTGGCGATCTTCTGGCGCACGAAGGCGTGCAGGCCGACGAGAGCGCCGATCGCGATCCCGCCGCCGAGGACGCCCTGGAGGACTCCCTCGACGTAGAACGGCCCGCGGATGAAGAACTCGGTGGCTCCCACGAGACGCATCACGGCGATCTCGTCGCGGTACAGGAACGAGGTCAGGCGGACCACGCTGGCGATCGTGAAGACGGAGGCGCCGAGGAGGATGATCGTGAGCGCGAGCCCGAGCCCGCGGACCAGCGCCAGCAGGGTTTCGACCTGCTCGATCCAGTCCTGGTCGGCATCGACCATCTCCACGCCCGGCTCGGCCCGGATCGCGGCAACCCAGTCGGAGAACGGTGTCGATTCCGTGGCCCCGGGGTCGCGGAGTCGCGCCTCGAACGAGACCGGCAACTCTCCGCCGCGACCCTCGACGAGCTCGGCCAGGCTGGGAAAAGCCCGGGCGAAGCGCCGGCCGGCTTCTTCCGAGCTCACCTCGACGACCTCCCCGGTCCAGGGCGAGTCGCGCACCAGGGAAAGGAGCTCGGCGCGGCGTGCCGTGTCCGTCGAACGCTCGAGGTAGACGACGAATCGCGCCTCGGAGCGCCACGAGCGGACGGTGTGGGCGAGATTCTGGCTGGCGAGAAAGAGCGCCCCGGAAAGGAAAAGACTGACGGCGATGGTGAGGATCGCCAGCAGGCTGACCCGCAGGCTGCGCAGCAGCCCGGTGGTCGCCTCACGCACGAAATAGGCGAGCGCCTGGAAGATCGTCACGGCGCTTCCTCTCCGTTGCCCGGATCGTGCTCCGCCGCGAACGGTGCCGGCGGCGGCGCGGGTGCACGGCGCGATGGCCGGTCGCTCGCCAGTCGGCCCTGCGACAGCGTGAGGACGCGGTGACCGACGCTCTCGATCAGCGCGCGATCGTGCGTCGCGAAGATCACCGTCGTGCCGCGGAGATGGATCTCGAGAAACAGCCGGACGATCTCCTGGGCCAGATCCGGATCGAGGTTGCCGGTCGGTTCGTCCGCGATGAGGATCTCGGGCTCGTTGATCAGCGCCCGGGCGATCGCGACGCGCTGCTTCTCGCCGCCGGAGAGCTGGCGCGGAAAGCTCGCCATCCGGTGCGAGAGGCCGACCCTGCGAAGCGCTTCGAAGGCCACGCGCTTCTGACGCGAGGCGTCGAGACCGAGGATCCGCGGCAGGAACGAGACGTTCTCGAAGATCGTCTTGCGCTCGATCAGCCGGAAGTCCTGGAAGACCACGCCGATGGTGCGCCGGAGATACGGAATCTTGCTCTGCGGTATCGAAGAGACATTGCGGCGATTGACGAGGATCTGGCCTTCGGTCGGGATCTCTTCGCGGAAGATCAGCTTCAGCAGCGTCGTCTTGCCCGCCCCGGATGCGCCGGTCAGGAAGCAGAACTCGCCGCGGTCGATCTCGAGAGTGACGTCCTCGAGGGCCGACTGTCCGGAGGCGAACCGCTTGCTGACGTGGAAGAACTGGATCACGCGTCCGCCTCCCCGCCCTCGTCGAGGCGCTCGCGCAGCAGCTCCTGCGAGCGGCGGGCGTCGGCGCGGCCGGCCGAGCGTCTCATGATCTGGCCGGTGAGGAATCCGAGGACCTGGATCTTCCCGGCGCGGAGCTCGGCGACCTGGGAAGGGAACTCCGCGATCACTTCGTCGACCCAGGCGGCCAGCGCGGCATCGTCCCGGATCTGGATGCGCCCCAGACGCCGGGCGGCCTCTGCCGGATTCTCGTCGGTCCCCCAGATCGCGGTGTGGACCTCGCGTGCGCCGACGAGGGACAGCGTGCCGTCCTCGATCAGGCGGAGGAGGCCGGCGATCTGCTCCGGAGCGGGGGCCTGGTCGACACCGGCCTGCCGTTCGTTGAGCTCGCGCAGAGTCTCGTTCCTCACCCAGTTGGCGATCGTGCGCGGGGCGAGGCCCGCGCCGGCCGCGACGATCCGCTCGAAGTAGTCGGCGAGCTCGCGTGCGGAGACCAGGGCTCCGGCCTCCTCCTCCGCGAGACCGAGGCTCGCCTGCAGGCGCTGCTGGCGCCGCCAGGGGCTTTCCGGAAGCCGGGCCCGCAGGCCCGCGATCCGCTCGGCGGAGAGGACGATCGCCGGCAGGTCGGGGTCCGGAAAGTAGCGGTAGTCGTGGGCCTCCTCCTTTCCGCGCTGGCTGTACGTCGTGCCGTTTCCGTCATCGTAGCCGCGAGTTTCGGCGACCACCGGTGCGGCGGACTCGAGGAGGTCGCGCTGGCGCTCGATCTCGTACTCGATGGCGCGCGCCACGTGACGGAACGAATTGAGGTTCTTGATCTCGACCTTGACCCCCAGCGGTGTCGTCCCGGCGCGTCGGAGCGATACGTTCGCGTCGCAGCGCAGGGAGCCCTCTTCCATGTTGGCGTCGCTCGTCCGCGTATAGAGGAGGAGTCGATGCAGCGTGCGGAGGACCGCTTCCGCCTCGGCCGCCGAGCGCAGGTCCGGTTCGGTGACGATCTCGACCAGCGGGACACCGCAGCGGTTGAAGTCGACCAGCGCGGAGTCGCGGAGTGCGCCGCCGCCGGGTGCCTCGTGCAGCAGCTTGCCGGCGTCCTCCTCGAGATGCAGTCGGTGGATCCGGATGGTGCGATCGCCGGTTTGAAGCGGAAGCGTTCCTCCGGTGGCGAGCGGACGATCGAACTGGCTGATCTGGTAGCCCTTGGGGAGATCCGGATAGAAGTAGTTCTTGCGCGCGAACTCGGACCGGCCGTGCACCTCGCAGTCGAGGGCCAGGGCGAGAGTCGCCGCGAGCTCGACGGCGTAGCCGTTCGCCACCGGCAGGGCGCCCGGATAACCGAGACAGACCGGGCAGATCAGGGTGTTGGGCGGCGCTCCGAACCGGTTCTCGCAGCGGCAGAAGAGCTTGCTCCGGGTGGCCAGCTGTACGTGGACCTCGAGGCCGATGACGGGCTCCCACGCGAGCATTCCGGCAGTGTATCGCGGCGAAACAGCCTCTCCTAGAATGGCGCCGTGCGCGAAACACCGGGCTGGACGATCGTCGACGGGCGGCCCGAATCGCGGGCCGGGGTGACAGGTGTCCGATCCCGGGAAGACGACGTCGAAGTCCTGTTTCTCGGCAAGGGAACCGCAGCGGAGCGAGCGCGAGCAATTCCCGCCGCCTGGGTGCAGCCGAACGAGGAGCGCTCCTGGCTCCGCCAGGTTCACGGCGATCGGTCGATCGAGGCGCGGCCGGGCTCCTGTGGCGAAGCAGACGCGCTGGTGACGGCGGAGCGCGGCCTGTGGCTCGAGATCGCGACTGCGGACTGCGTGCCGGTCCTGCTCGCCGGTGGCGGCCGCGTGGCGGCCGCACACGCCGGTTGGCGAGGCATCGCGGCGGGCATCGTCGCCGTGGCCGTGCGCTCACTCGGCGCCTCGGCGACAGCAGTCGCCTGGATCGGTCCGGCGATCGGTCCCTGCTGCTACGAGGTGGGGGACGACGTCGCGCGGCAAGTCGTCGCCGCGAGCTCGGCGGTGATCTCCCACACCGGCTCGCGGAGCCGACCGCATCTCGACCTCCAGCGCGCCGTGGCAGTGCAGCTCCTGGAGGCCGGCGTGCGGGAGATCCGTGTCGTCCGGCGCTGCACGTCGTGCGAGGTCGACTGGCTCTGGAGCTACCGGCGCGACGGCGCCAACGCCGGTCGCAACCTGTCTCTGATTCGACTCAGCTCCTGAACTCGCCGCGCGGCGGGCGGCGAGGATTGCGCGCTCTGGGCTCACGTGCGAAGGCACGGAGCTGACCGCAGGCGGCGCCGACGTCGTCGCCGCGCGTGCGCCGCACGGTGGCGGTGAGGTGGCGGGCAGCGAGCTCTTCCTGGAACCGCGAGATCGACTCCGGCGACGGTCGGACGAAGCGGTCACCGAGCACCGGATCGGGATTGAACGGGATCAGGTTGATCTTGACCGGGATCTTCCGCAGCAGGCGGGCGAGGGCCGCGGCATCGCCGGGCGAATCGTTGAAGCCGGCGAGGAGGATGTACTCGATGGTGATGCGTCGTCGCGGTTCGAGCGGAAAACGACGGAGCGCGTCGAGGAGCTCGGCGAGCGGATAGCTCCGGTTGATCGGCATGATCTCGTCGCGGCGGGCGTCGTCGGGAGCGTGGAGCGAGATGGCGAGATTGGGCCGCCGATCCCAGGCTGCCATGGCGTCGAGCCCCGGGACCACGCCGGCCGTCGAGACAGTCATCCGGCGCCAGGAGATCGACTCCGAGAGCAGCTCGAGGGCGGTGTGTACGGACTCGACGTTGAGCAGCGGCTCGCCCATGCCCATGAAAACGAGGTTGAGCGTCGGCGGCAGATTCTGCAGGCGACGCACGAGGAGGACCTGGGCGACGATCTCTCCGGCGGTCAGGTTGCGACCTGCCCCCCAGTATCCCGTGACGCAGAAGGCGCACGCGAGACCGCATCCCGCCTGACTGGAGATGCACAGGGTTCGGCGTTTGGTCTCCGGGATGTCGACTGCCTCGATGGAAGCGCCGTCGGCGAGGCGCAGGAGGAACTTGGTGGTGCCGTCCGCGGAGTCGACCCGCGAGCTGACCTCGGGAAGAGAGATCGCGAACGCCGCGGCGAGCTCCTCGCGGAGCGGACGCGAGAGGTCGGTCATCTCGGAGAAGTCGGTCACCGCCCGGAGATGGATGGCGTCGAAGATCTGGCGGGCGCGGAAAGGGCGATCGAGGTGCGGAGCGAGCCTCGTCGCGAGGCTCTCGCGGCCGAGGCCGAGGAGCTCGGAGCCGCCACCGGCTTGCCTTGTCACGGTCAAGAACTCAGCCCGCGCGGCGGCTCCGGCTCTTGCGCGTCGGATCGATCCCGAGCGAACGGAGCATCATGAGGTCGTCGCTGTTGATGCGGAAGGACGGCTCGGCCGCGGAACGCGGCGACTCCTCGGCGGCGCCGGAATCCGCCTCCCTGCGGCAGTCGAGCTGCAGGAGGAGCGTGAATCCGGCGTCGTGCATCTTCTCGAGCGTCCGATGCACCTCCGCCGACTCGGAGAGCGCGTCGAAAAGCGCGCGTTCGAGATCGCGGAGCAGGGCGTGTCGTCGTTCGTCCATTCGGTTCCTGTCTTCCCGGAGGAGACGAGCGGATTATCGGGTCGGGAGAAAAGGGGTGTCAATCGGCACTGCTGTGCTACGTTCGGCGATGCGATGGAAAGCGCCCTCCCGCTCTGGCTCGAAGGGTCGGGCCTCTCTCCGCGGTCCATCGAGCCCCTGCCGGGCGACCTCTCCCAGCGACAGTACTTCCGGGTGCGACTCGTCGCGGGAGGTTCCCTGCTGGTCGCGCACTATCCGTCCTCGATGGCAGCTTCGCAGGCGAAGTTCCTTGCCGTGCAACGGATGCTCGACGGAGCGGGTGTCGCCGTTCCGAGGGTCCTCGCTTCCGGCGCCGCCGAGGGCTTCATGGCGCTCGAGGACCTCGGCGAGGAAACCGTCCACGACCTCGCATCTGCCGGTGCCGATGTCGGTCGTTTCATCGGCGACGCTCTGGAGCAGCGGCAACGGATCGCCGCCCTCGAACCCGGGTCGGTGAGCGCGCTGGGCAATCCGCCTCTCGATGCGGCGCTGCTCAATCGCGAGATCGACCTCACGTTCGCCCATCTGTTCGAGCCGCGCGGGATCGCCGAGCTCGGCCAGGAGGCGCGGGACTTCCGCGCGTCGCTGGCGGTCCTCTGCAACGAGCTCGGCGCGCTCGATCCGGTCCCGTGTCACCGCGATTTCATGGTCCGCAATCTGATGCCGCGCAACGATCGCTACGTCGTGCTGCTGGATTTCCAGGATCTCCGTTTCGGGCCGCCGACCTACGATCTCGCGTCGCTGCTGAACGACAGCTGGTACGCCCCGGCGGAGTTCGAGGAACGGGCGATCGCGAAGTTCGCCCCCGGACGCCCGGGTCTCGCCGCGTACCGGCGCGCGGTCGTGCAGCGCGGCCTGAAGGCCGCGGGCACGTTCGCCCGATTCGCCGCCGGCGGCAACCGCCGGCACCTGCCGCTGATCGCGCCGACGCTGGCGCGCGTGACACCGCATCTGGCGCGTCTGCCGGAGACCGCGCGCAGTTTCCGGCGCGTCGAGAGCTGGTGGTACGAAAGGCTCTCGGGCGCGGCGTTCTGCTAAGATTTCTGTCGTCGGGGCGCCGTCCGGCGGCCTTCCAGCCGCAGCCGCCGCCTCGCGGGAGGTCCCCCAATGGGTTCACTCGGCGTTCCCGAGCTGCTGGTCATCTTCGTCATTCTCGTGCTGCTCTTCGGTGCCTCGAAGATTCCTCAACTGGGCAAGGGCCTCGGTGAGGGAATCAAGAACTTCAGGAAAGGGCTGAAGGGCGAGGACGAGAAGGAGACCGGCTCCGGCTCCGACAAGACCGCCTGATCAGGTCGCGAGCTTCACGCTCGCGTCCGCCACTTCCGCGGCATGTTCCTGATGCTCGCGGTAGATCGTCATCACGCGATCGATGTACTTCTGGGTCTCGCGCCACGGCGGAAGCCCACCGAACCGCTCGACGGCCCCGGGTCCCGCATTGTAGGCGGCGAGCGCGAGCTCGACGTCGCCGTCGAAACGCTCCTGCAGGCTCTCGAGATAACGCGCACCGAGGTCGAGATTGATCTCCGGATCGAGCGGCTCCTCCGTGCCGTCGAAGTGGAGCGGCATGAGCTGCATCAGCCCGAGCGCTCCCTTGGGCGAGACGGCGTCCGCGCGGAAGCTCGATTCGGCTTCGACGATCGACGCGAGAAGCAGAGCGTCGACGTCGTACTTCCGCGCGGCGTCCTCGATCTCCCGGCCGAAGGGCAGAGTCAACACATAGTCGCTCGTCGGCACGACGGGTGTTTCCCGCGGCAGCGAGAAGGCGGTCGGCGTGCCCAGCGGGTCCGAGGACCCGGACGGACGGAACGAATCGGTTCCGGAATCGTGCGCGATGACCGGACCGAGCTTCCAGGCCGGATCGTTCGCGAGAAGGGACTGCAGGTCGAGCGAGAAACTCTTCTTCGGCTGGCTCTCGGTGGACAGCATCGAAGTGGACGAGAGAAAAAGCAGAAAGAGCGACGCGAGGGCGCTCCAGGTAAACCTTTGTCGCAAAGACCGATGGCTTGCGGTCGGCATGATTCGCCTCCGTGATGTGAACGATCGGGTGGAACCAGTGGCTCGCACCCCGGCGCTCCCCCGACGACTGGGAGCCCTCGACTTCCTGGATTGTCTGGTACTGGTTCTTGCGGAGTCGGATTAGACCTTGGGAAGGAGGCGCCGGAGTGCGGTGCGGGTCCCTGTCCCTCGACCACGACCGTCGTTACCGGCGATTCCCAGGTGCGAAACCTTGTTGCGCAGTGTGTTGCGATGGACTCCGAGGCTTCGCGCTGAACGGCAGAAATTCCAATCGTTGGATCGCAGCGAAGCGGTGATGAACTGGCGCTCGAATTCCTGCCGAGCCTGCTCCAGCGTCACCCCTTGGCTGACCAGTTCGTCGACGATCTGGTGAAGTTTTCCGTTCAGGTTCTGTCGAGTCATAACGGATCCAACCAATCGAGGAGCGGACGCTATCGCAAAACCGGCCGGGACGCAACCGGCCGGTGCGCGAAGGGGCCCTTCTGTGGCGGTGGATCCGTTACTTGCGATCGAGCCGGTCGCCGACGTACACGGGGTATCGCGACGCGATGATCTTGGCGACCGCGGTGTGCGGCTGCACCGAGAGCACCGCGAGCTCGCCGAGGACGACCGGCGGCAGGGAGTCACGATTCGTGCGATAGATCGTGAAGATGTCGCCGGGATAGACGTCGTCGGCTTCGCCCCGATCGATGAAGACCACGTGGTCCTGGCCGAGCGTGATGTTGTCCATCGACGCGGAGACGATCATCGGCGCCGTGGCGAGAGTCTCGGCCGGGGCCGGATCGTTCACGGGGCGGACCGGAGTCCGTCGAGCCAGCGGGATCGGTTCGGGCTCGAACGGCCGGAGCTTCATGCCGACCGTGATTCCGTCGCAGCTCTGCACGATCTCGGCGATCGCGGAGTTGTCCTGCACCGAGAGCACGCGGACGCGACCGAAATAGTCGTATCGACGACCGACGACGTCGCGGCTTAGCGGGTGACGGATCAGCTGGCGCGGTGCCACGGCGGTGAAGACGTTTCCGGGCGAGAGTCCCGCGCTGCGTCCGCCGTCGACATAGACGATGTCGCCGGCAGTGAGCCGGTACTTCACCGTGTCGACAGCGCCGAAGATCCCCTCGACGCTGCCATAGACAGGGCTCAGCAGCTGCGGCGAAAGGACTTCGTATTCCGAACCGACGATCGAGTAGCCGAAGGCGAGATCGGGGTCGCCGATGAAGCCGGAGCAGTAGATGTCGTCCTGTGTTCCGAGCGGCACCGGAGGATTGTTCTTTCCGCCGGCCGGGGCCAGACCGGCAAGACCGCCGCCGGTGTCGGAACCGTCGCCCTCCGTGTCCGTGCCATAGCCATAGCCATTGCCATTGCCGTCGCCAGTGCCGGCATCGGCGTCGGCGTACTGGTCCCCTTCGCCCGAGCCGTCGTCGCCTTCGGCGAGGAGCGAGTCGTCGGTGACCGCGAGGTCGATGAGGATCGGGTCGCCCGGATAGATCCAGTGCGCGTCACGGATGTACTGGTTTTTCTCCCAGAGCTGGGGCCAGAGGTAGGGGTCGCCCAGATTCGCCGCAGCCAGTCCCCAGAGGGTGTCGCCCGGCGCCACGATGTGGACCCGGGCCCCTTCGGGCGGAACCGGCGGATCCCACGCCGTCCAGTGGTCCTGCACCAGATGGAGATTCGCGGGCGGAATATCCGAAGCCGAAACCGCGCTCGCGAAGAGGGCGGCACAGCCCAGAATCAGGAAAGTGCGCATCCGGCAGCTGACCATGACTTGACCTCCAGGGGCCTTTGCGGCTCGACGGACCCAATGCTCGAAAAATCGGTTGAAGGGTACCGGTCGGGTTGCACAGTGTCAAGTGCATACTTCACGGAACCCCTGCGCCTGCTTCGAGTTAGGGAGGGGCGGCCCGGAGCGGTGGAGGGCGCCCGGGGCGACCTTCAGGGGGTGGCGAGGCGGGTCCGTGCGTTCTCGGCCGCGACGGTGCCGGGATAGCGCTTCACGAGCTCGCGATAGATCTCGAAGGCGCTCGTCCGGTCTCCCTCCCGCTCGACCGCACGAGCGACCTTGAGGAGGGCGTCCGGGACCTTGTTCCCTTCCGGGTAGCGCTCGACCACGGCGCGGAACTCGAGCAGGGCGCGTGCTTCGTCGCCGCGACGCTCGTAGCTCTCGGCGATCCAGTACTGTGCGTTGTCCGCCAGATCCGACCGGGGATACCGGGCGAGAATCTGGCGGAAGCCGCTCTCGGCGGCGGCGAACTCACCCCGCTGGAATCGTTCGAACGAGGAGTCGTAGAGCGCCTGCAGGTCGAGGCCGCCCGACGCCTCGGCCGGAACGGCCGCTGGCGGAGCGCTGGCAGGCTCCGGTTCGAGGTCGCTCTCGTCGATGGTGGCGCCCGGTCGCAGCGCGTTCGCGGCTTCGTCTTCCGGTGGAAGCGTTTCGGCGGCAATGGGGGGTGCGGCAGCCTCCGTCTGCGGAGGAGGCTCCATCGCGACTGGCTCCGGCTCCGCCGCCCGGGCGCTCTCCGGCTGCAGGTCGGAGGGCGCCGTCGATCGCGCGCGGCGCTCGGCTTCGTCGCGCTCCAAGGCGCGCGCGCGGTCGGCGCGCGACCAGTAGGGGCCAGCGCAGCCTGCGGTCGCGAGGAGGGCGACCAGCGAGCCGACGCGGAGCGCCCGGGTCAACCCGTCACGCCTTCGCGCCCGGAATCTTGGCGATCCACGGACTCTGTGGGAAGTCGGTCCGCAGTCTCGTCCAGGTCGCCTGGGCGTCCTCCGGCCGGGCGAGTTCGTCGTACGCCTTGGCGAGGTAGTAGAGCGTCTTGTCCTCGATCGGCGACCCCGGGTACTGCTTGAGCAGCCCCTCCAGCCGGCTGACGGCCGCCGAAGGCAGGCCGTAGCGGAGATAGAAGTGCCCGACGAGGAACTCGTGCTCGGCCAAGCGCTCTTCCACCGAACCGAGCTTCTCCCGCGCCGCTTCGGCGTACTCGCTCGTCGGGAAGAGGCGGATCAGCTCTTCGAGTGCCGACTTCGCCTTCAGGGTCGCGGTCTGATCGCGCTGCGGCTTCTCGATCCGGTCGGCGAGCGACTGGGCGATCTGGTACTGCACGTAAGCCGCCTTGGGGCTGGTCGGGAAACGGTTCTGGAAGTCGCGGTACTTGGCCTCGGCCTGGATCAGGTCGGCCTGGCTGCCGGCCTTGAAGTAGCAGTCGGCGACCATGAGCAGCGCATCGCGGCCCCCGGCCGAGTTCGGCTCGACCTCGAAAGCGTGCGAGAGGTAGGGGCGAGCGCGGTTGTACTTGCCCTGTTCGAAGAGGCGTTGGCCCTCGACGAGGGCCTCCGCGGAGGAGAGCCGGAGGATTGGATCTTCGCGGATCCGGCCGCTCTTGCATGCTCCTGCGGTGAGCAGGAGAAAGGTCAGGGCGGCGAGTCGCTTCGTGATCTTCGCGTTCAACGTTCCCCCTCTGCCAGCGCGCGCAGGCGGCGCTGGGCTGCCACCGGATCGTCCGATCCGAACACCGACGATCCGGCGACGATCGTCCGGATTCCCGCCTCGACGGCCGCGCGCACGTTTTCCGGCCCGATTCCGCCGTCGATCTCCAGGGTCGTGCCCAGGCGACGCGCGACGATGTGCTCATGCAAGCGGCGAGCCTTGTCCAGGACGTAAGGCAGGAACGGCTGGCCGCTCCACCCCGGATTGACCGACATCAGAAGGACGTAGTCGCAGGCCGGCAGGATGTCGGTCAGCCATTCGACCGGACTCGCGGGATTGAGCGCCACGCCGGCGCGGACGCCCGCCTGGCGGATCCGCGCCAGGAGGCGGTCGAGATGCGGCGCCGCCTCCCAGTGCACCGCGACGCGGGTGACGCCGCTCGCCAGATAGTCGTCGAGCAGCCGGTCGGGATTCGCCACCATCAGGTGCAGATCGAGCGGTACGCGGCTCTTTTTCGCCAGCGCCGCGACGACCGGCGGCCCGATCGTGAGGTTGGGTACGAAATGCCCGTCCATGACGTCGACGTGCACGAAATCAGCGCTCCCTTCCTCGCAGGCGCGGAGGCCGGCCGCGAGGTCGGTGTAGTCGGCGGCGATGATCGAGGGCGCGATCTCGATCACGGCAGCCTCCCTTCGGCCTGGGCGACGACGAGTGCGATCACGTCGCGGCGCCGGAGCGGATGCCCCGGCAGCGGGCTCTGGCGCAGGATCGTGCCGTCGGCGATCCCTTCGTAGGGCTCGAACTTGACGTTGCCGACGCGGAATCCACCGCGCTCGAACGCGCTGCGCACCGGATCGAAGCGGCGATAGACGAGGTCGGGCATGACGTACGCCGGGCCGCCCGAATCGAGCGCCACGAGGACGTCGATCTTGCTCCCCGCGGCGGCGCTCGTGTCGGGCGCCGGGGACTGGCCGACGACGGCACCCGTCTCGACGTCGCTCGCGAAGACGCCCAGCGACTGGCCGATCTCGAGCCCTTCGGCCGCGACCGTGAGCTGGGCGGCGGAGATCGCCTTCCCGGTCAGGTCGGGGACGCGCGAGAGCCTCGCCCCGAGCGACACGGAGACTTCGACGGCGCTGCCGCGCTTCACGAAGCTGCCGGCGCGCGGCTTGCTCTCGAGGACGTGCCCTTCGGCGACGGTGGGGCTCCAGCGTCCGGCCGGTTCCGAGGCGCGGAAGAGCAGGCCCTGATCGGCGAGCAGGCGCTGCGCATCTTCGGAAGTGAGACCGGCGAGCTCCGGCACGGTGGTGACCCCTCGGCGGACGAAAAGGTTGAACGACAGGTAGGCCGAGACGACGAAGACCACGGCGAGCGCGATCGTTCCGAGGATGGCGCGCGCCAGCCGAATCAGGCGTCCAGGCACGACTTTGGAGTCTAGCAGCAGGGACCGGCAGCGCTTCCCGGTCGGCAGGGTGAACCATGCGGCAGTGGATGGTGGCCTGCGGGGCGAGGGCCGGCACACTTGCCACCCAGCGCTGCGATCGGTCGGGCAAGAGGGGGGGCGGGGTGAAGAAAACTCCTCGGAGCGCTGTGGCGGGGGGCCCCGTCCTCCTGGTAAAAGATCAGATCGAGGGGGGTCCCGCCCGAGCACCGAAGAGTTTTATTCACCCCGCCTCGCCTCGCAGGCGACTTAGTAGAGTCCACGCATGAGCAAGCCACTCCTCGGAGCGCACGTATCGGTCGCCGGCGGTTTCACGGAAGGGATCCGGAGGGGCGAGGAGCTGGGCTGCGAGGCGCTGCAGATCTTCGTCAAGAGTCCGAACCAGTGGAAGGCGAAGCCGCTCGCCGCAGCGGACGCCGAGGCGTTCCGGGCTGCCCACGAGGCGAGCGCGATCGGACCGGTCGCGGCCCACGCCGCCTACCTGATCAATCTCGCGGCACCCGATCCGGCGATCCTCGCCAAGTCGCGCGCCGGCCTCGTCGACGAGCTCGAGCGCTGCGACGCGCTGGGCGTGCCAGGGCTGGTCGTCCACCCAGGCGCCCACCTCGGTCAGGGAGAGGACGTCGGCCTCACCGCCATCGCCGCGTCGCTCGACGCGATTCTCGAGCCGCGGACCGGCAGCACCCGGATCCTCGTCGAGATCACCGCCGGCCAGGGCACGGTGCTGGGCAACAGCCTCGGCCAGCTGCAGACGATCCGCGACCGGGCGCGACACGGCGAGCGCATCGGCTTCTGCCTCGACACCTGCCACGCCTTCGCCGCGGGCTACGCGATCGAGACGCCGGCGGGGTGGAACGACTTTCTCGGCGAGATCGAGACGACGATCGGCTTCGCCGCCGTCCGCTGCATCCACCTCAACGACTCGGTCCATCCCAGAGGATCGCGCAAGGACCGCCACGCCAACATCGGCGACGGGGAGATCGGCGCCGAGGCGTTCCGCCGGGTGCTCGGAGAGACGCGTTTCGCGGGGATTCCCCTCGTGCTCGAGACGCCGATGGGCGACGACGAGCAGGGGCACGCGCGCGACCTCGCTACGCTGCGTTCTCTGCTCTGATCCGGGACGCGCCCGCGTTCTCGCGCCGGCCGGCCCGGAACCGGTTCAGAAGAGGCGCTTGGAGATGTCGAACCAGAGGACCGTCACCATCAGCAGGACGACGAGGGCGAAGCCGACCTGGGCGATGCGCTCCTTGACCACGAGGGAGAGGTCGCGGCGCGCCACCGACTCGATGAGCAGGATGGCGATCTGACCACCGTCGAGGATCGGGATCGGGAAGAGGTTGAGGAGCCCGATCGAGAGCGACAGCACGGCCATCAGGTAGAACAGGTTCTTGATCCCGCTCCGTGCCGCGGCGCCGGACTGGGCGGCGATCTCGATCGGCCCGGCGAGGGCGCTCTTGGCGGCGACCTCGCGCTTGAAGATCTTGCCGATCACCGCCAGGCTCTGGCGCGCGATGTCGAGGTTGAAGCGGATGCTCTCGCGGAACGCTTCGAGCGGCGGGAAGCGCTGGGCGATGGTGAGCTGCACGCCGATCTTGCCGCGCCCGCCCTGGTCCTCCGGGACGACGGGAATGTGCAGCGTCTGGCCCTTGCGCAGCACCTCGACCGAGACCGTCTCGCCGGCGTGGGCCTCGACGTACTCGACGAACTGGCCCGGCGAGGCGAGCGAACGGCCGTCGATCGAGCGGATCTCGTCGCCGATCGCGAATCCGGCGGCCTCGGCCGGCGCGCCGGCGATGACGGCGCCCACCCGCGGCAGGAGCTTGGGGAAGATGCCGATGTCGCCGAAGTCGAAGTCGGCCGGCTTCTCCGGCGTCACGGTGAGGGTCTGCCGCACGCCGTCGCGCTCGATCTCGAACGTCAGTGGCTTGCCGATCGCCGTCATCACCGGGAACGCCACGTCCTGCCAGCGCTCCGTCTTCTTGCCCGCCACCGCGACGATCCGGTCGCCCGGCGCGAGACCGGCCCGCTCGCCGGCCGACCCGGCTTCGACCGTGCCGACCACCGACGGGACGCTCTGCAGGGTCGGGACCTCGATGCCGATCATGAACAGCCCGGCCATCAGGCCGACGGAGAGCACGGCGTTCATCGCCGGTCCGGCGAGATAGACGAGGATCCGCTGCCAGCGCGGCTGGTTGAGGAAGTCGCGCGGATCGTTGCGATCCGACTCGGCGATGTCCTCCCCGGAGAGCTTGACGTAGCCGCCGAGCGGGATCATCGACACCTTGTACTCCGTCTCGCCGCGGGTGAACCCCCAGATCCGCTTGCCGAAGCCGAGCGAGAAGGCGAGAACACGCATCTTGAACGCCTTGGCGACCAGCAGGTGGCCCGCCTCGTGGACGAAGATGATCGCCCCGAGGGCGAAGATGAAGGCGGCGGTATTGGAGAGAATGTGCGGCATGGCGGGCCGGCAAGGTTATCGCTAAGGGGCCCCCGGCGCCAGCGGCGCGATCCGTTCGACGGCCTTCGCCCGCGCCCAGTCGTTCCAGGCGAGCGCCGTGGCGATGTCCGGGAGCGAGGTGTCGTCCGCGACAGCCTGCTCGTCGAGAACCGCCTCGACCACGCGGACGATCGCCGGGAAGGGGATCCGTCCGGCGAGGAACGCCTCGACCGCCACCTCGTTGGCGGCGTTGAGAACTGCGGGAGCGGCGGGATTCTGGGCCAGGGCGCGGCGCGCCACACCGACCGCTGGAAATCGTTCGGGGTCGAGCGGCAGGAGCTCGAGCGCGCCGAGCTCGGCGAGACCGAGGCGCGGGAAGTCGTTGGCCCAGCGCTCGGGCCAGGCGAGCGCGTACTGGATCGGGAAGACCATGTCGTTGACCGAGAGCTGGGCGAGCCACGAGCCGTCGCGGTACTCGACGAACGAGTGCAGGATCGACTGCGGATGGACCACGACGTCGATCGCCGACGCCGGCAGCTCGAAGAGATGCGTCGCCTCGATCAGCTCGAGACCCTTGTTCATCATCGTCGCGGAGTCGACCGAGATCTTGGCCCCCATCGACCAGGTCGGGTGGCGCAGCGCTTCGGCGGGGACGATCTCCCCGAAGGTCGCGGCGTCGCGGCGCAGGAACGGGCCGCCGGAAGCGGTCAGGACCAGGCGACGCACCTCCTCGCGCGTGCCGCAGCGCAGAGCCTGATGGAGCGCGACGTGTTCGCTGTCGATCGGCAGGATCTCGGCGCCGTGGGTGCGCGCGAGCTCGACGAGGAGCGGGCCGGCGACGACCAGCGCCTCCTTGTTGGCGAGCGCGACGCTGCGCCCCGCGAGGAGAGCGGCTTCGACCGGCCGCAGTCCGGCCGCGCCGACGATCGCTGCCACGACCTTGTCGACGGAGGAGCAGGTCGCGGCCGCCAGAAGGGCATCCTCTCCGGACTCGAGGCGCACGCCGGGCGGCAGTCGCGCCTGCACGCGCCGAGCGGCTTCCGGGTCGACGACGGCGACGAACTCGGGGCGGAACTCCTCCGCCAGCGCGATCAGCCGGTCGGGATCGCGTCCGTGCGCGGCGAAAGCGGCGATCGACAACCGCTCCGGGTGCTGGCGAACGACCTCGACCGTGCTCCTGCCGATCGAACCGGTGACGCCGAGGATCGCGAGACGCTGCATCGTCCGTTCAGAGTGGCCGGTCGTGACCGAGCCACCAGAGGCCGAGGAGCAGGACCGGCGCGGCCAGGAACATGGCGTCGAGGCGGTCGTAGATGCCGCCGTGCCCGGGCAGGACTCCGCCCGAATCTTTGACGCCGGCAGCGCGCTTGACGAGCGATTCGACGAGGTCGCCGAGCTGTGCGGCGACAGCGGTAGCCGCCGCGACGACGAGCCACGTTCCGCGGACTTCGCCGAGGCGCCAGGCCGACCAGATCGCGGTGGCGGCGATCGAGGTCGCGAGCCCGGCGAGCGCTCCCTCCCACGACTTCTTCGGCGACAGGATCGGCGCGAGACGGTGGCGGCCCCAGGCCGAGCCGACGTAGTAGGCGGCGGTGTCGCCGAGCCAGACGATCGCGAGGAGCAGGAAGAAGATCCAGGGGTCGCGTTGCAGGAGGCAGAGGGCAGCGACCGGGACGGCGAAGTAGAGCGTTCCCCACGCGAGGAGCGAGAGGGCCGGCACTGCCTCGGTCACCGGGGTGCGCGCGAAGAGGACCGCGATCGCCGGCAGGACGGCGAGCAGGCCGAGGACCGCGAACCAGGCGCGTGGCGTTGCCGGGGCGAGTCCGGCGAGGCGCGGGAGGAGCTCCGGTTCGGTCGCCAGGACGAGGAGCGCGGCCAGCAGCGGCGCCGCGAGATGGAGGATCCACCAGGGCGCCCGCGGAGCGAGCGGCCGGAGGAGGGCGAGGAACTCGCGCGCCGCCCAGCCGAAGAAGAAGGCGACGAGAAGGAAGAACGCCCAGCCCGGCAGACGGAAGACGGCGAGCAGCGCGAGCGGCACGCCGACCGCGGCAGTGAGTAGCCGTTGCATCGCCGGGGGAGGAGTGCTCAGCCCTCGCGCGCGTCGCGCGCCGGCGGATTCTCGAAGAGCGCGGGAGCGGCGGCTTCGTCCGATTCGTCGACGCCGCCGAAGCGGCGCTCGCGCCCCTGGAATTCGACGATCGCCTCGAGGAGATGGCGCAGGCGGAAGTCGGGCCACAGGGTCGGTGTCACCCAGATCTCCGAGTACGCGATCTGCCAGAGCAGGAAGTTCGAGACGCGGAGCTCGCCGGAGGTGCGGATGAGGAGGTCCGGGTCGGGCTGATTCGCCGTCGAGAGCGACCTGGCGAGCGTCGCTTCGTCGATCTCGACCTTCTCGCCTGCGGCCCAGTCGGCGACGATCCGGCGGCAGGCGTCGACGATCTCGGTGCGGCCGGAGTAGTTGAGGGCGATATTGAACGTCATCCGTTTGCCGTGTGCCGTCCGCTCGAGCGTCCGTTCGAGCGCCTCGACGACCGAGCGATCGAGCTCGCGCCACCGGCCCAGGATCCGCAGCCGGATGTCGTTGTCGAGCAGCGTCTTCTCCTCGCGGCGCAGGAACTCCTTGAGGAGGTTCATCAGCGTCCAGACCTCGTGCTTCGGACGCTTCCAGTTCTCGACCGAAAAGGCGTAGAGGGTGAGCACCTCGATGCCCAGCCGGGCGGCGCTCTCGACGGTCTCGCGGACGGAGGCGATTCCCGCCCGGTGGCCTTCGATCCGCGGCTTGCGGCGGGCTTTCGCCCAGCGTCCGTTACCGTCCATGATGACCGCGACGTGGCGTGGCATCCGCGCGGGGTCGATGCAGGCGACGAGCTCCGCCTCGGGCGAACCGGGAGTCACCGGAAGCGTCGGGTACGCCGGGGCGCTCATCTGCGGCAAGTTACCACAGCGCTATGGACCGTCCGGAGGCGGATAGTCGACGCGCTCGAGCGACAGTCCGTGGGCCGGGGCGGTCGGTCCGGCAGCGCCGCGCTCCGCTCCCGCGAGGAGCGCCGCGAAGCTCGCCGGCTCACGCTGTCCGTATCCGACCTCGAGCAGGGTTCCGACGAGCCCGCGCACCATGCCGCGCAGGAAGCCGCTGCCCGTGACCTCGAATTCGAGCTGCCCGGCCCGGCTCGTCCAGGCGGCGCGATAGATCGTGCGCACCGGGGTCGTGTGGGAGCCGCCGGCGACGGCGAAGGCGCCGAAGTCGTGACGGCCGGGGAGGTGGAGCGTGGCGTCGCGGATCCGGTCGAGGTCGATCTCGTGCCGGAGCGCCACGGCGATCGGCGCCCAACCGGGAGGCACCGGGTGCGCGCGGCAGAAGCGGTAGCGGTAGGTCTTCGCGGTCGCCGAGTAGCGGGCGTGGAAGCCGGGCGCGGCCGGCGCCGCGGCGAGCACCCGGATCTCCGCCGGCAGCCGGTGATTCGCCCCGTGCACCAGCCCGGACGGATCGAACGGACGGACGAGGTCGAGGTGGATCACCTGCCCGGCCGCGTGGACGCCGGCGTCGGTGCGTCCGGCCGCGGTGACGACGACGCGCTGGGCAGTCAGTTCCGAGAGCGCCTGTTCGACCACCTCCTGGACCGTGCGGGCATTCGTCTGGCGCTGCCAGCCGGCGTAGCCGGCGCCCCGGTAGGCGACGACCAGGCGGTAGCGGATCGCTCCGGACAGGGCGACGGGCGGGGTCTCGGGCTCCTCCACGGACGAGGATCGTAACGCTAGGATGCGCCGCATGGTGGCGATCCCGGAGCCGCGTTCCCGCCAGGTGTCGATCCGCCCGGCGCTTCCGGGGGACGCGGCCGACATGGATCGGTGGCGCTCCGAGCCCTCCGTCCGGCTGCACCAGCCGTTGCAGGAGGCGACGCTCGCCGAACTGCGTACGGACCTCGCGCGGCAGCGCATGGAGGATCTCTATCGCGGCGAGGGCGAGCGCTTCCAGTGGATCGTGCTCGAGCGCGGTACCTCGGTCGGCTGGATCACCCTGGCGGTGATCTCCTGGGAGCATTCTTTGGCCGAGATCGGCTACGCGCTCTCCACTCCCCATCAGGGGCGCGGCATCATGCGGGCGGCGCTCGCGCTGCTCCTGCCGGAGCTCTTCGCCGCGGCGGGGATCGAGCGGCTCGAAGCGCGCTGCGCGGTGGAGAATGTGGCATCCCAGCGCGTCCTCGAGCGCCTCGGATTCGTCCGCGAGGCACTCCTGCGGAGCTACTTCGAGCTCCGCGGTGCGCGCGTCGACAACTATCTCTACGCCCTTCTGCGGGCCGACTACCTGCCCCTTCCGGGGCGCTGAGGAGAGGAGCACTGGCCGGTCCGGGCGGCGCCCGGCTCAGATCGTCTCGAGATTCGCGTAGCGGGCGATCAGCTTCTTCTTGCCGGCGCGCTCGAAGAAGACCGTGAACTTGGCGTCGTCGCCGTCACCTTCCAGATCGAGGATGACCCCCTGGCCGAGAGTCGGATGGCGTACCCGGCTGCCGCGGCGCGGACCGCGCCCGGCGGTCGCGGCCGGCAGCGGCGCGGTGTCCGCAGCGCGCGAGCTGCGGCCGTAGAACTCCTCGATGCCCCGGGTGCGCTCGGTGGCGTAGATGCGCGGGCTCTCGGTCACTTCGAGGAGGGCCTCGGGGATCTCGGCGAGGAGCGGCGACTCGCGCTGATCCTGGTAGACGCCGGCGATCCGGCGGCGACGGCAGCTCGACAGGTAGAGCCGGCTTCCGGCACGGGTGAGTCCGACGTAGAAGAGACGGCGCTCTTCCTCGAGGTCCTCGGCGCGACCCTGGGCGTTGAAGTGCGGCAGGAGTCCGTCCTCGAGGCCGGGGAGGAAGATGACCGGGAACTCGAGGCCCTTGGCGCTGTGGAGGGTCATCAGCGTGACGCCGCGTTCGCCGTCCCACGAGTCGAGGTCCGAGACCAGTGCGACGTGATCGAGGAAGGCGGTGAGGAGATCGTCGTCGCTCTCGTCCGCGCTGCCGGTGGCGAAGCTCCGCTGCTCGGTGAAGGTCTGGGCGGCGGAGAGGAACTCGCGGATGTTCTCGAGCTTGGCCGCTTCCTCCTCCTGCTCGCTGCGGTACATGCCGGTGTAAGAGGTCTTCGCCAGCAGCTCGTCGAGGAGCGCCGGGAGGGGAAGCTCGGAAGCGCTGGCGCGGAGATCGCGGATCAGGTCGCGGAAGGCGCGCAGCGCCGTCGCGGCGCGGCCGGGAAAGCTCTCGACGGCGTCGAGCTCGAGCACGTCCCACGGGGTCGCGCCCATCGCCGCGGCGCGCTCCTCGAGCAGTGCTACCGTCGTCTTGCCGATGCCGCGGGGCGGCACGTTGAGGATCCGGTTGAGCGAGAAGGTGTCGCGCGGATTGCGCAGCAGCCGCAGGTAGGCGACGAGATCCTTGATCTCGGCGCGCTCGTAGAAACGGACGCCGCCGACCATGACGTAAGGGATGCGATGGCGGAAGAACTCGTCCTCGAAGGCGCGCGTCTGGGCGTTGGTGCGGACGAGGATCGCCATCTCCGAGAGCGGCTGCCGGGCCCGGAGTCCGGCGATCGTCTCGGTGACCCGCGCGGCCTCCTCGGCCTCGTCACCGGCGCGATGGAGCGAGATCGGTGCTCCCTTGCCGGCGGCGGTCCACAGCTTCTTGCCGCGCCGCAGGCGGTTGTTCGAGACCACCGCGTTCGCCGCCTCGAGGATCGTCCCGGTCGAGCGGTAGTTGCGTTCGAGCTTGCGTTCGACGGCACTCGGGAAGTGACGCTCGAACTCGAGGATGTTGGTCAGATCGGCGCCGCGCCAGCGGTAGATCCCCTGGTCCTCGTCACCCACCGCCGTCAGGTTGCCGTCCTTTCCCGCCAGGAGTTCGACGAGGCGCAGCTGCGCCTGGTTGGTGTCCTGGAACTCGTCGACCAGCAGGTGGCGGACGCGGGAGCGGAGGCGCTGGTGGATCCCGGGATGCTCGACGAGCAGCCGGACGGCGAGCGACATCATGTCGTCGAAGTCGACGCCGGAAGCCTGCTGCAACAGGGCCTGGTAGCGGCGATAGGCTCGCGCCACACGCTGTTCGAAGAAGTCGTTCGCTGTCTTCTCGTACTGCGAGGGCGTGAGCAGCCGGTTCTTCGCCGACGAGACGGCGGCGAGGAGCGTGCGCGGCGGAAAGCTGGTCTCGGAGATCGATTCCGCGGCCATCGCCTGGACCATCAGCCGCTTCTGGTCGTCGGTGTCGAGGATGGCGAAATCGCGCGCCAGACCGACGCGGCCGCCGTAGCGACGGAGGAGGGTGAGAGCATAGCGGTGAAACGTGCCGACGAAGGTCGGCAGCGGGAACAGATCGAGCAGCCGTTCCACGCGGTCGCGCATCTCCGCGGCCGCCTTGTTGGTGAAGGTGACCGCGACGATCGAACCCGGATCGACGCCGCGTTCGCGCGCCAGCCAGGCGACACGGTAGGTGATCACCCGGGTCTTGCCGGAACCGGCACCCGCCAGGACGAGCTGCGGCCCGTCACCGTGGGTCACCGCGGCAAGCTGGTCGGGGTTCAGTTCGCGGGCGTAATCGATCGCCGGACGGCTCGACATCGCCGGCGACTCTAGCAGCCGCGCGCGCTACTTCTTCTTCTTGGCCGTCTTCCGGGTGCTCTTCTTGACCGTCTTGGCGGCCGCCTTCTTGGTGGCTTTCCCGGCGACCTTCTTGCTGCTCTTCTTGGTCACTTTCTTGGCGGCCTTGCTCTTCTCGGCCTTGCTCTTCTTGGCGAGGTCGGCGCGATGGGCGCGCTCGTAGGTCTGGATGTCCTTGAACGATCCGTCGGCGTTTCGCACGGCATAGAGCTTCTTGCCGGCGGAGCTGCGATGCGTGGTGCGCTTCGTCGCCATGACTGCTCCTTTCGTTGCGTTCGAGAGCTGCCTGTGATCGTCGCACAGGTGGCGGTGTCCGCGAAAGGTCCCGGGCGGCGGGTGCAGGGCCGCGGGCGGGATGACTTCGATCCGGAGGGCGCGTACACTTTCGCCGATTCGATCCATGCCGTTCGCGAAGAGCCCGGAGGTTCCATGTCGAGACTGCGCATCTCTTCTCTCGTCCTCGTCGTCGCGTGCGGTGCGCTCGGCGCGCCCGGCGCGATCCGGTCCCAGTCGCACGGAGCGACGATCGCGCCGTCGGGCGAGGCACCCCTCTTCGACGATCTCGGCGACTACCATCGCACCGTCTCGACCTACCTGCCGGTGGCACAGCGCTACTTCGACCAGGGACTTCGACTGCTCTTCGCCTTCAATCTCGAGGAGGCCGAGCGTTCCTTCCGCGAAGCGGCCAGAGTCGATCCGACCTGCTCCGCCTGCTCCTGGGGAGTGGCGATGGCGCTGGGACCGCACATCAACTTCCCGGCGACACCCGAACGTACCGTGGCCGCGGCCGCCGCGGCGCAGGACGCGTTGCGTACCGCCGCCGGCGCGACCGAGGTGGAGCGCGCGCTCGCCGAAGCGATCGCGAAGCGCTACAGCGATCCGGCACCCGCGACGCCGGAGGAGCAGGCAGCGCTCGATCAGTCGTATTCCGACGCAATGCGCGCCGTCGCCGCGCGCTTCCCGGGCGACGCCGACGTGCAGTACCTGGCGGCGGAGGCGATGATGAATCTTCATCCATGGGATCTGTACGAACCGGACGGGAAGGAGAAGCCGTGGACCGCCGGGATCGTCTCCTTCATCGAGGCGGCTCTCGCGCGTGCGCCGGAACATCCCGGGCTCTGTCATCTCTACATCCACTCGGTCGAGGCCTCGACGCGGCCGGGCCGGGCCCTCACGGCGGCGGAGAACCTGCGCACGCAGATTCCCGGCGCCGGACATCTGGTGCACATGCCGTCACACATCTTCCAGCGAGTCGGTCGTTACGCCGACTCGGCACTCGCCAATCAGCGGGCCATCGCCGCCGATGCCCGCTACCTCCCGGATGCGGGAGGCTTCTTCCTCTATCCGATGTATGCGGCGCACAATCACCAGTTCCTCTGGCTCGCAGCGCAGATGGAGGGACAGAGCGCCATTGCATTCGCCGCGGCGCGGGACACGGCCGACCGCCTGCCGCTCGAGATGTTGCGCGAGATGCCCGGCTTCGACGCCTGGAAGGCGTACCCGATCTGGACGCTGGTGCGCTTCGGGCAGTGGGGTGCGCTGCTCGAGATGCCGATGCCGGACGCCGAGTTTCCGTATCTCTCCGCGGTGAGTCGCCTGGCCCGGAGCATTGCGCTCTCCCGCTTCGGTCGGACGGAGGAGGCAGAGGCCGAGCGGGCCGCGGCTGCGGCGACTCTGGCAGCGGTTCCTGGCGAGGCGGTCGAGGGGTTCAACCCGGTCTCCGTCCTCGGAGGGATCGCCATGGCGATCGTCGACGGCGAGCTCGCTCGCGCCGCCGGGGACTATCCCCGGGCCGTCGCAGCGTTCGAGAAGGGGGTGGCTCTCGAAGACGGGCTGCGCTACAACGAGCCGTCCGACTGGTACTTCCCGGTGCGTCACGTGCTCGGCGCGACGCTGCTCGAGGCGGGTCGTCCGGCGGATGCCGAGAGGATCTTCCGCCGTGACCTCGAGATCAACGCCGAGAACGGCTGGGCGCTCACCGGACTGGTCGCGGCGCTCCGTCGCCAGGGTCGTGAGCGCGAGGCGGCTTCGATCGACCGGCGCCTCGCGATCGCCTGGGCGCGGGCCGATCTCGAGCTCGACAAGCTCGCCGCGCCCACGGAACGGGCGGCGGTGTCGCGCGCGGCGCCGGCAGACGGCTCCACCGGACGTTGACTGCCGAAGAGGGAGAGCGTCCCGGGCGCTGGCTGGTGCCGGCCAGCTTCGTCGTCGCGCTGGTCGTCCGACTCGTCGGTCTCGGCGGCTCGTCGATGTGGCTCGACGAGATCATGGAGAGCCTCATGGCGAGCGGAGACCTCCGCCAGCTGTTCTCGTCCCTGATCTTCGACCGGGCGCAGCCTCCGGTGGAGCCGCTCCTCACCTGGTTGCTGCAGCACCTGGGCTTCGGTGAGCTCGCCCGCCGCGTGGTCAACCTTCTCTTCGTCTCCGTGGCAATCGCGATCGTGGCGCGCTGGGTTCGGCGACGATTCGGTGTCGCGACCGCCGGCCTTGCCGCGCTGCTCCTCGCCGTCTCGCCGATGCTCCTGCGCTACTCGCACGAGCTGCGACCGTACGCGCTCGCCTTCCTCTTCTTCTCCTGGGCGCTCGACGCGACCGATCGCTGGCTGGCAGCGGGGCACTCCCGCTTCCCTCTCGAGGTCACCGTGGCGGCAGGTCTCGCTTCGCTCACCCACTATCTCGCCATCGCGGTCTGGTTGCCGATCTCGGCGGCGTGGTGGGCGGAGCGCGGGCGTGCGACCGGATCCTCCCTTCCGGTGCGGCGCCTGATGCTCGCGCCGTTCTTCGCGTCGCTGCCCCTCGCGTTCTGGTTCCTCCTCCTCACGACGAGCACGGGCCCGCGTTGGTCCCTGCCGGTGACGCACTGGAATCTCCCCGAGGTCGAACGTCGCTTCCGCCTGCTGATGCTCTGGGGCGGCGGCGGGCAGGAGATCCCGTCGTACGCGGTCGCGCTCTTCGCCGTGCTGCTCGTCTCAGGTCTCGCCTTCGCCAGCCGGCGGCGCGAAGGAGTCGTACTCTGGGCCGGACTCGTGGGCGGAACGGTGCTGGTCGAGATCGCTCTCTTCGCCGCCGGCAGATTCACGCACCTGCGTTACGACATCTACGCCTTGCCGTTCCTGTTCGCGGCGGTCGCTTCGGGAATCGTGAGACTCGCCATTCTCGTCGGGCGGTGGAACCGGATCGTCGGCTGGGCGATCGGCCTCGTGCTGGCGGCGGCCCTGGTCGTTCCGTCGCTCGCAGGTGACGTCAGGTACGCCCGGCACGGGAGGCCCGACTGGCCGGCTGTGGCACGCGCTGTCCGCGCGCTCGACGGCGACGCCGCGGAGATCGCGGTCAGCTCGCCATGGGCGATGATCTCGATCGGGTACTACCTCGGCCGCTACTCGACCTGGCCCGAGGAGCCGAGGGGGGTCGAGTTGCTCCAGAACGACCGCGGCCGTCTCGTCGCGGCGGTGAGCCGGGAGCCGGGTTGTCGCCTGGTCCTGGTGGCCGGGGGGCCGCTGCCGTCGCGGGAGTTCGTCGACGGGTTGCGACCGAAGCGACCGGTCCTCTTCCTTCCCGACACGGATCAGGCGCGGTTGTTCCGCTTCGCGGGCCCGGAGACGGGCAAACGCTCCTGTTTCCCTCCGCCCGACTTCCGGCTCGAGTCGACGCCGGGATACGGTCGTCTCCTCCCCTGGCTCCATTCCGCGCCGGAAGGTTGAAGGAAGACGAGGCTCGCGGAAACGGGCGGTGCGGGCCGGGTTCAGCCGGTCGTGACGTGAATCATCCGCAGGCCGCCCCAGATGGGGCGCTTCTCCTCGTCTTCGGGGTCGTGCGTCACCTCCCGGGTCGGCGTTCCGCAATCGACGATCCGATCCGCATGGTCGCGTACGAACGCATCGACCGCGGTCTTCACGTCGGGGAAGAAGGCGTCGTGGAAGAGCATGTAGCTCCCCGCGGCCATGTGCGGAAGGAGCCCCTCGGCGTCGGCCCGGGCGCCCTCGGGCGAGTGGTCGCCGTCGATGAAGGCGAGCTCGACCGGGCCGCCGAGGGCCGCCACCGCCTCCGGAATGGCCTGCGGCGACAGGGCCCGGTGGAGAGTCGCCCGCGGAGCGATCCGCGCCCAGACCTCGGGGAGGATCCGGGGCTCCGGTTCGATGAGCGCCATGCGGCCGGCACACCGGAGAGTGTCGAGGGCGGCGGAAACGATCAGCGCCGATCCCCCCTCGAGGCTCCCGATCTCGAGATAGGTCGCGGGTCGCAGGCCGTAGGCGAGCGCCCAGAGGAAGAGTCTCTCGGACGGCGCCATCTTGGCGGGTGCGTATCCGATCGAGGCGACGCCCTCGGCATCGAGGATCGGATAGCGGGTGAAGTACTCCTCGTAGCCGGCGGTGATGTCGAAGGTCTTCATCACTCCACCGTCACGCTCTTGGCCAGGTTCCGCGGCTGGTCGACGTCGGCGCCGCGACGGACGCCGATCTGGTAGGCGAGGAGCTGGAGCGGCACTACGTTGACGATCGGCTGCAGCGTCTCGGGCAGGGCCGGCACACGCAACACGTGATCGGCGACGCCGTCGAGCTCGGCGGGGTCATGATCGGTCACGACGATCACCTGACCGTCACGCGCCTTCACCTCCTGCAGGTTGCTCTTCACCTTCTCGAACACCCGGCCGCCGGTGGCGATCGCCACGACCGGGAGGTTCTCGTCGATCAGCGCGATCGGACCGTGCTTCATCTCGCCCGCCGGATAGCCCTCTGCATGGATGTAGGAGATTTCCTTCAGCTTGAGTGCCCCTTCGAGCGCCACCGGATAGTCGATTCCGCGCGCCAGGTAGAGGAAGTCGGTGGAGTTCTGGAAGCGGCGTGCCAGCTCGTCGGTCTCCGACTCGAGCGCGAGCGCTTCGGTGACCGCCTTGGGGAGGTGGGCGAGCGGCGCGACCAGCTCGGATGAGAGCGGCTGGCCGAGCTGCTGGCGCAGGTAGAGCGCGAGCAGGTGCAGGGCGACGAGCTGGGTGGTGAACGCCTTGGTCGAGGCCACCCCGATCTCGGGGCCGGCATGGGTGTAGATGACACCGTCGCTCATCCGCGTAGCCTGTGAGCCCGGTACGTTCGAGATCGCGACGAGCCTCGCGCCGCGCTCCTTCGCCGCCTCCATCGCCCAGACGGTGTCGATCGTCTCGCCGGACTGCGACACCCCGATGACCAGTACCGACGGATCGGCAATCGGATCGCGATAGCGGTACTCCGAGGCGTAGTCGACTTCGACCGGGATACGCGCCGCCCCTTCGATCAGGAACTTGCCGATCTGCGCGGCATGCCAGGAGGTGCCGCAGGCGAGCAGCTGGATACGGCGGAGCGACTGCACGTAGGCCGGATCGAGGGTGAGGGTTTCGAACGAGATCGCTCCGGTCTCGAAGTCGACTCGCCCGCCGAACGTCTCCTGTACGGCCTCCGGCTGCTCGTGGATCTCCTTGAGCATGTAGTGCTTGTAGCCACCCTTCTCGGCCTGGATCGGATCCCAGTTGAGGCGCGTGCGCGGGCGGTCGACGGCGGCGCCGGACGGATCGAAGATCGCGATTCCGGCGCGGGTCAGGCGTGCGATGTCGCCGTTCTCGAGGAAAACGACGTCCTTCGTGTGGGCGAGGAGGGCGGCGGGATCCGAAGCCAGGAACTGCTCGCCCTCTCCGATTCCGAGAACCAGCGGTGTACCTTGCCGCACCGCGACGATCTCGTCTTCGCTCCCTTCGGTGGCGACGAAGGCGCAGGCGTACATCCCTTCGAGCTCGCCGACGGCGCGGCGGACCGCCGCGGTGAGGTCGCCTTCGTAGTGGGAGGAGACGAGATTCGCGACCACCTCGGTGTCGGTGTCGGTCGCGAAGGTCCATCCCGCGGCCAGGAGACGGCGCTTGATCGGCAGGAAGTTCTCGATGATGCCGTTGTGGATGATGGCGATGCGACCGCGCGAATCGACCACCGGGTGCGCATTGCGCTCGGTCGGCTTGCCGTGGGTCGCCCAGCGTGTGTGGGCGACGCCGAACCTGCCGGCGAGCGGCTGCGCGGCCAGACGCTCGACGAGACGGTCGAGCTTCCCCTCGGCCCGTCGGGTCTCGAGGTGACGGTCGACGACGACCGCCACTCCGGCCGAGTCATAGCCGCGGTATTCGAGGCGTCGCAGCCCCTCGACGAGCAGCGGTACGACCTCTCGCGGCCCGATGTATCCGACGATTCCACACATGTTCAGTCACTTTCCGGGCGAGGCGGGCGCTCGCGGAGCGCCCGCCGTTCCGCCCAACCCGAAACGGTCCTCTGCGGCGAACGTTCGACGGCGAGGGCGCCGTCGGGAACATCGCGGGTGATCACGGAGCCGGCGGCGGTGGTCGCCCGATCGCCGACGCGCACCGGCGCCACCAGCATCGTGTCGCTGCCGACGAACGCCCCGGCACCGATCTCCGTGCGGTGCTTGTTCACGCCGTCATAGTTGCAGGTGACCGCCCCTGCTCCGACGTTGGCGCCGTCGCCGACTTCGGCGTCTCCGAGGTAGGCGAGATGGTTCGCCTTGGCGCCGCGCCCGAGGCGCGCATTCTTGGTCTCGACGAAGTTGCCGACCCGCGCGCCGTCGAGGAGTACCGAGCCGGGACGAAGGCGCGCGAACGGCCCGACCCGGCAACCGCCACCGACCGTCGCGCCGTCGAGCACACTGTACGGGGCGATGACGGCCCCCGCCGCGATCTCGCTGTCGCGGATCCAGACTCCCTGGCCGATCTCGACACCGGCGCCGATGCGGCTCCGTCCGAGGACGGTGACGTCGGCATGCACGACGACGTCGGCAGCGATCTCGACATCCGGATCGATCGCCGCGCGGTCGGGGAAGAGGAGCGTGACGCCGGCTGCCATGAGCGAGCGCGCCTTGCGGGCGAGGGCGATGCCGTGGACCCGGGCGAGGTCGCTGCGGTCGTTGACCCCCAGGGCCTCGTCGGGATCCTCGAGCTCGACGAGGGCGATGCGGTGGCCTGCGGCGGCCGCGTCGCCGAGGGCGTCGGTCAGGTAGAGCTCCCCCTGGGCGTTGTCGGGCGCCAGCCGGCGCAGGAAGTCGAAGATCGCGGGGGCGGGGAGGGCGTAGAGGCCGGCGTTCACCCGTCGTTCGGCGAGCTCCCCGGGAGTGGCGTCGGCGGCCTCCACGATGCGGTCGAGACCGCCGTCGGGCCGAGCGAAAACGCGCCCGAGCCGGCCGGGATCGGCGAGGGTGGCGACCGCCATCGCGCCCCAGCCACCGGCAGCCGCCGCAACGAGGCGCTCGAGGGTCTCGGCCCGCACCAGGGGGACGTCGCCGGAGAGCACCAGGAGGAGACGTGACGAGTCGCCCAGGGCCGCCTCGGCCCGCGCCAGGGCGTCGCCGGTGCCCTTCTGCTCGGGCTGTTCGGCCCAGAGCAGCTCCGCCGAGGAGAGGGCTGCACGCACCTCGGCGCCGCCGTGACCGACGACGACGACGACCGGCTCGCAACCGGCGCTCCGGGCGACCGTGACGACGCGGGCGAGCATCGGGCTTCCGGCCACTTCGTGGAGGACCTTTGGCCTCGTCGACCGCATGCGCTTGCCCTGGCCGGCCGCCAGGACGACGGCAGCTCGCGGGATCGACGATGCGGACACTTCGGACATGGGCGAGAGGGCCGGCAGTACGCCACCGGTGGAGTCCAAGTCTAGCGGATCGTCGGGGTGCGGTTGCGGTCGTTCCGGAGCGAAAGGAAGCGATCCAGGGGTCGTGGCGCCGCCTCGGCGCCCGCAGCCGGGGGCGCCGGCGGACCGGTCAGCGCTTGCGGAGCTCGACCAGGATCTGCTTGGCCACCGCCTTGAGGGTGTCGAACACCCCGACGCCGGTGGTCGCCACCGCCTCGAACGTCGGCTCCCGCTTGTAGTTGAGGGTCCGGTACATGTCCGCGACCGGGGCGACGTCGGGCAGGTCGCGTTTGTTGAACTGCAGGGCGTAGGGCACCGTCTGCAGGTCGAAACCGTGTTCCTTGAGGTTGTCTTCGAGATTGCGGATCGACTCGATGTTCGCCTCCATCCGCTCCTGCTGGCTGTCGGCGACGAAGATGACGCCGTCGACTCCCTTGAGGATCAGCTTCCGGGAGGCGTCGTAGAAGACCTGACCGGGCACGGTGTAGAGGTGGAACCGGGTGGTGAAACCGCGGATCGATCCGAGGTCGAGCGGCAGGAAGTCGAAGAAGAGGGTGCGGTCGGCTTCGGTGGCGAGGGAGATCATCTTGCCCTTCGCGTCCGGCGCGGTCTTGTTGTAGATGTACTGCAGGTTGGTCGTCTTGCCGCCGAGTCCGGGACCGTAGTAAACGATCTTGCAGTTGATCTCGCGACTGGCGTAGTTGATGAACGTCATGGCTTCCGGCCCGTAATCTGCGGGTAGGGTCGGTTATTCGGAGAAGAGTGCGTCGATGTCTTCGTCCGTAATCTCCGAGAACGGGCTGGAATGCGTGGGTCCCGGGGGCGTTCCCTTGTCTCCCTTCTGCTGCATGTCCTCGAAGATGTGATCCAGGTCGGCGCTCGCGCGCTTGACTCGCAGCCGGACGAGCCCGAGGGACGACCGGTCGTCGAAGATGACGAGCAGGATCGCGCGCTTGGCGACGATCGAGATGTGGATGTGGTCGCGCTTGCCTTCGTGGAACAGGACCGAGAACTCCCGCTCGCCGATGAGCTTGGCGAGTCCGTCGGTCGCGGCGACGTTGCCGGCGGTGAGGGAAGCGAGGCTCGTGGTGTCGAACTGGTCGAGCTCCCCGGCGGCGGCGATCTGCTGGCCGGTCTTGTCGATCAGGAAGATGGCGCGCGCGTTCGCCTCCTGACGGAGCTTCTTGAGCGCCTGATCCAGGCGTTGAAACTCCTCCTGGTACAGGACCAATTCGACCAATGCCATCGATTCGACTCTCCTGGCCTGGGCCGCGGGTTCGCGAACCCCCGTCAGACCTCGCTAGGCCATTGATAAGACTGGGATCATACGATATCCGGCCAGCTCGTCCCAACTGTCGGCCGGGCGGCGTCCGGGCGGCCGCGGCTCGGGCCGTGGCTCAGCGGAAGTACCTCCAGCCGGCGAGGAGGTCGTTCTCGGTCAGGACCACGTTCGACCCCTCGACGCGGTGGTGGACCGGCACCGGGGCGCATCCGCCGCGCCCGATCGGAACCTCCGCCAGCTTCGTCGCGGTGTCGCACTTGTTGTTGACCAGCCAGTCGCCCTCGTGGCGGAAGCCGCGCTTGCGCTTGAAATCGTTCTCCGATGCGTCGAACGCGACGACGATCTCTCCCGCCGGATCGCGCCCGACCAGGAAGCGCACCTCCTGGTTGCCGGAGTTGAGGAAGCGGAAGAAGCGCACGTCGGACGGCTCGATGTCGCTGGCGTCGATCACCACCCGGCCGTCGCGGTCCGGAGAGACCCGGGTCGCGGTCGCGCGGTCGCCGCCCAGCAGCCGCTCGGCGGCAAACGTCGCCAGCATCAGGACGACGACGACCAGCAGACCGTGGATCGGCCGGAAACGCTTCATGCGGCGATTGTCCGGCTTTCGCCGGCGCGATGCAACTGGACCGGCCTCCGGACGGTAGGATTGACCGAAATGTCGCCGACCGAAGTGCATGGTCCGGGCTGGGCCTGGTGGGCTCCCTCGCTGGTGGCCATCGCTGCGCTCGGAACCGCCGCGGCGACTCCGGCGCTCGCACCGCACGGTCTCTTTCCGGAGCCGCTCTGGCTCCTGATCGCACTCCTGATCGCTGCCGTCGGGGCGATGCATCGACCGTTCGGCGGTGGTTCGCTTTCGCTCGGGGCGCTCGCGGTCCTGCCGGGGTTCGATCGCCTCGGAGTCGCTCCGGTGGCGTGGATCGCCGGACTCGCCCTGGTGCTGGCGGAGCTCGCGCTGCGGTTCATCGAGTCGCGTCGCGAGCTGCCGCTGCCCGAGCGCCGGAGCGCCACCCGGATCGCGGCGGCGGTCTCGGTGACGATCGTCGGAGTCGTGGCGGCCGGTGCGGTCGACCGCGTCGGCATCGCACCGGCGGCCCTCGCCCTTTTCCTGACCGCGCTCGCCTGGGTCGCTCCCCACGGACTGCTCGAAGCGCTGGCCCGGCGGGCACGGCGAGAGCCCGGCGACGGATTTCTCGAGACGATGCAACCGCTCCTCCTCGACCTCTGCGGACTGCTCCTCGGAGCCCTCGCCCTGGCGCTGGTGCGCGCCGCCGGGCCGCGACTGGGCCTGCTCGCGCTGTTCGCCTTCACTCTGCTCGTCGCCGAAGCGGCGCGCAACGGGCTCGCGGCGTCGGGCAGTGCGCGTCGGCTCGACGAGGCGCAGAAGCTTCGCCGCGCCGGTGTCGCGCTCGCCGCCGGCGGGACGGGACTCCTCGCCGCGGCGGAGCAGATCCGCGCTGAATGCGCCGCCCTCTTCTCCTACTCCTGGTTCCAGCTCGATCTCGACCTGCCGGGGGAGGAGCGAATGAGCTGGGGCGCTGCGGCGGACGAATCGCTTTCTCCCGGGGCGCCTTCGCCGCCGAGCGTGCCGCCCGCGTTGCCCGGAATTCACCGCCGCAGCGCCTGGCAGATCGTCGAGCGCCCGATCGGCGACAGCCGCGCGCTCGGACGGGTCCGGCTCTGGTGCGATCCCCGCCGCCTCGAGCCGCGCGCCCTCGAGCTGCTCGACGGCCTGCTTCCGCAAATGGCGGCCTCGCTGCGCGAGGCGCTGGCCGAACGCGCAGCCAAGATCGATCTGCTGACCGGCACGGCTTCGCGCCGCGTGCTCGAAGCCCGTCTCGAGGAGTCGTTCGCCCGCGCCCGCGACGAGGGCGGGTCGCTGGCGCTCGTCCTCTGCGATCTCGACCACTTCAAACGGATCAACGACACCTACGGGCACGCCGCCGGCGACCAGGCGCTGAAGGCGGTCGCCGCGGTCCTGCTCGCACCCTCCCGCGGCGAGGACCTTTGCGCGCGCTACGGCGGAGAGGAGTTCGTGCTGCTGTTCGAGGAGACCGACGGCGCTACGGCACTCGAGATCGCCGAACGCCTGCGCAGCCGGGTCGAAGCGATCGAGTTCGTTCCGGCGGGCGAGCCGGTCGAGCTCACGATGAGCACCGGTGTCGCCGCCTACCCCGAGCTCGCCGTGCAGTCGCCCACCGATCTTCTCCACCTCGCCGATCAGGCCCTCTACACGGCCAAGCATCTGGGAAGGAACCTCTGTCTCCTCGACATCGGCCAGGGCCGCCTGCGGACGCCTCGGGGCGAGATCGTGGATGTCGCTCCCGAGGCGGGGGAGGTCCAGGCGCCGGTCTTCTTCGCCTGAGACGGGGGTCTAGAATCGCGTCAGAGCCCCGCACGGCGCGGGGCTCCGGAAGGGAGAACTCGTGGCACGGAACGATTCGCGCTGGGCTTTGATTCTGGGTGCGTCGAGCGGCTTCGGAGAGGCGGCGGCGCTGGCATTCGCGGCGACAGGCTGGGACGTCTTCGGGGTCCACTTCGACCGCCGGCAGGGGATGGCGCACGTCGAGGAGATCCAGGGAAAGATCGCCGCCCTCGGCCGCAGCGCCCACTTCTTCAACATGAACGCGGCCGACGCCGACAAGCGACGCGAGGCGATCGCCCGCATGCAGGAGCTCGCCGGCGGGCGTCCGGTCGGGATGCTCCTGCACTCGTTGGCCTTCGGCACGCTCAAGCCGTTCATCGCCGACGAGGAGAAGGAGGCGATCGCCCAGGCACAGGTGGAGATGACGCTCGACGTCATGGCCAACTCCCTCGTCTACTGGACGCAGGACCTGGTGCGGGCGGGCATGCTGGGGCGCGGCGGCCGGATCTTCGCCATGACCTCGGCCGGCGACCACGTGGTGTGGAAGGCGTACGGCGCGGTGTCCGCGGCGAAGTCGGTGCTCGAGTCGCACGTCCGCCAGCTCGCGGTCGAACTGGCACCCGCCGGAATCACGGCGAACGCGATCAAAGCGGGCGTCACCGACACGCCGGCGCTGCGCAAGATCCCGGGCAACGACCAGATCGTCGAGAGCGCCGCGGCGCGGAATCCGGCCGGGAGGCTCACCACGCCCGAGGACGTTGCGAGTTGTCTCGTCGCGCTGTGCGACCCCGGGACGCACTGGCTGACCGGAAACGTGCTCAACGTCGACGGCGGCGAGGACATCGCCGGTTGACCGCCTCGTGCTTCCGGACCCGTGGTCGGCCTTGACCTCCGTGCAGCACGCTGTTAGAACCGCCGCAACTTTTCGGGCGGCAACGGCTCTTACGGAGGCTCTATGCGTCGACGGATGCGGAACGGCTGGGCGTGGCTCGTGGCGTCACTCTGTGCGACGGCTCTCTTCGCGCAGGCAGCGGGACGGATCGAAGGCCGACTGACCGGCGAGGACGGGAAGCCGCTCGCCGGCGTCACCGTCACCCTCGTCGAGAGCGGCCGGACGGCGCGGACCGACGCGGGCGGGAGTTTCGCGATCGCCGACGTCCCGCCCGGGACATACACCGTGCTCTTCAACTACGAGCTGCTGGCGGACACCGAGCCGCCGGTGACCGTCGCCGCGGGAGAGACCTCGCGCGTCGACCGCACGCTCGACTGGAACCTCTCCTTCCAGGAGTCGATCATCGTCGTCTCCGCGTCGCGCGCCGAAGAACGGATCACCGAGGCGCCGGCGGCGATCACCGCCCTGCCGATCGAGGAGATCGAGGTCAAGGCGGCGACCGGACAGCTGCCCAAGTTGTTCGAGTTCACTCCCGGCGCCGAGGTCACCCAGAGCGGCATCTACGACTACAACCTCAACACGCGCGGATTCAACAGCTCGCTCAACCGCCGGGTGGCGACGCTCGTCGACGGAAGGGATCCGTCGGTGCCGTTCCTCGGGTCGCAGGAGTGGGCGGCGATCTCGTTCCCGCTCGACGACCTCGCGCAGGCGGAGCTCGTGCGCGGCCCGTCCGCGGCACTCTACGGCGCGAACGCCTCGTCCGGAGTGCTGAACCTGGTGACGAAGCGGCCGCGCGACAGTCAGGGCGGCCTCATCCGCCTCACCGGCGGCGAGCTCTCGACGTTCAACGGCGACTTCCGCTGGGCCGGCTCGATCACCGATTCGACCTACTACAAGGTGCTCGGCGGCATCCGGAACAGCGGCGACTTCACCGTCTCGCGCAACGGCAAGGCTGAGTACGCCATCCCCTGCAGCCGCTCGGGCCAGACCGACTGCCTGCCGCAGGAGCTGGTGCCGCTCGACCCGGAGGACGACGATTCGATCTGGTTCGGCGGACTGCGGCTCGATCAGTACTTCGGAGAGGAGATGCTCCTCACGGTCGAGGGCGGCTATGCCGAGGTCGAGGGTCCGGTCTTCCAGACCGGAATCGGCCGCGTCCAGCTGGTCGACGTGGAGCGGCCGTGGGCGCGGGCGAACTTCTCCCTCGACCACTGGAACTTCGGCGGCTCCTGGAACCGGCGCGACGCCACGAAGCAGACCGCGCTCTCGTCGGGTTCGAACGTCGCGCTCGACGACGAGAATCTCAACTTCGACGCGCAGAGCTGGTGGGATCTCGGCGGTGAGCGCGGACGGCTGGTCGTCGGCGGCACGTACACCGACGAGGACATCGACAGCACCGATCCGGCGACCGGACGACAGACGCTGATGTTCGAACCGGTTTCGAACCAGTCGTCGGCCTTCTACGCCCAGATCGACTGGAACTTCAACGACCGGTGGAAGGTAATCGTCGCCGGCCGCTACGACGAGAGCGACCTGCACGACGCGCAGTTCTCGCCCAAGGCCGGTGTCGTCTGGCAGCTCACTCCCAACCATGCGTTCCGGCTCACCTACAACGAGGCGTTCCAGGTCGCGAACTACTCGGAGTTCTTCCTCCAGGCGAACGTCGCGGCGCCTCTCAACCTGCAGCCGTTCGAGGGGTTCTGCCGGCCCTACGGCGTCTCCTGCGGCTTCAGCCCGGGGCCGACGAGGATCGTCGCCGTCGGCAACAACGATCTCGAGGTCGAGGAGATCAAGACCTGGGAGTTCGGCTACACGGCGATCCTCGGCAACCGGTCGTTGCTCACGGCGGAGTACTACCGCAGCGAGAGCGACAACTTCATCACTGACCTCATCCCGCAGCTCGGCACCGGTCTCGGCCGGGTCAATCCCGACTTCGGACCGTATGCGCCACCGTCGAGCCTGCCGGGTCCGGCGCAGGCGGCGCTGCTGGCGGCGCTCCGCGGGGCTCTCGGTGCGAGCTTCGCCATCCTCACGAACAACTTCGACGGCACGCCGATGCTCGCCGCCGTCTCGTACACGAACTTCGGCAAGGTCGACACCCAGGGGATCGACCTCGGACTCGACTGGTCGCTCACCAACGCCTGGACGATCAACGCGACGGCCTCCTGGTTCGACTTCGAGATCCAGGACTCGAGCCCGGGTCTCGACCAGCTGCTGCTGCCGAACACGCCCGAGTACAAGCTTTCGGCCGGAGTGAGCTACCGGGCCGACCGCTGGAGCCTGGGCGTTTCGGGTCGCTGGGTGGACGAGTTCCGCTGGGTGGTGGGGCCGTTCCAGGGCCAGGTCGAGGCGTACACGACGATCGACATCAACGGCAGCTGGGACGTCACCGACCACATCGAGCTCGCGCTCAACGTCGCCAATGCGCTCGACGAGGAGCACTGGGAATCGTTCGGAGGCGACCTCCTCGGCCGGCGCGCCCTGGGAAGCCTGACCTTCCGTTGGTAGGCGAGCGCGTTCGGTCGCGCGTGACAGCGGGCACAGCCTGCCCTGTCGGCAGCGTCCGGACCGTGCAGAAACGGGGCGCGACTCGTTGACACCCTTCCGCGGCGGGCCTTAGACTGCCGCGTCGGACGGGGCGTAGCGCAGCCTGGTAGCGCACCTGCCTTGGGCGCAGGGGGTCCCCAGTTCAAATCTGGGCGCCCCGACCACTGCGCTTCGAGGCCGGCTTCCCGACACGCGAGCCCCAGGCTTTTCTTCTGCCTGTAGCTCAGCTGGACAGAGCAGCGGCCTTCTAAGCCGCGGGTCGGGGGTTCGAATCCCTCCAGGCAGGCCAGTTTCGCGAGGACCGGATGCGGTCGCAGCCGGGCAGGACGTTGACAGACTCATGGTGAGCGTAGCTCAATGGTAGAGCCCTGGATTGTGGTTCCAGCCGTTGGGGGTTCGAGTCCCCTCGCTCACCCCATTTCATCTGGACGTTCGGCGACCGCCTGGCGATGGCCGATCGAGGCGCCCGTAGCTCAGCTGGATAGAGCGACAGCCTCCGGAGCTGTAGGTCACAGGTTCGAATCCTGTCGGGCGCACCATCCCCACGACCCGTCCTGCGGCGGTCACCGGGTCCCCCTTCGGCAGAGAGCCAGTTCACAGCGCGCGGTGTCGCCGGGGCGTAGCGTGTTATACTGCGACAGCATTTTCCGGGAGACAGCGCCATGCGTCGAAGCATCCTGAGCCTTGCCCTCTCCGCGTCCGCGATGCTCATTCTGGCGTCCGCGGGCTCCGCCGCGATCTACACCGTGACGCTGCAGAACGGTGCGACGTTCGATACCCGGTACCAGCCGCAGCACGCCAGCTGGGACGAGAGCAAGATCGTGATCCTGTCGGAGTTCGGCAACGTCATCTCCTTCTCGAAGGACGAGGTCGTCAGTGTGAAGGTCGATACCGAGACGCGCGGTTTCGGCCATCAGCTCGACGACACGACGATCGCCATGGGCTGGGCACCGAACGACGCCATCGACCCCAACAGCGACGAAGGCCGGGCGGCGATCGCTGCCGAGCAGGCCGCTGCGGCGCAGCAGGCCAACGCTCCCCAGGTCTACAACCAGAACCAGTTCGTGGAGCCGGCTTCGCTCACCGGACTGCCGGTCTGGATGACGGGGGTGAACGCCGTTCCCCAGGTCGCCCCGCAGCCGGTCGACTCGGCCCCGCCGCCGCCGAACCAGTAGTCCGGCTCCGGCCGCTGCGCCTCCGCTTCCCGCGCGATCCGCGATAGAGTGCCCGCGGAAGCTCCGCGCGTGCGGAGCGCGTTGACAATCCAGACGCTGCGGTGAATCGCGGGGAGAAACGATCCCCGCGATCCGAAAGAGGGAAGCCGGTCCAGATGCCGGCGCGGCCCCCGCCACTGTAACCGGGTACGAAACCGGAGACACCACTGTGCGATTCCTCGGAATCAAGATCCTCTCTCCCGCGAGAGAGGGTCGGTCGCACGGGAAGGTCCGGGAGTAGGGCGATCCGGAAGCCAGGAGACCTGCCGACGCGTCCGATGCCATGAATCCCCCGGGGTGCGGGGAGGGCTGCGACCGCGCTCCGACCGCCTTTCCGGACCGCCCCCTCGCCCCGCCTTCCCGGCCGATCCCGCGGGATGCGGGGCGTCGTGCTTTCCGGGAAAGGAGGACGGCCATGCGCCGCTCTCACCTCTGTTTTCTCGCGCTCCTCGGGGGAGTGAGCGTGACTTTCGCGCAGTCCGCACCGATCGTCGAAGACCAGATCACCGTCACTGCGACGGCGACCGTCGAGCCGGTACGGGACGTCCCGACCACCGTCGACGTGGTGACGATGCAGGAGATCACCGATCGTCGTGTGGACCAGGCGATCGACCTGCTGCGGACCGTCGCCGGCGTCGACGTCGTGCAGTCCGGCTCGCGGGGCAAAGCGACCTCGCTCTTCCTCCGCGGCACCAACTCGAGCCACACGCTCGTCCTGTGGAACGGGATCGAGCTCAACGATCCGTACCTCGGCGGATTCGACTGGTCGACCCTGGCCCTCGACGGCGTCGAACGGGTCGAGGTGGTGAAGGGTCCATACTCCGCGCTCTACGGTTCGAACGCTCTCGGCGGCGTCGTGCAGCTGGTGACCGCCGCGGGGAACGGAACCCGTGGCGGACACCTGCGGGCGGAAGCGGGCTCGAACGAGTTCCTCCGTGGCGGCGCCGCCGCGAGATTCGCTCTCGGGGGCGCGACCTTCGATCTCGCCGGGCACCTGCGCCGCGGGGAGGGTGAGGTCGACAACGACGACTACGACGGCGACGGGGTCGATCTCGTGGTCGACGCACCGCTGGGCGAGTCGATCCGGCTCGGTGCGCTCGTCCGTTCCGGGTCGAGCGAGATCGGCGTGCCGTTCGACTTCACCGGAGCGCCTTCGCCCGACCGGCGACAGTCCTTCGACTCGCTCTCCCTGTCGGTTCCGTTCTCGCTGGTCGGCACGCGGCAGTCGTTCGACGCCGCGATCGAACGCACCGAGACCGATCTCGAGCTCCGTGATTCCGCCGACCCGTTCGCGGCCAGTCGCGCCGAGGCGGCGCGCTCGCGTGGACGGCTGGCCTCGCGGTTCCGGGTCCGGGATTCGCTCGCGGTCACGGTCGGCGGCGACTGGGATCGGCAGGAGGTCACCTCCGCCGATGCCTTCGGCCCGGGACTCGAGAGCGAGCAGCAGGAGGACTGGTCGCTCTTCGGCCAGCTGTCCTGGACCCCTTCCGCCTCGGGGCTGCGCATCGACGCGGGGCTCCGCCGCGACGACAACGATGTCTTCGGTGCCGAGACCAGCCTGCGCGCCGCCGTCGCCTGGGCGCCCCTCGCCGGCCTGCGCCTGCGGGCCGGGTACGGGGAGGCGTTCCGCGCTCCGTCCCTGGCCGACCTCTACTACCCCGGATTCGGAAACCCCGACCTCCAGCCGGAGCGGAGCGAGAGCGTGGAGCTGGGGCTCGACGGCGAGAGCGGACCGATCCACTACTCGGTCGCGCTCTTCCAGAACGATCTCGACAACCTGATCGAATTCGACTTCGCGACTTTCCTGCCGATGAATCTCGGCCGTGCCCGCGCGCGCGGGATCGAGGCCTCCGCCGGATGGCGAACGACGCTCGTCGATGCGACGCTCGCGGCCACCTGGCTCGACGGAGAGAACCTCGAGACCGGCGGGCCGCTCCTCCGGCGTCCGCGCGAGAAGTCGAGCCTCACGCTCCTCGTCCATCCCGGCCGGTGGACGGTCGGCGGTGTCGTGCGGCACGTGGGATCGAGAACCGATTTCGGCGATGTCGATCTCGACGCCTACACCGCACTCGACCTCTCGCTCAGCACCCGTCTCGGGGAGCGCTGGGAGCCGTTCGTTCGGGTCGACAACGTGACCGACGAGGAGTACGAGGAGGCCGCCGGCTTCCCCGCGCCGGGAATCGCGTTCGCCGCCGGCCTCGACGTCCGCTTCTGAGAGGATGACCGGAAGGTGATGAACCGCTGGACCTCCAGGATCCGGGGCGGACGGTGAGCGGCCTCCGCCTGCGCTCCGGGCTCGTCCTGCTCCTCCTCTTCGCCGCCTGCGGTCGGCAGGCGGCGGAGGAGCGGGAGGGGCCACAGCGGATCGCGGTCATGGCGCCGGCCGCGGCGGAGACCCTCGACGTGCTCGGCATCGCCGACCGCATCGTCGCCGTGGGGGACTTCGTCGAGGTGCCGGGAGGCGGGTCGCTGCCGCGGCTCGGTTCGTACGATCTCCCCAACGCGGAGCGTCTGGTCGAACTCCGGGTCGACCTCTTGCTGACAGCGGCGAGCGAAGCCGGACGGAGCGAACACGCGCGGCTCGCGGCGCTGGGGATCCGGGTCGTGCCGCTCGATACTTCGACGTATGCCGGAACCCTGGCCGCTATGCGCGAGATCGGCAGGGAGACCGGACGGGAGGGGGAGGCCGCGGCGCTGCTCCGGTCGATCGCGGCGCGGGTCGCGTCGGTGCGCGAGCGGGTCGCGGGCTCCGTGCGTCCCCGGGTCCTGGTCGTGGTCGGGCGCGAGCCACTCTTCGTTGCCGGACCGGGCTCGCACCTCGACGAACTGATCCGGATCGCCGGCGGGGAGAACGTGGCCGGCGACGCGCTCGGTGCCTATCCGATGGTTTCGCTCGAAGCGATGCTCGAGCGGCGCCCGGAGCGGATCCTCGACAGCGCCGACAACCGCAGCACCGGACCGTTCGGTGCCGTCGCCGGCGACTGGGAGCGATGGCCGTTCCTGCCGGCGGTGCGCGACCATCGGGTCTTCGTCATCGAACCCTCCCGCCTTCTCGTCCCGGGACCGAGGCTCGGAGAGATGGCGGAGAGGATGGGACGCTTTGTCCATCCCGAGATCTTCGGCGAGCCGGCGGCGAGCGACTTCGCGCCGCCTGCGGCCGGCGAGGAAGAGTGAGACCGGGGCCGTGACGGTCGCGATGGAGCCGGGCCGGATGCGCGCACGGATCCTGCGTCTCCTGCTCGGAACGTCGCTCCTCCTGTTGCTCGCGATCGCCTTCGCCGTGACGTTCGGTGCGAGCGACGTCGGTCTCTGGCGTCACCTCTTCGGCGGCTCCTGGGGCGAAGTGGAGCGTTCGATTTTCCTCCATCTCCGGCTCCCCCGGGTTCTCGCGGCGGCGGCGGTCGGCGGGCTCCTCTCCCTCGCCGGGGTCGCATTCCAGGCCCTGCTGCGCAATCCACTCGCCGACCCGTACGTGCTCGGGGTCTCGGGCGGTGCGAGCCTGGGAGGTGTGCTGGCGCTCGTGCTCGGAGCCGGCGGGCTGTTCGTGCCGGTCTCGGCGTTCGCAGGTGCCTTCGTCTCGCTCGTCGCGATCGAGCGGCTGGCGACCGTCGGTGGCCGCCTCACCGTGCTGACGCTCCTCCTGACCGGGGCGATCTTCAACGCCGCGAGCGCGGCGCTGATCTATTTCCTGCAGAGCGTGGCGTCGCGAGAAGAGCTGCAGTCGATCGTCTTCTATCTCATGGGGCGCGTGCCGACGCCCCCGGCGGCGTCCATCGTCGGGCTCGTCCTCGCCGGAGTCGTCCTGGCGATCGCGTTCTTCGCCCATGGCCGGGACTTCAACGCCCTCGCACTGGGAGAGGAAGGGGCGCGGCAGCTGGGGGTCGACGTCGAGCGGCTCAAACGACGGACGTTCGTCCTCGGCTCGCTGGCGACGGCTCTCGCGGTCGCGACGGCCGGCATGATCGGCTTCGTCGGGCTGGTGGTGCCACACATCCTGCGCCGCCTGTTCGGACCGGACAACCGCCTCCTGCTTCCCGCCGCGTTCCTCGCGGGCGGCGCGTTCCTGGTGCTCGCCGACCTCGTCGGCCGCACGGTCGCCGCACCGACCGAGCTCCCGGTCGGAGTGGTGACGGCACTGGTCGGCGGGCCGCTCTTCCTCGTCCTCCTGCGTCGCCGGCACCGGAGATCGATTGAGTCCGAACGCTCCTGATCGGGTTGCGCCCGCTCGGGCGATCGAGCTCGCGGGACTCGGCGCGAGCTACGGGCCGCGGCGCGTCCTCGACGAGGTGTCGTTCGACGTCCGCACCGGCGAGATCGTCGGCCTTCTCGGACCGAACGGTGCGGGCAAGAGCACCCTCGTCCGGGCCCTGTCGGGAGTCCTCCCCGAGTACGGCGGCAGCGCGCGGATCCTCGGGGACGAGGTGAGGGAGCTGCCGGCGCGGGAGCTCGCGCGCCGGGTCGCGGTCGTTCCGCAGGAGCCGCGCTTCGAGTTCTCCTTCACGGCGCTCGAGATCGTCCTCATGGGTCGCCATCCGCACCTCGCCGGACTGGCGTTCGAGTCGGAGACCGACATCGCGGTGGCGCGGGAGGCCCTGGCGTCGGTCGGCGCGGAGAGCCTCGCGCCGCGGCCGATCGACGAGCTCTCGGCGGGGGAGAGGCAGCGGGTGGTCTTCGCGCGCGCCCTGGCCCAGGCCGCCCCCGTACTGCTCCTCGACGAGCCGGCGAGCTTCCTCGATCTCCGGCACCAGGTCGAGCTGTTCGACCGCCTGCGCGATCTCGCCGGAGCCGGCCGGGCCATCGTCGCCGTGATGCACGATCTCAATCTCGCCGCCGAGTACTGCGATCGCGTCGTGCTCCTCTCGGATGGCCGGGCGGCGGCGGCGGGGGAGGCGGACGAAGTGCTCACCTACGCCAACCTCACCGCGGTCTACGGGACCGAGATCTACGTCGACCTCAACGACATCACCGGCCGGCTGGTGGTGACGCCGCTCTCCGGCCGGGCGCGCGCCCGGCTGCGCTCGATGCAGGTCGAGCCGCCCCGGTAAGATCCCCGCCATGCTCCTCTGTCGCTTCGGCCCCGAAGGATTCCACGCCGCCGGCGAGAACCTCGACGAGCTCCGCGTGCTGTTCTCCGATCCGTTCGAGACCCGGCTCTCCGCCTGGGAGTTCGGTCGCGCCGTGACGCTGGCGAGCGGGGAGGCGCTGCGGGCGCCTGTCGAGCCCGGGAAGATCGTCTGCGTGGGGCGGAACTACCGCGATCACGCCGCCGAGCTGGGCAATCCGCTCCCGGCGTCGCCGCTGCTCTTCCTCAAGGCGCCTTCGTCGGTGATCGGCCCCGGGGCGCCGATCGTCCTGCCGCCCGAGAGTGAGCGGGTCGACTTCGAGGGCGAGATCGCTCTCGTCCTGCGATCGCGCCTGCGCCGCGCCAGCGCGGAAGAGGCGGCGAACGCGGTGCTGGGGGTGACCTGCGCCTGCGACGTCTCGGCGCGCGATCTCCAGAAGCGCGACGGATCGTTCTCCGGCGCCAAGTCGTTCGACTCGTTCTGCCCGCTCGGTCCGGCGATCCGGCTGATGCGGGATCCGGTGGAGCTCACCGAGCTCTCCGTGGTCACGAGGATCTCGGGTACGGAGCGCCAGCGCGGCACGGCGCGGGAGATGGTCTTCCCGATTCCCGAACTCCTCGCCTACGCCTCGACGCGGATGACCCTCGAGCCGGGAGACGTCTTTCTCACCGGAACCCCGGCCGGCGTCGGACCGCTGGCCGCGGGCGACCTGGTCGAAGTGGAGATCCCCGGCGTCGGACGGCTGACCAATCCGGTCGAAGCGTTCCGCGCCTAGCTACTTCTTCTCGGGCATGACGAGCAGCGCGACCCCGCCGACGATCGCCACGATTCCCACCCAGGGCGGCACGGGGACGCGCTCCTTCTTCGAGTAGGAGAGCTCGAGCGGTCCGAGCTTCGTCGCTTCCTTCTTCTTGGTGAAGCTGAAGCCGCCCTGCACGAGTACGAAGATTCCTGCCGCGAGCAGAATCAACGCGAAGATCCTCTTGCCGCTCATCGTCTCTCCTCTGGTGGTTGGTGGGTCGTCGAATTCGAATCGGATCCGGACGCGCCTCGCAGCTTCCAGGGTACGAGCAGCACGGCGAGGACCGGCAGGAGATGGATCAGGCCGTGCGCGACATGGCCGAGGAAGAAGAGGACGAGCCAGCCGCCGAAGAGGGCGGCGGCGGCCAGGAGACGGATGTCGTCGCGCACGGTGGCATTGTAAACGGATTCGCAGGACGGGCAGTAGCGAATCGGTTATTGTGCCGGCGTGAGATCGCGGACACGGCTCGAACTCCGGCTCGAGGCGGTGACTTTCGACGTCACGCACACACTGCTCGAGTGCCCGAATCTCGGCGAGCAGTACGCCACGGTACTCGCGCGACACGGCACCATCGTCGATGCGGGCGAGGTCACCACGGCGATTCCACTCGTCTGGCAGGAGCTCGCCTGTCAGGCGGAGCCGAATCACGATCGCTTCGTCGCTCACCCGCGCGGAGCGCGCGGCTTCTGGCAGCGGTTCATCGAGCGCACCTGCGAGCTGCTGGGCGCCGGGCCGCCGAGCCCGTTCGCCGTCGCCGAGCTCTATTCCCGTTTTTCCCACGCCGAGGCGTGGGCCGTGACCGACGGCGCGGTCGAAGTCCTGCAGACGCTCCGTCGTCGCGGCCTGAAGCTGGCCGTGATCTCGAACTGGGACGGCCGGCTGCCGCTGCTCCTCCAGCGCCTCGATCTCTCGCGTTACTTCGATGCCGTCGTCGTTTCGGCCGAAGTCGGGGTCGAGAAGCCGCATCCGAAGATCTTCGAAGCGGCGCTCACTGCACTCGGCGTCGCGTCGTTCCGCACCCTGCACGTGGGCGACAGCCGGCGGGACGATGTCGAGGGCGCGGAGGCCGCGGGACTGTCCGCGCTCCACTTCTCGCCCTGCGGTGGCGGCGATCTCACCAGTCTCCGCGATCTGCCTGCCCGGATCGAGCTCGTCGCGGCCGGATGAGCCGGATCGTTCGACTTTCCCGCCTGTCAGGGGGTTCGCGATGCGTCGTCGCGCTGCTGCTCGCGACGGTGGGCGCCGGCTGCGGTGCGCCGCCCGCAGACAAGGGCGCAGGCGAGCTCACCACGGTGGAAGTGACCAGGGCACCGGATGCGGCTCTCACCACCGCCGACGACCAGCAGGCGCGCCGGGTCGCTCCGGCGCTCGCAGGGGCGCTCCCGGACGGCTTTCCGCGCGACATCCCGGTCTTTCGTCCGTCCAGCCTCGTCGATCAGACGATCCTTCCGGCCGGCGGCGGTGTTCTGGTGTTCGACTCGAGCGAGCCGCGCGAGACGGTGGCCGGGTCGCTCGCCCGACGTCTGCGTGCCGAGGGATGGCGCTCCGCCGCCGACGGGGTCTGGACGAAGGCCGGGCGCCGCTTGACGCTCGCGGTGGAGTCGCGGCCGAGCGGCAGCCGCTTCCGCCTCGAGTACTGATCCGGGTCAGTAGCCGGCGCCAGAGTTGCGGTCGAGCAGCGCCTTCTGCGCCGGAATCGATTCGACGAGACGGAACGGTGTGGTCACGTCGACCAGACGTTCGCCGACCTGACGGATCGCCGTCTCGCCCGCCGGTCCGAGCCAGCCGTCGGCCTGGGCGAGGTAACGCACGGCGAGCGGATCGAGCCCCATGACGCGCGCCGCGGTGGCGTCGACGGAGACCGGATTGGTGCCGACCACCAGAACGCCGGCGGTCTTCGCCGTCCCCATGATCGGACCGTCACCCTCCATTCCGACGATTCCGTCGACGATGGCGAGCTCGACGCGGACGGTGGCGTTGATGTCGAGGATCGACTCCTGGAGACCCGCATGGTGCAGGACGTTCTTCGGCCAGCCGTAGTAGCTGCCGGGCATCAGACCGAACAGATTCTTCATGGTGAGGGTGGCGCCGGTCCAGTGGTGTGTCTTGAGCTTGGCGATCGAGACGATGGCGTCGACCTCGTGGAGGATCGCCGGCAGTGTCAGTCGCAGGAGACCGGAGCGACGTCCGGCATTGGCGACGGCGAAGCCGGGCTGGCGATTGAGGTCGACGAAACGCAGGCGCTCCTGGACGAGGAGCTCGGCGTAGCCGGACTCCTCGAGCACGAGGATCGTGTCGCGACGATGGCCGGGCCCTTCGCCGATGAGGACGCTCGCCGCGCCCGCCGAGAGGAGCGCTGAGGCGACAGCGCGAACCACCGCCGGGTGGGTGTTGATCTGTCCGACCCCGAGCGCCGTCTCGACGAGATTCGGCTTGAGCAGGAAACGGCGGCCCGCGATCCGCTGGCGTCCGAAGCCGACCTCCGCCAGGGCGTCGCGGACGATCGGCGCGAGGTCGAGGTCGTAGGAGGCGGCGCGGGCGACGCAGACGCGGGGGCGCCCGTCGGGGCGACAGCCGACGAGTGTGGCGGCGCCGAGGGCACCGCCGAGGACGAGAAAATCGCGCCGGGTGGTGCCGCCAATCATCGGGGACTCCGGGTTCGGGATGCCGGTGCTCCGGCGCGGGAGACGGCGTCGAGCAGACCGCGGTCCGCCTCGAGCGCGAGGAGGAGGAGGGCGAGCTCCGCTGTCTCGTAGCCGCCGAAGCGCGCGGCGCGCTCGAGGATCGTGCGGCAGGCGCCGGCCAGCTCCTCATCGGCCGGCCGCCGATCCCAGGCCGACGCGGCGAGCAGAAGCCAGCTGAAGGAGAGCGGTGTCCGGAGGCGCTCGAGGTCGACTTCGAGCAGGGCGAGCGACCGCTCGACTTCGTCCACGGAGACGAGCCCGGCGAGAGCGGAGAGGGCGACTCCGGTCGAGTCGGGCGCGGGCCGGAGCTCGGTGCCGAAGACGCGTGCGTTGCCGTAGTTCCAGCCGCCCGACTCCACCTGGCGATCGAGCAGCATGCGCACGCCCTCGCGCACGCGGGGGTGAGCGCTCGCCCCGGCGGAGCGCAACGCGAGGATGGCGAATGAAGTGGGATCGACCCAGGAGAAGGTGCGATCGACCCAGGGCCAGCCGGCGAGCTCGGTGTCCATCTCGAGCGGGCTGTCGCCGCTCCTGGGGAACGTCGTGCCGCTGTGGACGGTCAGGAACTCCACGGCGCGCTCCCGTTCGCGACGACGCTCGTCGTCGCCGCACCAGGCGAGGACGGCCAGCGAGGTCGGGGAGTAGGCGCCGGGATGCATCGGGTGCGTCGAGAGCCTGCCGTCCTCTGCCTGGCTGCCGGCGAGGTACGCGCTGCCGCTCCGCTGCGCATCCGTCGCCCGTCCGCTCACCCGCAGCGCGGTGACCGACCAGGCGGTCGCCTCGTTGGTCTCGGACTCCGCCGTTTCGTCGGCACCGGCCCGGAATCCGCCCGACGCGGCCCGGCGCGCGAGGAGAGTAGCGGCGACCTCCTCCTTCGCATCGGAAAGCGCGCTCACCTCCTGGCTATTCTAGACGGCGCGCGTCCGCGGCTCGTGGGACAATCGCCCGCGATGAGCTGGGCGAGGCTCGATACGGCGGCGATGTCCCGGGCGCTGGCGGCGATCGCCGACCGTGAGGGCGACATCGCCGAGATCTACTGCGAACGACGGACCGACGCGGAATGGCCGGCGACGGAGTCGGCCACCGGCGTACGGGTCCGTCGGGAGCAGGGACTGTCGGTCCGGCTCCTGCGGGAACGGCGCGCGTGGATCGCCAGCCGCGACGGCCTCACGCGCGACGATCTCGCCGAAGCGCTGCGGCAGGTGGCGCGGACGCAGCCGGCGGCGATGGCCTCGCCCGAGATCGCCTGCGGACCCGATCCCGCGGTCCCCGTCTCGGCGCTCAAGGGGTTCGCGAGCGAGGTGGAACGCGCACTGCGTCGGCACCACGTCGCCTTTCCGATGCGGATCGCCGCGCGCTGGCATCGCCGGGATCTGCAGGTGGTGGGACCGCGCTGGGTTCCTCCGGCGGAGCGCGAGATCTTCTTCAGCCTCGATGTCGATCTCCCGTGGGGACGCTACGGTGGGCTCTGGACCGAGCTCGACGCCGGCGCGGCGGAGCATCTGGCGCGCATCCTTGTCGGGCGATTCCGCGCCCGGGAGGCCGTGCCGCCGGACTCCGGGGTGGCTCCTCTCTGGTTCTCGCCGCCCGCGGCGGCGGTGCTCCTGCACGAAGCGGTCGCTCACGCCCTCGAGGCCGACGTGCTGGCGCGCGACGGGGCGCCCGACGGCGCGATCGGAGTGGCGCTGGCGCCGCCGGAGATCGATGTGCTCGACGATCCGCGCCGCGCGCCGCGTGGCGTCGATCGCGCGACGGACGACGAGGGGCAGCCGGTGGTGCGGCGTTGGCTGTTGCGCGGCGGCCGGGTCGACCAGCCGATCGCCGACCTTGCTCACGCGGCCCGTTCGCAGAATCTCCTGGCGGGCTCCGGCTTCCGCGGCGACCGGCACGCAGCGCCACTTCCGCGCCTCCATCACGTCGAGTTGCTGACCGGATCCGCATCGGAAGAGGCGCTGCTCCGCGCGACCGGCGACGGGCTCTTCGTTCCCGAGGTCGACGCGGGGGCGCTCGATGCGGCGACCGGCGAATTCCGGCTGCGGGTCCCCTGGGGGCGTCTCATCCAGGGAGGGGAGCTCGGCGCTCTGACCGGACCGTTCCTCGTACGCGGCAGAGTGGCCGAGCTCTTCGCCGACTTCCGCGCTCTGGGGAACGATCCGCGTCCGGCAGGTGCCGGCTGGTGCGCGAAGGGCGGACAGCGACGCGCGGTCTGGGCGACGGCGCCGTCGATCGTTCTCGGCGGGCTGGCCGTCGAGGGCGCGGGCAGCACCGGAGACGACGCTTGAGCGGTCCGGCGGCGCGTGGCCAGGGCGGCGAATCGGAAGTGCTGCTGGCGGAGCTCGTACGCCGGGGCTACGCCGCGGCCGAGGTCTACGAGAAGCGCGGCAGAAGTCGCGGATTCGAGCGCTCCCTGGATCACGAAGTCAGTCGCGTGGCGACCGAGGAAGGCTGGTCGGCGCGTGCGGGAGACGCGCGACGCTCTCTCTTCGTTGCCGGTACCGGTCGACCGACGCGCTCGGTGGCGCTGCCCGACGCCAGCCCCAACGCGTTGCTCCTCGCCGAACCCAGGGAGATTCCGACCTGGCGGGAGCCCGCCGATCTCCTGGCGCCACTCGCCACCGAGAACGAGGCAAGCTCCCTGCTCGACGGGATCGCGCGTGCGCTCCTCGCGGAAGTCCCTGGCGCACGAGTCGTTGCGGCGTCACTGATCGACGGATCGTCCGAGGCAGCCCTGGTCTCGAGTCGCGGCGTGCGGGCAGCGATGCGGTCGCGGATCGCCTGGCTGCGGCTCGAAGCCGAGTCCGCGGGCGAGCGCCTGCTCTTCTCTGCGGCCGAACGCGAGGCGCGACGGTTTCGCCCCGATGCCATCGCGCGGCGGCTGGCGGACCGCTTCGCGGCGGTTGCCGACGGCGCTCGGGACGGCAAGGTCCCGGGCGACGCCGAGTTCGTGCTCTCGGCACCGCTCGTGGCACGGATCGTCGAAGCGCTCGCTCCCGGCTTCCTGGGGCGCATCGCCGAAACACGACTGGCTCCGCTCCTCGACGGGGAGCGGCGGATCGCCGCGTCGGCGGTGACCCTGATCGACGACGGCCGGTTCGAGGGTGCGGCGCGCGACCGGGCAGGGTTGCTTGCGGCGGCGACCGACGGGGAAGGAGTGGCGACCGGTGCGGTGACGCTCGTCGAGCAGGGGCGGTTCGTGCAGCCCCTCTGCGCCTGGTGGGAGGAATCGGTGCCGCGCGGGGCACGTCGTTCCTCAGGCTGCTCCCGCCGTGCGAGCTGGCGCGACCTGCCACGACGCGCCCCGACACACTTCTATCTCGCACCGGGCGAGGCGCGTGTCCGCGATCTCGTGGAGGGCGTTGCGGACGGCGCCTACCTGATCGAGGCGGAGGGGGCGGTCACCGTGGACCCGCGCCACTGGGAGCTCGCGGTCCCGGTCTGTGGCTACCGACTCGTCGCCGGTCGCGCCGTCGCGCCGCTCGGTCGGCGGATTCTCCGGGCGAAGGTCGGCGCTCTGTTGCGCGGGATCCGGACGCTCGCCCGTGACCTCACCTTCGTACCGGGCGACGGCCAGTTCGGGGCGCCGACGGTCGTCGCGACCGGGCTCGTGCTGTCCGAATCCCGGGCAGCGCCGTCCGCGAAGCGGGATCAGCCGCCGACGACGGGTTCGAGCACCACTTCGATCCTGCCGGTGGAATAGGGGCTCGGGGCGAAGTTTCCGGGAGTCTTGCCTCCCGACGAAGGGCTGTCTCCAGACGACTTCGGTCGCGCCGGACCGATCGACGAGCCGGAACCGGAGTTGCCGGAGCGCGGTGCTACGTTCCGCGTCGGTCGGGTGACCTCGCGGCTGCGCGTGTTTCCACGCGCGCTGCCCGCATCTCTCGCCCCGCGACCGACGCCTGCCGCGCCGCCGGCGCTGCCGCTCACCTGATTCGAGGCGCCACCGCTCTTCAAGTCGCGGCTCGAGAGGACCCGACCGGTATCGCCGCCGCCATCATCTTCCCCCGACTCCTTTGATGCGTAGTCCCCGCTCTGCCCGCCGGACGAGTTCAGGCGCGCGTAGCCGCCGCCGCCACCGTCCCCCTCGGTCGCGTACTGGTCGTTCGGTTCGGTCGCCGCCGGGACGTCGATCAGCAGCGCGGCGATGCGGGCGGGTTCGTGGAACTCGCGTGGCGCCTGGATGTTCTTCGAGGTCTTCTTGTAGCTGTAGATCATCGCCTGGGTGGCGAGGTGGTTCTCGAGGATGTGTGGATTGACGACCGGATCGGTGAGCGACGGATCGATCGAGAACGCGTCGCCGTAGTAGTGCGTGGCGCGGCTCTCGACTCCCCGGGCCTCGTAGATCGAACCGGCTTCGTATCTGGCCCAGGCGTGCTGCGGATCGAGCCGGATCGCCTCCTTGTACTCCTTGAGCGCCGCCCGCGACTCGCCCTGCTTCTCGAGCAGCGAGCCGAGATGGAAGTGCGGCGATGCCGCCGCGGGGTCGAGCAGGATGGCCTGGCGATAGGCGGCCTCGGCGCCTTCGAGGTCCCCCTTGAGCGCCAGGAGATGGCCGAGGTCTTCCTCGGTCGCGGCATCTCCGGGGTTTGCCTCCAGCAGCGCATACTGCTCGGTCAACGCCCGTTCGAGCCCGGCCGCGCTGACCCCCGGGGCGCCGGGTTGGGCCGCGAATGCGATCGCTCCGGCGAGCGCCAGCAGGAGGCCGACCGCCGGCAGGCGGAAGTGTCGAAGCACGGGGCGGTTGGCGACGGTTCGAGTCATGGTTGCAGATTCCTTTCGGGTCGGAGGATGCTCGTCATCCGCCCACCGGTTTGGCTTTCAGTTTCAGTTTCCCGTCCTCCGCCGCGAGCCGGAACTGCACCGACTCGCAGCCGGTCTTGACGCGGATGAGCTCCACCTGGCGAGCGATGTACTGACGGAACGATTCGCGATCGAGGGACGGCGCGCCGGCCTGTTGCTTGGCCAGCGCATCGTAGAGGGCGGCCACTGGAGCGTCCTCGATCCGATCCGTGACCACGACTCCCTGCAGCGGGTCGTACGTGGAGGCCCCGGCGGTGGACGTCGGTGAAGGTCGGCCGCTGCGTCCTTCCTCCCGGTCGCGGAGTCGGCGATTGTTGAGCTCGTTGTAGCTGTTGAATCGTGCCTCGAGGGCGCTCAGCCGGAACTGGTCGGCCGCGGAGTGGAAGTTGGAGCCGCGGAGCTCCCGGAGCAGGTGCACGATCCGCGCTCGGCCTTCGTCGGGCGGCAGCGCCCGGGCGCCCGCGAGAAAACGCTCGAAGTCGACCTTCCAGCGTTCGATCAGATCGGCCAGACCGTCGATCATCGCTCCCGGAGCGGGTCCGGCCGCAGGCTGGCTCTCCCGCGCTGCGAGCTGAGTCCGACCGGTCGGGGGCTGCGGGCTTTTAGGAATCAGGGTCCGGATCTCCTAGAATCAACTCGAGTTGCCGATGAATTCAGGGAATTCCGATCGCCGGCGGCAGCTTCCCGCCATGGATCGCTTGCTGGCCGATCCGCTCCTGGAGGCGGCCCGAAGAGTATACGGAAGCGACGCCGTGGCCACCTATGCACGGGAAGCTCTGGCGGCGGCGCGGGCGCGCATCGGCGCTGCCGGCGGGGAGACTGCAAAGGCGGAGGATCTCCTGAGCACGCTGCCGGGCGAGATCGCCCGCAACCTCGACGAGGGGCTTGGCGCTCCGGCACGCAGGGTCCTGAATGCAACGGGCATCTTCCTGCATACGAATCTCGGACGCGCTCCGTTGCCCGCCACGGTGGCGCACCGCCTCGTCGAAATCTCGACCGCAGCGTGCGACCTCGAATTCGATCTCGCCGGGGGCCGACGTGGCAGCCGCGGCCGGCGCCTCGGCAACCGGCTGCGGGCGCTGACCGGCGCCGAGGACGGTCTGGTAGTCAACAACAACGCGGCGGCACTGCTGCTCGCCCTCGCCGTGCATGCCGCCGGTCGCGAAGTGATCGTCTCCCGCGGCGAGCTGGTGGAGATCGGCGGCTCGTTCCGCATCCCGGAGATCCTCGAAGCCTCGGGCGCCCGCCTGCGCGAGGTCGGGACTACCAATCGCACGCGCGTCGAGGACTATGGAAACGCGGTCTCTCCGGCGACCGGAGCGATCCTCAAGGTCCATCCGAGCAACTACCGCATGAGTGGTTTCACGGAAGCGGTGGCGGCGCGGCAGCTCGTTCCGGTCGCCTGCGCACACGGCCTGCCGCTGATCGTCGACGAAGGCGCCGGTTTCCTGCGACGACCGTTCCTCTCGGCCGTACCGGAGGGGTTCGCCGGGGAGCACCTCGCGGTCGCGGAGCTGGTGGCCGCCGGTGTCGACCTCGTCTGTTCGAGCGGCGACAAGCTCCTGGGGGGGCCGCAGGCGGGCCTGCTGGTGGGGGGGCGGGAGGCGATCGCCGCTTGTGCGAAACATCCTCTCTACCGCGCCCTGCGCCCGGGTCGCCTGGTGGCACTGGCGCTGGACGAAGTGCTCTGCCGCCATCTCGCCGGCGAGACGATGCCGATCGAGGCGCTCTGGCCCGATCCGGCGCGGCACGAGGCGCGGCTCCGCGCGGTCGCGGCGCGGATCGGCGCCGTGATCGAGACGGCGGATGCCTTCGTCGGGGGCGGCGCCGCTCCGGAAGAGGGAATTCCGGGTCCGGTGCTGACGCTGCCCGGGAGCAGCGCCTTCGCGGCACGGTTGCGGGAGGGAGATCCGCCGGTGGTCGGCTATCTCCGCGAGGGCCGGCTGCGACTCGATCTGCGCACAGTCGATCCGGCGGACGACGAGTCGCTCGTGAGCGCCGTGGTGCGGGCGGCCGCCGAGCTCGCGCAGGCGGGCGCGGACGAGTCTGGGTCGTCGGGCGTCGACGGTGCCGTGTGACGGGCACGATGCGGGCGCGGGTACTCGTCGTCGAAGACCGGGATTCTTTGCGCCGGATGATGGAACGCGCGCTCACCGGAGAGGGCTACGCTGTGCGCACGGCGGCCGACCTGCCGGCCGCCCTCGACGAGCTGCGCGAGAGCGCGACGTCGGAATCTGGGTTCGATCTCGTCCTCACCGACCTGAAGCTGCCGTCGGGGGAGGGGCTCGAGCTCGTCGCCGCCGCCCGGCGGCTGGAGGCGCCACCACCGGTGGTCGTGATGACAGGCTACGGGACGGTGCAGGCGGCGGTCGAAGCGATGAAACTCGGCGCAGCCGACTTCCTCGAGAAGCCGGTCGACCTGGAGGCACTCTTCCGTCTCGTCGAGTCGCACACGGCGCGACATCCGCCGGCCTCGCGATTCGAGATTCCCGGCGGGCCTCCGATCGTCGGTTCCCACCCCCGGCTGCTCGCGGCGCTCCGGCTCCTGGAGAGGGTGGCACCGACCGAGAGCACGGTGCTCCTGACCGGGGAGAGCGGCACCGGCAAGGAGCTCTTCGCCCGCGCCCTGCACGCCCTCTCGCCACGTCGCAACGGCCCGTTCGTCGCCGTCAACTGCGCCGCCATTCCTGAAACGCTGGTCGAGTCCGAGCTCTTCGGTCACGAGAAGGGCGCCTTCACCGGCGCCGATCGGCGGCGCCCGGGACGTTTCGAGATCGCCGGCGGCGGAACGCTGTTCCTCGACGAGATCGGGGAGCTGCCGGTCGGAGTCCAGGCGAAGGTGCTGCGCATCCTCGACGACCAGCGGTTCGAGCGCGTCGGCGGCGGCGCGACGCTGACCGCCGATGCCCGTGTCGTGGCGGCGACCAATCGTGAGCTCACGTCGATGGTCGCCGCGGGCGAGTTCCGGCCCGATCTCCTCTACCGGCTGGAGATCTTCCCGATCGAGATCCCTCCGCTCCGCGAGCGCAGCTCGGACGTCCCGCTGCTCGCCGGACATCTTCTGGGAGAGATCGCGAATCGACTCAGGGTCTCGCCGCCGCGGCTGGATGACTCGGCCCTCTCGTTCCTCTCGGGCGAGCCCTGGCCGGGGAACGTGCGTCAGCTGGCGAACCTTCTCGAGCGGGCGGCCATCGTCTCCCCCGGGGAGCTCCTCGGAGCGGCCGACCTCGAGCAGCTGCTGCGACCGGGAGAGTCCGGTGGCGGTCCGGCGGAGACCGCGAACGGAGAGGCGACGGCTCTGGAGGACCTGCGGCGGGCGCTGGTCGCGACGGACGGCGACCACCGGCGCGCCGCCGAGGCGTTGGGGATCTCGTACCGGACGTTGCTGCGTCGCCTCGACCGCTACGATCTCCGCGGCTTCCCGCGCTACCGGAAATAGAGATGGCCGGCGTGAGCCGGCCATCGGGATCACCCGCGAAGGGTGGAGAAACCGGGGCTCCGGTTCAACGAACGGGTTCGTCTCCGAGCGTGGCGTCGACCTCTGGAATCGGCTCCTCGTCGTACTCTTCGACGGCCCCCTGGTCCGCGCCCACGTCCCCCTCGTCGCCCCCGTCGCCTTCGGCGGCGTCAGAGTTCTGCTTGTAGCCGCGGCCCTGGGCGTCGAACTTCGCCGCGGCGAAGTCGACGAAACCGGTGAAGTCGACCTTGAAATTGGCCGTCTTGCCGGCGGCGATCTGGGGCGAATTGACCGTCCCGCTGTTGGTCGCGAGCAGGCCGCCGTCGGCGTCGTACACCGCGACCATCAGCGCCGGCGAAACGATCATGTTCTTGCCGTTGTTGCGGATCGTGCCGAAGATCTCGACGCCGTCGCCGCTGGGCTTCTCCGTCTTCTCCCAGGAGATCACCTCCAGGGCGCTCGTCGGGTCCTCGGCCTTCTCCTTGTCATCCTTCGCGGCGTCCGGGTCGTCGAAGACCGGTGAAGGCGGGATGTCCTTCTCGGTCAGCCGCAGGACCGGCTCCTTCTTCACCGGTTCCCGGGGGGTGGCGACGGCGGCCGGCATTCTTGCTTCGGAAGTCGCCACCGCGCTCTGATCGAGATCGATCTCGTCGGCGCGGATCGCGGAGAGTGTGCCGTTCGGCATGGTGAAGATCACGCGCCGGCCGTCCACCTTCCACGGTCCCTGGGTCTCGATCCGGGCGCCGTCCTTGGTCACCAGCCAGTCGGCCAGGACGGGCCCGGCGGCGAGCGACAGGGTCACGAGGAGCGCCGCGCCGCGAACCATGCGGAGGCGGCGCGGTGTGGCTCCGGGCTTCAGCTTCATCACGTTCATCAGAACTCCTTCCAGCTGGTCGGATCGATGCACAGCGGTACCGGGGCGATGAATACGACACCGGTGTCGGAGCGGATGGTCTTGATGTTCATCGTGTAGTTGGCGTAGCGACAACGACTCGACTGCAGCGACTTGAGCTCGTCGCGGATCTGCGCCAGGGCGTCGGTGATGTAGTCGGCGTGTTGAGTTCCGGCACCCCCTCCTTCCGGGTTCTTCGTGGCGCTCTGCTCGACGAACGGCGGGGTGGTGAACTGGGGGATCTCTTCGTAGCGGTCGAGATTCTCGGCGTATCCGGCTGCAGTCACGGTGCCGACCACGAACACCCGGCTGGAACCGGCGCGGGTGCAGGTGCCATCCGCATTCGAGACTTCGGTCGGCACGAACGACGTGAAGATCGTGATTCCCGAGAGTGAGAAGGCCTCGGTGATGATCTTTTCGTTGTCGTCGAGCGTCAGATACCACCCGGGAAGCGATCCGGTGCCGTCTCCGTCGTAGAGCAGATTCGTCGTGCCGCGGGAGTCGCCGGGAGCGATGGCGTAGTACTTCGACTCGGTCAGCGGCTCCGTACAACCGCCGCAGGAAACGTCGAGAACCCCGTCCCCGTCGGTGTCGGCGAAGTTGTCGTCGAGAATCACGTAGAAGCGCCCCGACTGCCCGCTGAAGTTCCAGAGGTCCCAGCGGTTTCCGGTACCGAAGGCGACGGCGAGGCGATTCGTCGACGCCACGTTGATGACAGCCGCTTCCAGATAGATCGGGCGGGATCCGGTCGAGAACACCTGGAACGGATCATACTTCGTCAGGTTTCCGACCGGTCCGAGAATCCGGTCGGCAGTGAAAGTCCGATCGACTCCGGCGACCCGGGTCGTGAACGTGGAGTTCACGATCCGCAGGGGGGCGTCGACTCCCGTCTCGAGCTGAACCTTGTAGAGCAGACCGGCGGTGGTGCCGAAGTAGAGACGGTCTGTGTAGTTGTCGCCATTGGAGTCGACCGCTGCGATGTCGGCGGGAACGCTGCCAATCACTTGCTTCTTGTAGAGGACCCTTCCGGTCTCGATGTCCACCATGTAGACGAAGTTCCCTGTCTCGTCGGCCGGGTCGTCACCGATGCCGCCACCGAAGATCGCGACCCACCGATCCTCCTGGTCGTCATCTCCACAGGCGCCCGTGCAGACCCGGATTCTTCCGACCGAAGCTTTGCTCCACGAGTTGCCGAGGTCGGCGACGTCGTTGAGGTCCTCGTCCAGTGCGACGTCGATCGTTCCGGAACCGGAGATGTCGACGAGCTCGTGGTCCTGGAACTCCCAGAGCACGGAGGGGTAGGGTCGCGGGCATCCGCTTCCCCCGTCGAAGCAGGAAGGCACGTAGCCGTTGTCGGGCTGCGGTACATGATCTGCGTCGAGAACGTCCGGCTGCGTGATATCCAGAGCGTAGTAGCCCGAACCGCCCTCGCGGTATCCGCCGATGGCGACCGTCCGCCATTCCCGATCGAGGCAGGTCACCGAGCCGGTGTCGGAGGCGAGCGGGTCGATGAAGACGTCCCGCACGCGGGGTCCGCCGTCCATGCCCCAGAACTCCGTGTTGCGATCCGAGCCGGTGGCAGCCTTTCTGACCGTCGGCAGCATGGCGCGCGGAATGAAAGAGAAGATCTCCTTGCCCGTACCGTTCGAATAGGCGCCGTCGATGATTCCGACGCGGACGTCGCGACAGAATCCGCCCGAACAGGGTCCCGATGCGCAGTCCGAATCCGAGCTGCAGCTCTTGTTCCCGTCGATATCGTCGCTGAGGTCGTAGTCGACGATGCCGTCCTCGAACTCGTCCTCTTCCGCCACGCCGTCACCATCGAGGTCCTTCGCTGGAAGCAGACATTCGACCGTCCCGCCGCCCGCACTTCCGAAGACTCCCGAGTCGAACGCGTGCAGTTGCCCGTCGTTGGCGGCGGTGAAGAGGACGGATCGCCGACAGAAATACCGGTCCGCGAACCAGCGATACGAAGGCGGAGGGCTTCGGGTCGGATCGGGGTCCGCTCCGCAGAGGCGCCTTCCAAGGTAGGGGTCGTGGGTGTAGGCGGCGAAGTCGGTCGGTCGCCCGAGGACGACCGGATCGGCGTGGAAGATGTCGCCGAGGAGGTAGGTGATCGGCTCCTGGATGAACGACCCCGGGTTGTCGGGGTCGGGAATGTCGACCGTGGCCTCCTTCTCGAGCAGCGTCGTCACGATGATCCGGTTCGCCGCGAGGTCGGCGGCGTCCTCCGAAGCGGAGTTCCCGACGATGTAGGAGAGCTCGAGGCCGTTCCAGAGGTCGTACTTCTGGGCGTTGCTGGTCGGGTAGGTGAAGAGTCTCCGGTTCCCCGCCTCGCTGAACTGCGAATACACGACCCGGCGCTCGTTGGCGCCGACCCCGAGCAGCAGATCGGACGCGACGAAAGGTGGCTCTGGCGAAACGTCGTCCGGGTGGGGCGCCTGCAGGAGCAGGCCCTGCGGCGAGTAGGTCCCGCCGCCGCCGAGCTGGCCTTCCTGCACATCGCCGGCATCCCACAGCCAGCAGGCGCTCTTCACGGATCCGCTGCAGGGAATGGACCGATCGGGCTGCCCCTGTGCATTGAGTGGGAGTGGTTTCAGGAAGGCGTCCATCCGTCCTGCCCAGTAGCCTTCCTCGTCGAGCGGAGTGAAGCTCGACAGGAAGATCTTGTCGGTCGCGTTCGCCTGGACCTGCGGAACGGCGGCCGAAGCGAATGCCGCCGCCTGCTCCCGGATGTTCGAGAGGATCGACTTCAGCGCATCCACGAGCTGCTGCTTGTTCTGGGGATAGATCGGAGAGCCGGTTCCACCTTCCGACGCCATGCAGTTCAGGAAGTTTCCGCCCCCGGCCGGAACACCGAAGGCGATGACGTAGGTCGAGACGCCGTCGTTGTCGTGCAGCACGCCGGCGTAACCGCAGGGATCTCCACTGCAGGTCTCGTCTCCGTCGGTCAGCACCAGGATGAACTTCTGCCGACACCCCCACTTCGGATCCTCGCTGGCGGCGTAGTCGTCCCAACCCGTGTTGTTGCAGGAGGCGGTGGTGTTGGGACACCCACGGTACCAGTCGCGAAAGCTCCGCAGTGAGGCGCCGAGCGGCGTGGATCCCGAGGGGATGAGCGGGTAGTAGTTTGCATTCGACCGTCGCAGGAAGCCCTCGGTACCGATTCGATCGTTGTTCAGATAGGTCGCGTTCCCGAAGGCTTCCGGATCCGTCGCCGGATCGCCGCCGTTCAGGCGCGGCGCAAGACGATCGAGGATCGCGTTCCGGTTGCTGCCCGCCCAGTTCAGCGGGATGGTGTCGCCGGGCTGGAACCGCCAATCGTTCGCAGTGCCCGAGGGATCGTAGAACAGAGCCCCGTTGGGACGCTTGAGGTTGTACGTGTGTCCGTTGCCGTCGTTCCAGTCGTCCGACGTCGAGTCGGAGTTGACTTCCCAGCTCGCGCAGGTGTTACCGGAGTTGGAAAACTGCGTCCCGAAATACCCGCCCTGAGAACTGTTGCGCGTGACCTGGAAGTCCCAGAGCACGAAATCGCCGATGACATCGAACTTGATGTCCTTCTGATCCACCAGCGTCCGCTCGGAGCCGGCGTTGCACCCGTTGCTCGGGTTGCTCGCCGGAGATCCGGTGCAGCGGTCGACGCGCACTCGAACCGTGATCGCTCCTCCGAAGGTCTGAGACGAACCCGGGTCGTCGTAGGTTACGTAGTAGACCTGTCCGCTGTTGCGGATATAGAAGCTGACAGCCGTCGAGCCGTTGGTGCCGAGCTTGGGGAGGCGCCGGACCTTCGTTGTCTCCCAGGTGTCGTTCGTGTCGGCGGCGCGATCCGAGTCCGCGAAACAGCCCATCTCGTTGTCGTTGCCGTTGCCGCGGTCACAGCCGATGGTTGCACCGAACACTTCCTCCGATCCGTATGTCGGGAATTTCGCGCCCGAAAGCAACGTGATCTGGGGTTCACCTGATCGCACGCGGTAGAGCCAGTGCTTGTTGGTGACCCGCAGGTCATCCTGGTTGTAGGTCGAGAAACCGAGGTCGATGTCGTCGACGTCGCGCAGTACCTCGTAGAGAGCCTCTTTCGCCTGGCGAAACTTCGATGCGGGATCGTCCCCGTCGCGTGGGACCGCACAATCACCCGAGTCGCAGCGGTAGGTGCAGTTGCCGGCCGTGACGTCAGCCGCCGTGCACTGCGGCGACCAGTTCATCGATCCCGACGTGTCAAGAATGACGAACAGATAAGGCTTCGAGCTCGAGTCGCGCAGGATGTCGCGATCGTCGGCGGACGCCGGGGCGGTGCCGATCGCGGTGAGCGCGGAGACGAGAATCAGGGTGGAGCCGAGGATCTTTCGCATGGTGGAATTCTCCGGGAACTCAGATCTTCGAAAACAGGCCTTCGCAGGGATCGATTTCGGTGGACGGGTCGACGTCGACGTCTCCGACGTCCTTCAACGGGCGCTCTCCCGCGACCGCGAGACCGGTGAAGTCCTTCCGGTACGGTTCGAAGGCGATCACGGTTCCGATCGTGCGCCGCGCTCCGAGCGTCAGGTCCCCGAAGCGGAGTGCCGTCGAAGTGACGCCGTACTGTACGGCAGCGAACTCATTGTCCTCGTTGAGCAGGCAGAGATTGCATGCAGCCGCGTGCAAAGGAAGCATCGGCGTCGTGCAGACGCGGTCGCCGATGGTCGTGGTAGTACCGAGGATGTTCTCGTTGCGCTGGCCGATGGTGAATCTGCGCCCCGCAGGGTCGTGGCTGACAAGCTCGTACGCGGCAGAGATCTGGGCCGCCGAGCCGGCGGCAAAGAGCTGTCTTGTCGACTGCTTCTCGTTGCCGCCGATGAACACTTCCGACTGCGTGATGACCGCAACGGATAGGCCGACGATCGTCAGGACCACCAGCAGGAGGAGGACGGTCAGATAGGCGCTGCCCTCTTCCGAGGCAGCAGGTCGGGCAGGAGTTGTGCGAGCTCGCATGGTTCTCCTCGTCCGGCTCAGATGTTCCGGAGATCGACCACCGTCTGCAGAATGCGGCGGCGGAAGTTGCGATTGAGGCCCTGCTTCCAGACGTCGGCGGGGCTGGCATCGTAGTCGTTGTTCTCGACCCAGTCGTGTCCGACGACCGGGTCGAAGTCGGGGGCGAGGTATTTGGGATCGGGGCGGGACGCACGTGCCACGGTGGTGATGCGGACGTTGTAGAGGCGAACGGGCCTGCCCGGAGTCAGGGCGTTGGTCACGTACTGCGCTTCGGTCGGATCGTCGGAGCTCGAGTTCCAGAGCCAGTCGTCCGTCGCCCGCGCATCGTCGTCGGCACCCTCGTAGAGAACGTCGTCGTCGCCCAGCTGATCGGCATCGTCGTCGAAGGCGCCGGGGGACGCGCCATCGAGGCTGTAGTCGGTGTCGAAGCCGAGGGCGACCTGCAGATCGATGATCTGGTCCGCGAGATCGAGCTGGAGATTCGCGTTGTCGGCGCCGAACGGAAGCTCCGTGCCGGGGATCATCCGTGCCCGAGCCAGGCGCGGCAGCGGTTCCGAGGTGTCGTCCCCGGCGACGGCGTAGTTCTCGCGGACGTAGTATCGGTACTCCTCGAGAACGCAGACGAAGCTGACGGCCATCGCGGGGTCCGGGAGACCGACCAGGGGATTGACCGGATCTTCCTGCGAAACGAAGTCGAGGGACACGGTCACCGCGTCGGCATCGCCAGCGACTCCGCTCACTTCGGCGACGGCGAACTGACCGCGATTGATGGCGCTCTGGAGGAGCAGCGGCGAATCGAAGCCGGCGACCCGGAGCTCGTCGAGATTCTGCTCACGCCCGGCGATGGTGGACCTGCGGATCGTGATGAGCCCGGTGTCGATGGTGCCGGGAGTATCCGGGTCTGCCTGGAAGTCCGCCGGATCGATCTGGAACATGAATCCGCTGAGGCATCCGCGGACGATCAGCATGTCGGTCCCCGGTACGACGGTCGGACTGTCGACGAGTCCGAGCGCCACCTTCCGATCGTCGTCTTCGATCAGATTGTCGCGAACCTCGATCGGATTGGAGGCCAGCCAGGTCTTGGTCGCCGTCGAAGCCTGGGAAAAGTTGGCCGCCAGTCCGCCGCGTCCCGCCATTCTCGTCGTGCGCACCATGTCGTACTGGGCGACGCGCAGCGCCTGCTGCATCTCGGTGATCTGGGTCTGGACGCGTGCCATCCGGTTGTGGACATCGAAAACGGTGAAGGCCGCGACGAGAACCTCGACCATGATCAGCATCGAAACCAGGAGCTCGACGATCGTGAAGCCGCTGGCGCCGTTGTCGGACGGGTTGTTCCGCATCGATTCCTCCACGGGTCAGAAGGCCTGGACGAGGCGCAGTCGATAGGGCCTTGCGAGCGGGCGCGACGGGTCGTCGATCACCAGGTCCACGACCTTGAACTGGACGAGCCGGTCCTCGACGTCACCGGAGAGAGGCGAATCGAAGTTCTGATTGTCCGTGAAGTCGTCGAAGCTGAACTGGCGGAGAGTGCGCTGGCGTGTGGTCACCGGAACATCGTTGGCGCCCAGATCCGCCGGCAGCTCCCAACGAGGGGAGATCGTTTCCGGCGGGTTCTTGAGCGCGATGACCCGGGTCTCGACGTTCTGGGTCGCTCCGTTGACGATGTCCATCGGCCCGCTGTTGAAAGGCATTGAGATCGAACGCTCCAGCTCGTCCACCGCGCCGTTCGACTGTCGCGTCGAGTCGTTCCCCTTGGCGTTGTTCTGCATCGCGCGCGAGAAGAGCGGCAGGATGCCGACCGTGACGATCAGCAGAAGGGCGGCGGCCACCAGCCCTTCGATCAGGGAGAAGCCGGCTTCCGACGTCCGAGGGCGTTTCGAGTTCGTCATGCGTGCATCTCCTTCGCAGACGGAAAGCGCTCCCGGTAGGGAACGATGCCGTGTGGTTCTCTAGCCTCGTAGAGAAGCAATCAGGATACCAACCGAGGGCGTCTCGTCGCGGGTCTCCAAGTTCCATGGAATGAGCAGGTTGACCCCTGCGGCGGAGAGAGATCCGTTCCGGGCCGGAGTGGACTTGATACCGAAAGTATCAGAATTGCCAGCGTGGGAGGCGGATCGTCGCGCACGCCCCGCCGTCCGGATGATTCTCGAGCCTCAGGGTGCCCCCGTGGAGGAGGACGATTCGTCGCGCGAGCGCCAGGCCGAGCCCTGCTCCCTGGGGGCGATTCGAGGAGAAGGGGCGGAAGAGGCGATCGGTCATCTCCGCAGCGATCCCCGTTCCGTGGTCGCGCAGGACGATTTCGGCCTCGGCGCCGACGATCCCGCAGGAGACCTCGATCGGAACGTCGACTCCGGCCGCCTCCTGGGCTTCGATCGCATTGCGCAGCAGGTTCCGCAACGCCCTTCCGAGCAGTCGCTCGTCTCCGGCCACTTCGACAGCCGGTTCGGAGTCGTTTCCGGCTGGCCGGCGAACGAACGACGCTCCGCCGAGCGCCGGATCATCCAGAGCGCGGGCGACGAGCTGGCCGAGATCGAGCCGGTCGATCGGTTTCCCTCCCGGCCGCGCGAACGCGAGGAAGTCGTCGACGACCTTCCCCAGTGAGTCGGCTTCGCGCTGCAACTCGGTGAGGTCCTCGCGTGCGGCTTCGGACAGCTGCCGTCGCTCGAGGAGACCGGCGTACCCCTGGATGGTCGCGAGGCTGTTGCGCAGCTCGTGGGCGACGCCCGCGGAGAGCTCCCCCAGCTGCGCCACGCTCTCGGCGAGCTGGCGCTCGGCAGAGCGCCGCTCGCTGCCGCTGGGATCGCCGTCGCTCGCGCGAAGCGCAGCGAGCGCGCGGTCGAAGGTGGCGAGAAGGAGATCGACGTCGTCCCGCTCCGGCTGGTCCCGGAGACCTTCGGTCTCCCGCGCTCGCGCCAGCAGGAGGTCGAGCGGTCGGGTCAGCGCGCGGAAGAAGAGCACCGCGACCAGAGCCACTGTGGCCGAGAGCCCGAAGACGACGGGAGTGAGCACGCGGAGGCCACGCACCACCGAGCCGAGGGCCGCTTCCGGGCTCTCGAGTCGCAGGAGCCAGCGGCCCGGCGAGTCACCGGAGACGTCGCCGCCACTGGCTGGAGAGAAGGGGACGAAGGCGACGACCCGGTTCTCGAGCTCCTGGCTCGGTCCGAGCGCGACCGCGCTGTCGAACGAGAGCCCGGAGGGGAGTGTGATCCCTTCGGAACCGGAGTCGGGAAAGCCGAAGCTCCAGCGCACGCCACCGCGCCGGTCGTGCACGGCGATCGCGCAGCCTGCGGGAACCAGGCGAGCGAGCTCGGCGAGGTCGGTCGTTCCGGAGCGCGCCGCCCGCTCGGCGATCGTGCGTGCCTGCCGCAACGTCCAGGCCTGTCGTTCGGTGATCAGATTCGTGATCGCGGACCGGTACGAGAGAAGCGTCATCGCGGCGAGAGCCGCGAAGATCAGCAGCGACACCGGCAGCAGGATCGAGGCCTCTCTGCCCAGGCCGCGTCGGAAAGGGTTCGCCACGTCCGTCGCGCCTCAGAACAGCCCGAGGTAGAAGCGAACCATCGGTTCCCCGGCGAACAGCGCGAGCAGTGCGCCGGCGGCGAGGAAGACGCCGAACGGAAGTTTGCCGCCCAGGCCGACCGCGCCGTGCGCCAGCAACGCGAGTCCGACGACCGAGCCGAAGAGGGAGGCCGCGACCAGCGTCACGACGACGCCGTACGGTCCGAGGAACGCACCGACCATCGCCAGCATCTTGACGTCCCCGAGCCCCATTCCGTCGACCCCCTTCCAGAGCTTCCACAGGCCGGCGAAGGTGAGGAGGAGCCCGGCGCCGAACAGGGCACCCTGGAGCGCAGAGCCGACCGAGCCCCAGCCGAGCCAGGGGCGGAGGACGAGACCGAGGGCGATTCCGGGCAACGTGATCCGGTCCGGCAGCAGGAAGTGTTCGAGATCGATCCCCGCGAGAGCGACCATCGCGGCGCAGAAGGCGGCGGCCGCGATCGCCGATGCAGCGGCGCCGTACTTCAGTACCGAGCCGGCGAACAGGATCCCCGTCAGCGCTTCGACCAGCGGATAGCGAGGCGAGATCGGCGTGCGGCAGGCCCGACAGCGACCGCCGAGCAGGAGCCAGCTGACGACGGGAAGGTTGTCGAGTGCACGGATCGCGGCGCCGCAGTGGGGACAGCGGGAGCGCGGCGTGACGGTCGACTCCGCCCGCGGAAGACGATGGATGACGACGTTCAGGTACGAACCGACGATCAGCCCGACGATCGCGGCGTAGGCGACGAAGAACGGTAGCGGCGGCAAGGTGACGGCATTGTACGACCGGCGCGACACCACGTCGCGGAGAAGCCTTCTCCGTCGCTCCGGTCCGTCAGCCGGCTGCGGCGGGAGCGGATCGGACGGGGCCCCGGGTGCGGGCGCGCAGCACGAAGAAGAGCGCCACCAGGGCGGAGAGCAGGGTGATCGTCGCTCCGACGGCGAACCAGGGATCCCGGAAGCGCAGTTCGACCCGGTGATTTCCGGCCGGAACGGGCGCCGCGATGTAGCCACCGGCCGTCTCGAAGAGCGGCAGGGCGGCGGAGTCGAGGGAGGCGGTCCAGCGCCGGTCGAAGGTCGTCGCGACGACCAGCAACGTCGGTGTGTCGCTGCGGTACTCGATCGATCGCCGGTCTCCGGAGTCGCGGTCCGCGAGCAGATGCCCCCGTCCGAGCGACGCTTCGTCGGCAAGGTCGCCGATCAGGAACTCGGTCGCGTTGAGCGGCATCCGGTCGCCGGCCGCCGCTGCTTCGGCGCGGTCCGGAGTGACGAACGAACGGTACGCTGCGACGAACCGGATCTGCGGCAGCACGTAGTTGTCGGGTGCGATCCGCACCTGCGCCGGATTCCCGACTCCGCGCCGGAGATCGTCGAGGATCTCCTCGGGGGCGCGACCGATGAGGAACTGGTCGACCCCCCAGGCGCCGAGGAGGCGATGCGCGAGGTCGGGCTCGTCGCGCAGCCGTTCGTAGAAGGCGAGCGCGCGCGCGGCGGAAGGAGTGAACGTGAGATCGAAGTCGCCGTCGAGGGCGTAGGACTTGCCGAGAAGGTTGGCGGTCCGCGAGTGAAGCCGGTCGAACGGGGCGCGCGCCCAGTTGTCGACCACGTTTCCGGTGTTGAGCACCAGCTCCTGACGGCCGTTGCGATACGCCTGGTTCGAGAACAGCCGCCCCGGCCCCGGCCGCAGCGCCTCCGCGACCGCCGGCGGCGCCAGATAATCGCGCGCCGGCATCGTGTGGACGAGCGGAGCCGCACTCGTCCAGAGCTCGGTGACGAGGAGGATCAGGGCCGCGATCTCGAGGGCGCGGCGCGGGAGGCGGCTCCAGCGCGCGAGAGCGAACAGCACGACGCAGGAGAGGGCGAGGCACAGTGCGAACCGGCTCTCGCCGCGAAGGTAGTCGGCCGCGCGCGCGATCAGTGCAGGCGGCAGAAGCCAGCCGCTGTGCGAGCGGAGGAACGACTCGACGAGTGCCGGTGCGCGGTGGGCGAGGAGGGCGAAGGTGCTGGCGACCGCGGTGAGTAGCGTGGCCAGTGCGAACGGCAGTTCGGCGGTTCGCGCCGGCCCGTGCTCGCGTTCGTCGAGGATCCGTCGCCAGGTGACGGCGCCGACGAAGACGAAAGCCGTCAGTGTCAGCAGAGCGAACTTCTCAGGGTAGCGGATCGACCCGAAGCCCGGGGCGTGGTCGAAGAGCCAGCGGTAGAGCGGATCGTGGCGTCCGAAGGCGAGGAGCAGCCCGCAGCCGGCGAGCGCCAGCCCCTCCCGGCTCCAGCGGCTCCGCAGCCGTGTCGCTCCGGCGATCGCGAGGAGCACGAGCGGCGTTCCGACGGCGAGAAGGACGAGATACGGAAAATCGCGGTCGTGGATGCCCCAGCCGAAGTAGAGCCCGGTCATCGGCTGGGCCGAATCGCCGTAGAAGGACGGGAAGAACAGCTCGGGAAGTCGCTTCCAGGGAAGCGACCATGCCGTCGCCTCCGTCCACTCGAGTCCGGAAGCCCGGGGCGATTCCGCGAGGCGGGCGAGCGTGGGGACGAGCTGAACCGCCGAAAGCCCGAGTCCGACGACGAGCGAGGGCGCAACGCGCACCAGTCGCACCCCGAGATCCATCCAGGGCGCCGCTAGGAAGATGGCGAGGGCGAGCCCGGTCATGACGAGCAGGACCGGGTCCCCGGTGATGACCAGCATCGCGAATACCGCGGCCAGAGCCGGCGAGAAGCGGAGCGGGCCGGGGGGGCGGCCCGCCTCCGGGTGGGCCTCCTCGACCGCGAGGGCGAGCACCCACGGAAGCCAGCTCATGCCGAGCGCGAGCGGCAGCGAATGCAGGAGCGAGAGATAGGTTGGTCCGCAGGCGAACGCCACCGCCGCGAGCAGTGCGCTCGCGCGGTCCGCACCGAGGCGCCGCGCCAGGCGCTCCGCGCCACAGGCGGCGAGGACCGCATGCAGGAGAGCGAGCAGAGCGACCGTGGTCGTCACCGGGAGGAAACGCGCGAGCCAGCTCGGCGGATAGAGCGCGCCGTAGTTCGGATTGGAGAGCAGCGGCTGGCCGCCGTGGGCGAGCGGATCCCACTGCGGGAAGAAGGAGTGCGTACTGAGGTTCGCCCAGACCTGCCGCAGCGGCAGATGGAACTCGAGCATGTCGCGGGCGGTGAGAGCATTGCGCGGATCGAGCAGGCTGCCGAAGAACAGGAGCAGGACGGCGGAGAGCAGGGCGCCGGAGGTGACGGCGCGCATCCCCGGACGCGTCATCGAGTCGGTCGTTCGGTCACGAGATCGCGCACCAGCCCCTTCATGCGGGCGACGCCGCGGTCGAAGGCGGCGAGCGAGATCCGCTCGTCCGGAGCGTGGACCGTGAGCAGCTCGAGCGCATCGAACGTGAACGGCGAGAGACCGTAGGCGGGGATGCCGCGGGTGCGGAAGTAGCGCGCGTCGGTGAACGCCGGCAGGAAGGCGGGAACGACCGGAGCCTCCTGTCGCAGATGCTCCGCGATCGTGCGGTAGACGGCGTTGTCGGTAGGCGAAGCGGTTGCCGGAGGCGAGCGCAGCATTACGTCGAGCTCGAGTCCGGCGCCGAGTCGCCTCCGGATCTCGTCGAGGAAGAGGCGCTCGTCGGTTTCGGGCAGCAGTCGCACGTCGATCTCGGCACGCGCTTCGCCGGGAACGACGTTGATCCGTTCGGAACCGCGCAGCGTCGTGACCTGCAGGCTGTCGCGGAAGAGGTTCTCGTAGCCCACGAGTGCCGACCGATCGAGTTCTTCCGGGGGCGTTCCGGCGCCGAGCCGGGCTCCTTCGCGTGCCGCCCGCGCGGCGCGTGGATCGTGGCGGCCGAGCGCTTCGAGGTAGCGCACCGCCGAGGGCGAGCCGCGGAGCGCGGGAGCGGTCGCCAGGACCCGGGCGAGTCCTTCGACGAGGCGGTGGGAGGCGCTCGCGATCTCGGCGCTCGAGCCGTGACCCTCGCGCCCGCGCGCGGTGACGGCGAGCCAGAGGGGTCGCTTCTGGTCGACCTCGATCCCCCACCAGAGGGGTCGCCCGCCGACGCTCTTGCCCGTGCCCCCTTCGTTCAGCACGGCGACGACGCCGGCGAAGAGATCGGGTCGCGACTCGAAGAGCCAGCCGACCCCCTCGCGCCCGCCCGCCTCCTCGTCGGCGGTGGCGAGAAAGAGCAGGTCGCGGGTGCGATCCTGCCGTGCCGCCAGGTCCAGGAAGGCCGCGAGATGCGCGATGCCCAGGCCCTTCGCGTCGATCGCCCCGCGACCCCAGAGCGAGCCGCCGGCGAGCTCACCGGCGAACGGATCGTGGCGCCAGCCGGAGCGATCACCGGCGGGAACGACGTCGATGTGATGCAGGAGGACGATCCGCTCTCGGGAGGCGGCGATTCCGCCGGTGGGGGGCGTCGTCGAGTTCGCGGGCAGGAGAGCGACGAGGTTCGCGCGGCCGGCCGGAGAGGTCAGGATCTCGGCGGCGATCGACCGTTCGGCGAACCGCGCCGCGAGCCACTCGGCGGCGGCCGCTTCGTTTCCCGGCGGATTGCTGCTGTCGAAGCGGAGGTACTGCTGGAGCCAGCGGCTCTCCGGCGATGGTGCGGCTGCGGCGAGCGCCGCCGGAACGAGGTAGCAGCCGAGGAGGAGGGCCGCGCGACGGCTCGAAGGGACCAAGGTGGACTGAGTCTACAAAAGACGAACGCCGCGGCAGGCCGCGGCGTTCGGTTCCAGCAACGATCGAGACGACTGGCTTAGCTGCCGCCACCCGTATCGGCGCCGCCGGGCCAGCGGACGAAGAAGCCGTCGGCCCAGATGATGTTCTCGTCGTACTTGGTCGGCGTGAACGGACCGGTGATTGCGCTCGGGATCGAGCTGCCGATGTCGCCGTTGCGGCCGCCGCTGGCGATCGCGATCACCTGCGAGCCGAGCGGGCTGCCCGTGTAGCCGTACACGTAGCTGTACTTCCAGCCGTCCTTCGCCGGGAGCTCGTTCAGGTAGAAGAACGTGTTCGTCGGCTTCAGGGTCGAGAACAGGTTGGCGTGCGTGATCTGGGTGTAGGGCTGACCATCGAACGAGTTCGTCGCACCGGCGGCGGCGCCGGAAACGACGTCGGTGACCCACGAGAGCCACGCGGTGCCGACGTTGCGCATGTCGGCCATGGTGCGCTTCTGCTTCGCCTTCTGCAGGGCATCGATCAAGTTCGGGATCAGGATGGCGGCGATGATTCCGATGATCGCCACCACGATCAGGAGCTCGATCAGGGTGAAGCCCCGCTGGCGGTTCCGGAGTTTCTGAATCATGTTCTCCTCCTTCAACCTTGGGGTTGTAGCCTCCGGATCATTCCGCAGGCGTTCCGCGAGGAAGAATTGCACAGTGGGTGCCAGTTGGGCAACTGTTCAGGAAAAAGGGGTTACGTGAAAAATCGGGTCTCGAGCGACAAAGAATGTCACTATCGAGCTACAAAAAGCTGTTACCCAGCGAGCTCGCGGATCAGCTTGCGGTAGAGCTCGACGCCACGGAGATAGCCTGGCAGCTGCATCCTCTCGTTCGGGCGCCCGGTCTGCATCGTTTCGGTGACGGTGAGGAGGAAGGGCGAGTAGCCGTAGCTCGGAATGCCGCGCTCGCGATAGAAGCGGGAGTCGGTCGCCGCCCAAGGCAGAAAGTAAGGACCGACCGGGACCCCCGGATGCGCCTCTTCGATCGCTCTCACCAGCTGCGCGAAGAGCGGCGTGTCGATCGGCGAGGCGGTGCGGCTGCCGATGTCCCGCTGCAGGACATAGGTCAGTCCACCCGTCTTCCATGCCGGAACGAGCTCGGCGAGAACCGGCTCGAGTTCGGCGTCCGGCAGGAGATGCACCGCGACACGCATCGAGAAGCCCCCGGCCGCGCTCTCTTCAGGAGGGAATGCCACGATCTCGTTGCGGAAGAGTGCCTGCATGAAGTTCGAGAGCTGGTCGTAGTCGCTGCGCCGGCGGATCGTCCGCTCGGGCTGGGCGAGCAGCGCGCGGTAGTTCCCGAGGCCGCGGGTCGAGGCGTAGTGGCGGAGGAAGTCGGCGACCGCCGGCGCCACGTTCGGATCGGGATCGGGCTTGCCCGTCTCGTTGAGCAGCTTCTGCAGGTCGTCGAGCCGTTCGCGGCGATCGCTGCAGAAGGTGAGGTTGGCGAATCGCTTCTGCGCGAACTCGATCCCCCAGTACTTGACGTCCTGGGCCGAGGTGGCTTCGACCACGCCTCCTTCGGTGAGGACGTACGCCATCCGCTCGACGAGCTCCGGATGCTGACGCAGGATCCAGCGCACCCCGGTGTCGCTGTTCTCCTCCTCGGCGGAGGTCTGGAGGAACAGGATCGAGCGCTTCGGTTTGCGCCCGCTCCGCGCGACGTCGGTCGTGGCGAGGAGCTGGGCGATCGCCAGACTCTTCATGTCGTACATCCCGCGGCCGAAGATCCAGGGGCCGTCGATCGCGCCGCTGAAAGGTGGAAAACGCCAGCCCTCCTGCTCGACCGCCGGCTCGACGTCGATGTGTCCGGAGAGCACGATCGCCTTCGGATCCTCGCCTTCGACGAAGGCCCAGACGTTGGCGCGGCGCTCCCCGACATGTTCGATGTGCGGGGTCAGGCCTGCCTCGGCGAGCCGGTCGGCGAGGAAGCGGGCTCCCGAGAGCTCGTCGGCGTCCGGCTCGCTGGTGTCGATCCCCACGTACTGCTGCAGGAGGCGGACAGCCGGATCCGCAGCGAAGTCGACTCCGTTCCAGAGGCCCTGGAGCTCGTCGATCTTCCGCATCTCCGCGTTCGACGGCGGTTGCGACAGGCGGAGCAGCCCGAGGACTCCGCCGACCGTCGTCAGCAGGGAGACATAGAGCGAGATGCGGGACCATCGACGGATCGGGCGAGAGGCAGCCGGCATGGAGATCGGAATCTAGCATCGCCGGAAGCGTCGAACGGGCGCTCGAGAGGCCGGCGGCGAACGGGGCCTCGGCTATCATCCCGCGCAGGTGAGCGAGCCACGCGGCGCAGCGCAGCCGGACACGGAAGGAGAGGAGGTGCGCCCGGCGATGACCGGTGGCCGGGCCGTTCTCCTCTTCGGTGCGCTGATCCCCGCGATCGCCCTGCTTCTCGCCGAGGCCTACCTTTTCGACGGCGATTGGAGTCTGCCGCTCGACGACGGCTGGATACATCTCGTCTTCGCGCGCAGCCTGGCCGGCGGAGCTGGCCTCGCGTACGGCCCCGGAGGTCTTGTCGCCGCGACCACCGCTCCTCTCTGGACCGCGATCCTGGGGCTCCTCGCCCTGCTGCCGGGATCGCCGGTTCTGTGGGCGAAGATCGCCGGAATCGCCGCCCAGGGGGCGACCGTCTTGGGAACCTGGGTCCTCGCGCGCCGACTCGGACTCGGCGGCTCGCGGGCCGGGATCGCGGCGTTTCTGGTCGCCACGACCGATTGGCTGGTCTGGTCGTCGCTCTCAGCGATGGAGATCCCGCTCTTCACGGCGCTCACTCTCTTCGGGATGGTGCGGCATCTCGACGAGCGCCGGTCGAGCGGCTCCGCGCCGGTCTCGCTGCTGCTCTTCGGACTGGCCGCGCTGGCCCGTCCGGAGGGACTGCTCCTGCCGTTCCTCGCGGTGGCCGACCGCCTGCTCACCTTCCCGGCGCGCTCGTCCGACGGCCGGCTCACCTGGCGGAAGCCCGCACTCGGTCCGCTGCTGACCGGCCTCTGCGTGGCGCTCCTGGTGATCGTCCCGGTGGGTCTCGTCTTCCTGCGGATCTCGGGCTCTCCCTTCCCGACCACGCTGACGGCGAAGAGCTCCGGTCCGCCGATCTTCATTCCGGAGATCCGTTATTTGCGGACCGTCGTCGGCATCCTCTTCCCGTCGCAGCCCTGGATGACGCTCCTCGCGCTGGGCGGCGCCGTCGAGATGGTGCGCCGCCTGGGGACGCCGCGCGATCGCGGGCTGCTTCCCGTGCTCTGGCTCCTGGCGCTGCCGCTCGGCCTGGCGGCGCTGTCGAGCGGCCTCGAGATCCAGGTGGGCAATTTCGGGCGCTACCTCTTCCCGCTCTTTCCGCTCGTCGTCGTCCTGGGAAGTCTCGCGCTGGTGCGGATCCCGTTCCGGGCGGTGCGCGCGACCGGCGGACCGTTCGTCGCGGCGGCGGCCCTGGTCGTCCTCATCCTGCCGACGCTGATCTCGCTCACCGGGGGATTCGGGCGCTATCTCACCTCCTGCGCCAACGTTCGTGACAGCGATGTGGCGCTGGCGCGCTGGCTCGCACCGCGGCTCGATCCGCGGGCGGTTCTCGCCGTGACCGACATCGGCGCTCTCCAGTATTTCCTTCCCAACCGTCTCATCGACATGGGCGGGCTGGTGACACCGGAGCTCAACCGGCTGCGGCTTGCGGGGAACCGCGAGGGACGGAACTATCGCGAAGTCCTCTCCAGCTACCTCGAGGAGAAGCGGCCCGATTTCCTGATCGCCTTTCCCGAATGGTTCCCGGAGCCGGTGCGTCAGCCGGAGCGCTTTCCCCTGCAGCGCGCCTTCGAGATCCGCGACAACATCACCATGGGCGGTGACATGATTCTCGTGCACGCGACGCCCTGGACCCGGTATCCGCTCGCCGAGCCGGAGGCCGTCGGACAGCCCGGGGCGCCGCCCACCGCACCGCGAGGAACTCCATGAAGCCGATTCCGATTCTCGATCTCGTCCGCGCCCGCAAGCGCATCGATGCGGAGCTCACCGACCGCTGGCGGAAGATCCTCGATGCGAGCTCCTATGTCCAGGGCCCGGAAGTAAAGGAGTTCGAGTGCGCCTTCACCGGCTTCCTCGAAGCGCGGGCGGTGGTCGGAGTCGGCAACGGCACCGACGCGCTGGTCATTGCCCTGCGCGCCCTCGGTCTCGAACCGGGGGACGAAGTGCTGGTGCCGGCGTTCTCGTTCTTCGCCACTGCCGAGGCGGTCTTCCTCGCCGGGGGCCGGCCGGTGTTCTGCGACATCGACGCCGCGACCTACAACCTCGATCCGGCCGAGCTCGAGCGTCAAGCGACGCCGCGGACCGTCGGGGTCATCGGTGTGCACCTCTACGGGCGGCCGTTCGACTGCGAGTCCGTCGCGACGATCTGCCGGGCGAACGGCTGGTTCCTGATCGAGGATGCCGCGCAGGCGCACGGCGCGCGACGGCGCGGCCGGAGGGTCGGAACGATCGGCGATCTCGCCGCGTGGAGCTTCTATCCGACGAAGAACCTCGGTTGCTTCGGAGACGGCGGCGCGATCTCGGGCATGGACGAGGAGCTCATGAAGCGGGTGCACCGGCTCGCCAATCACGGGCAGAGCGAGCGCTACACGCACGTCGAGATCGGTACGAATTCCCGGCTCGACAGTCTGCAGGCGGCGGTCCTCAACTGCCGTCTGCCGCTGCTCGAGGGCGACAACGCGAACCGCCGCGCCCACGCCGCGCGGTACCGCGAGCGACTCGCGGGAGTGGGCGACCTGCGCCTTCCTCCCGACGATCCGCGCGACGAGGTCGTCTACCACCAGATGACGATCGCCACCGGCCGGCGGGACGAGCTCCAGGAGTTCCTCAAGGGCCGCGGCGTCGCCTCGGCGGTGCACTATCCGTCGGCGCTCCATCGCCAGCCGGCGATGTCGGCGGCCGGCCTCGCGACGCCGCCGGAGCTCCCGCGGGCCGAGCAGGCGGGAAGCGAGGTGCTCTGCCTGCCGATGTATCCCGAGCTCGAGGCGGCCGAGGTCGACCGCGTGAGCGACGAGATCCGCGCCTTCTACGGCGCCTGATCGCCGGAGCCGGAGGCCGCGCCGGCGAACGGTTCGAGGAACGGTGTCGTCGGCGTGAGCCGGACGAGGTCGGCAAGCACCGCCACGAGCTCACTCCGTGCGCCGGCACGGTGCGGGCTGAGGAACTCCCACACCACTTCACCCTGCGGCGAGATCTCCCGGGCATAGCCGTGCTCGCTCTCGACGACGAGGAGGTCGCCGTTCGCGAGCCGGGCGACGGAGCCCATCTGCTGCGAGTCGAGGGAGATTCCTTCCGGCGGCCAGAGCGTCTCGAGCCGGCCGCTTCGCGGATCGACGGTGACGACGCGCGAGCGCCCTTCGCCCGCCCCCCGGTTGTCGAAGAGGAGGATCGTCCCGTCGGCGAGGAGCGACGGCTCGTGCTGCCGGTGCCAGGGGCCGCGCTGCGCCCAGCGGACTTCGTGTCCGCCGGCGGCGAGCACGGCGACGACGTCGACCTCGCGCAGCGAGATCAGCCAGTCGCCGGCGGCGAACGGCAGATCGGCCGGAACCGGATCCGCGAGGACCGCGATCGTGTTGGTGTGGAGGATGTCGGCGGTTTCGCCGAGCGGCTCGAGCAGCGAACGATAGGGTGAGCTCTCGAAGGCGGCGAGGAGCGACACGCGCCCGATCTCGTGGCCGTCGCCGTCGAGGGTGACGATCCAGTCCTCGAGGATCGGACCGGATGCGCGGAGATCGGGGCGGTCCCGGGCCAGCTTCTCGGGAAACAGGATCCGGTCCTCCGCCGGCGAGACCCAGAGGTCGTTGAACGGAGTCCCGGGACGGGCCCAGACGATCTCCGATCGGGCGTCGAGCCGGACGATCCCGCCGCCCTGGTAGATCGCCACCAGATCGCCGTTCGCGAGCAGCGCGGCACGGCGGAAGAAGTACGAGTCCACCGCCCCTTCGAGCCCCGGGAAGGCGCGCTCGAACGGGCAGCGCCAGCGATGGAGGGTCGTGCCGTCCATCGCCAGGAGGATCGCCTCCGCGGCGTGTGCGGAGAGATAGAGGTTGAGACCTGGCGCCGCGCGCTCCCGATCCCAGGCGCGGACACCGAATCCCTGCGGGGCTCGGACCAGGCCGGAGGCGTAGGGCAGCGACAGCTGGCGGGCGAGCCGCTCGGACTCGCCGGGCGATCGATCGGAGTCGGGAAGGGCGTCCGCCGCGGCGATGCGCCACATCCCCCGGGAAATCGCTCCGGTGTCCTCGAGCGGGCTCTGCGCGGCGTGCCGCGCCCAGAGCGCGAGGAGCACCGAGACCGCGAGTGCCGAGACGAGAACGGTACGCCGGTTCGGGGTCATGTCGTGCTGGGGCATACTAACCGGCGCCCGACTCCCCATGAGCCGAACCGCACCGAGTCTCGAAACGTGGAGCGCGAACGGGCGGATCGCGTTCGCCGCGATCCTGTTCGCGACGGCCGTTCTTCGTCTCGCACACCTTCTGGCGGTGGCCGACGCTCCGTTCGTCGGACAGCTGGCGCTCGACAGCCAGGAGTACGACCGCTGGGCGCGTGAGATCCTCGCCGGCGGGTCGGGCGACGGCGCGTTCTTCCAGGCGCCGCTCTATCCCTACGTGCTCGCGGCGCTCTACGCGCTCTTCACCGCCTCGCCCGTCGTCGCCTACCTGGCACAGATCGTCGCCGCGGTCGGCGCCTGCGCGGCACTCGTCGCCTGCGGTCGTCGGCTCGCGGGAGAGCGTACGGGTCTTCTGGCAGGCATGCTCTTCGCCGTCTACCTGCCGTTCTGGTTCCACGACGTGCAGCTCTTCAAGGAGAGTTTCGCGGTCTCGGCGGTCTGCCTGCTGCTCCTGCTGCTCGTCGAGGCGCGACGGGGAGAGCGCAGCTGGCCCTGGTGGTGCGCCGGGCTCGTGGCCGGGCTCCTCGCGCTCTTGCGCGAGAACATGCTCCTGGTCGTTCCGTTCCTGCTGCCGCTCGTCTGGCGGCACGATCTCTCTCGCCGGACCGTCGCTTCGCGCGCACTCCGGCTGCTCGTCGGATTCGCCTTGCCGCTCTTCCCGGTCTTGCTCCACAACGGGATCCTCGCGAAGCGTTCCGGTGCATTCCTGCCGACGACGTCGCAGGGCGGAGTGAACTTCTGGATCGGCAACAACCCGCAGGCGGACGGCACCTACCGGCCGCTGGTGCCGGGCAAGCAGATTCCCGCCTACGAACAGGCGGAGGCCCGGCGTCTCGCCGAGCAGGCCGAGGGAAGGGAGCTCACCCCGGCGGAAGTGTCCGGGTACTGGCTGCGCCGTGCGCTCGCCTGGGCGAAGGCGGAGCCGCTCGCCTTCGCGCGACTCCAGCTGCGCAAGGTCGGTCTCTACTGGAGCCGCTACGAGTGGCCGGACGCGGTCGACTACTACTGGATGAAATCGATCTCGCCGCCGCTCCGTCTCCCCGGTCTCGAGTTCTTTCCGGCGGCCCTGCTCGCGCTCGCCGGACTCTTCTTCGTGCGCCGCGAGCTCGCGCTCTGGAGCCCGGTGCTGCTGTTCGAGCTCGGCTGGATGGTGACGACGGTCGCCTTCTTCCTCTTCTCGCGCTACCGGCTGCCGGCGGTCCCGGGTCTGCTGCTCCTCGCTGCGGTGGCGATCGAGCGAACGACACGCCTCTGGCGGTCGGAGCGCCGGGGGGCGGCGCTCGTCGCGACCGCGGCGATCACGGTGGTCTGGTCGATCCCGCACCTCGCGCCGTTCCCGCCGCGTCGCGATCTGGTCGAATTCAACCTCGGGAGACTCGCGGAGGAGCGTGGCGACCGCGCCGCCGCGACGGCCCACTACGAGCGCGCGCTCGCGGCCGACCCGCGGAACCTCTTGGCGCTGCTCAATCTCGGAACGCTCGCGGCGCGATCCGGCGATCTCGCGACGGCCCTACCCAGGTTCGAAACCGCCGTCGCCGTCGCCCCCGACTCCGACGACGCCTGGGCGAATCTCGGCGCCACCTGTCTCGCCGGCGGAGACCTCGACGGCGCTCGCCGCGCGCTGAACCGGGCCCTCGAGCTCAATCCGGAGAACCGGTTCGCGCTGCACAACCGGGCGCTGCTCGAGAAGCGCTCGGCGCCACCCGGATGAGTCAGGGCAGAACCGGCGGAAAGAAGCCGCTGTCCCAGCCGCGGTCACGGTAGTAGGCGAGCTGTCCGGCGAGGATGTCGTCGAGCTCGCTGCCGAGCTTCGTCCGTCGTTCCGGATCGGTCGCCGCCAGATTTCTCTGCTCGCCGGGATCGGCGGCGAGATCGAACAGGGCGAGCTCGCCACGATCGCGGTTCACGATGTACTTCCAGTCGCCGGCGAGGAGTCCGTCCTCGCGCGTGATCCCCTGGATCGTGAACGGAAGGAGGCGGCGCGAGCCGTCGTATCCCGGTTCGAGGATGTCGTCGCGGCCCTGGAAGTTGCCGTGCGGCGGCAGGCCGAGAGCGCGGACGATCACGGGCACCGCGTCGAGGACCGAGACCGGGCTCTCGACGACACGCGGCGGAGTCCCCGGCAGGCGCAGGAACATCGCGGTACGGACCTGCTCCTCGTAGAGCGTCGTCCCGTGGGTGGGGAGTCCGTGCTCGTAGAACGCCTCGCCGTGATCGGAGACCACCAGCAGCGCCGTGTTCTCCCAGATGCCGGCCGATTCGAGGCCGCGCACGACCCTCGCCGTCTGCCGGTCGACGTAGGCGAGCGCGTTGTGGAAGCGGTTCTCCATGACACCGATGCGGTCGCGCGGATAGTCGAGGAAGGTGGTAGGGAAGTCGATCGTCGACGGCTGGTACGGCTCCGGTTCGCCCGGCGGCACGACGTACGGATAGTGCGTCGCCTGGAAGTTGAGATAGGCGACGAACGGGCGCGCGGTGTCCTCCGCGACCCAGTCGAGGAAGGCGTCGACCGGCGTCGCTTCGAAGACCTTGGACTCGGGACCGTCACCCCGGCGCGGCGCCTCGGGCCAGTCGGGGGAGTGGCGGAAGAGATCGAGCCCCGGGGTGACGAGGAAGCTCCGCATGTTTCCCCAGTTCTCGTTCTGGCAGGAGAAGACCGCGGTCCGGTATCCCAGCGGCCGGAAGAGATCCCAGAGGAGAGTGCGCGGATAGGAGAGGTCGGTGAAGTAGTCGTGACGTTCGAACTTGCGCGGATGGAGCGAGGCGAGGATCGACGTCTGGGCGTAGTCGGAGTGCGTGGCCGTGGCGTAGGCGCGCGAGAAGACGACCGACTGGCGGGAGAGATCGAGGAGTTGAGGCGTCGACTCCGGACGCGCCTCGGGTCCGAAGAGCCGGCTCCAGGGGATCGACTCCAGCATCAGGACGACGACGTTGGCGCGGCGGAACTCGGGCGGCGCGACCCAGGGAACGATCCTCCGCTCCCGCGCGGGATCGGGAACGAACGGACGACGCGCGATCGCGTCGTGCGGCCGGGTGTGGACGACCCGCACGATCGCGCTCACCGTCGGCTCGACCGTCGAGAGCACGAAACGGGCGTACGGCTGCCGCCAGGCGAGGGCGAGCAGGCCGGCGATCGCCACGGCGAAGAGGGCCGCGAGGCGCGCCGGCGCCGGCGGCGGGGACCGACGGGCCCTGCGGAACGACGCGTAGGCGACCAGCGTGATGCCGAGCGGGAGCAGGAGCGCCATCCAGACGAGGAGACGCTCGCGGCGGCCGGCTTCGGCGACGACCTGTCCCAGGCTTCCGAGAAGGAAGCGCAGGTCGTTCCAGCCGAGGTGCGAGTGCGTGGCGCGGAACTTCACCAGCGACAGGAATCCGGAACCGGCGGCGCAGCCGACGGCCGCCGCCTGCACGAGATCGAAGAGACGCGGCAGGCGCCGCGCGACGGGAAGCCGGTGCGCAAGGCCCGAGAGTAGCGTCGCCGCAGTTCCGAGGGCGAGGGTCAGGAAGAGCGCCACGAGGGCGAGCGCCACCCAGGAGCCGGCGGTGGGCGGACCGGGAGCGAGAAGGAGACCGCAGTAGAGCGCCAGCGCCGCGGACCAGATCGCGCCCGCCGCGAGGAAGATGGCGAACGGAGCGCCGGACGGCGCCGGCGGACGATTCATCGCCGCGGGCGTCCGCCGGGGGGCGGGAAGCGGCGAGCCAGGCGAGCCATCAGTAGGCGCCGCGCCCCGTCAGCACCGCACCGACGGTACGCGCCAGGATGTAGATGTCGAGCCAGATCGACCAGTTGCGGATGTAGTACGAGTCGAGCGACTGCTGCCGTTCGAGAGCACCCTCGCTCCGTACGGTCACCTGCCAGAGTCCGGTGATCCCGGGACGGACACGGCGCCGAAGCTCGCGGAACCGCTCCGGGAACTTCTCGAGGTGGTAGTCGGGGAACGGCCGCGGACCGACGAGGCTCATGTCGCCGGCGACGACGCTCCAGAGCTGCGGCAGCTCGTCGAGGCTGAAGCGGCGCAGGAACTTGCCGACGAACGGGATCAGGCGCGGATCGTCCCGCAGCTTCATCCTCTGGCGCCACTCCTCGCGCAGCGCCGGATCGCGTGCCAGCGCTTCCTCGAGCTGCGCCTCGGCGCCCGGGACCATCGTGCGGATCTTCGGTACGCGGATCCGCCGGCCGTTGCGGCCGCTGCGCTCCTGGAAGAAGAGCGGCGGCCCGGGGCTCCGCACCTCGATCGCGAGGATGGCGAGCAGCAGGAGCGGGAGCGAGAGGATCAGGGCGATCGAGCCGAGCCCCAGGTCGAGTGCGCGCTTGAACCACTGGTTCCTCGAGTCCAGCAGGTTGTTGGTGTACTCGAGCCCGAGGAAGCCGCCGAGGTTGTGGACCCGGATCCCCTCGACCGGAAGATCGTCGAAGCCGCGGACGACGAGGACGCGGTGGAAGCGCTGCTGGAGCGGGTCGAGCATGCTCTCGGCAGCAGATTGCGCATCGAGGAATGCGACGGTTGCTCCCGTCGACGCGAGGGCGGATTCGACATCGGGGAAGTGGGGCGGCTCCGCGGCGCGGGTCGGTTGTCCGCTTTCGCGGGAGAGAACGAGCGCCCGGGCGGAGTAGCCCAGGTGAGGCGCGCCGGTGAGCGCGGCGACGATCCTCCCCGCGCGGTCCGCTTCGTCCGCGAGGACTACGGCGGCCTCCGGCCACCAGGCAGTCCGGGCGAGCAGGGAGAGGGCTGCCAGACGGAACAGCGGGACGAAGAGCAGCGTCGCGAGGAACGCGATCGCGAACGTGACGCGAGAGTAGACGTAGGGGAGCTGGAGCGCGAAGCTGAGCCCCGCGAGCAGCAGGAACGTCAGAGCGGACACGTAGGACGTTCGCCGGAGCGTCGCCACGGGACCCAGGCCGGTCCCGGGATAGAGGCCGGCCTGGGCGAAGCCGAGGAGGAAGAGCGGCAGGAGGATCCAGAGCTCCGAGTAGAGCGCGAGGTCCTGGCCGCGGACGGGTCGCGCCCAGGTGAGGAACGCGAACAGCCCGGATGCCAGGATGGCAAGCGAGTCGCACAGCACCATCACCGCGGCACGCGCTTCACGCCTCCACGTGATGCCTCCCGATTCTCTCGCCTCTTCCGGCAATCCGGCTCCCGAGGTGCGCTGTCGCCGGGTGTGCCCGGATCGGCGCCTGGTTTGGGCGGTTCCGCCCGTTGCAAGACTGCTGATTCGACGAGACTATGACGTATTCTGATCCCGGGTGAAGCGATGAGTACGGCGCTGCCAGATCGGAGGTACCGGCTCGGCCCGCTTGTCATCGATCTGGTCGAGCGCGCAGAGATGATCGACACCCTGGTCGACAGCGTCCGGGGAGGGAAGGGACTCTGCGCGGGTTACGTCAATGCCCACATCTTCGAGGAGCTCCACGGAAACCCCGAGCTCGCCGAGGCGATGAGGTCGCTCGACCTCGTGTTCTGCGATGGCGTAGGCGCACGCCTCGGCCTGCGATTCCTCGGAGTTCCGGTGCCCGAGCGAATGGCGACTCCCGACTTCATCGACGAGATCTTCACTCGCCTCCGCGAAATCGGCAGCTCCGTCTTCCTTCTCGGAGACGAACCGCAGGTCGCGAAGAAGATGGCGGAGGCCGTCACCGAGCGCTTCGGCGAAATGGTTGCCGGTTATCATCACGGCTACTTCGGACCGGAGGAGGAACACCGCGTCGCAGGGATGGTTCGCGAGTCCGGGGCCGGAATGGTGCTCGTCGCAATGGGTTGCCCGCGACAGGAAATCTGGATGGCGAGACATCGCGGGCGCCTCTCTTCCGCAACGTCGCTCGCAGTCGGAGGGATGTTCCGTTGGTATACCGGACACGAGCGTCGCGGGCCGCGATGGATGACGGATCGAGGTTTCGAATGGCTCTTTCGCCTCATTGTCCAGCCCAGGAGAGTCGCGAAGCGATATCTCCTCGGACTGCCGCGATTCGGCGCCCGGATTCTCGGCTACCGGCTGCGGGGCGTCCGCGGCGACTCTACCCCCTAGGAGCCCTTTCCGCACGACCGTCCTGCCGGGAGTCGTATGCGAGGAAGAGACGGAGACGCTTCGCGTGATCCGCGAACTCGACCGTCTCGTCGCGCGTGTTCGAAAAGTGGCTCCCCTCGAGGTCGCGAACGAGGTTCCCGACTCTCCGTTGGTGTCGGTCATCGTTCCCACCTACAATCATCGGAATTTCATCGCCCAGGCGTTGGAGTCCGTTCTCGCGCAACGCACGGACTTCGGTTTCGAGATTCTCGTCGGCGAAGATGCCTCCACGGACGGGACGAGAGAGATCTGCAGGGACATCGCGAGCAGGAACGCTGGGCGGATCCGGCTGATCCTGCAGCGACCGGAGAACCGGATCGTGATCGACGGGGTTCAGACCGGACGATTCAACCTGCTCGACCTCCTCTCGCGCTGTCGCGGAGAGTTCGTCGCCTGGCTCGACGGCGACGACTACTGGATGGACGAGACCAAGTTGTCGGCGCAGGTCGAGACGCTTCACACCCGTCCGGACGCCGTCATGTGCATGACGAACGCCGTGCGCGAGATCGACGGAAGGCGGACGACCGAGTACTTCGTTCCCCGCCGACTGTTCCGCGACGTGAGCCGGCGCGAGTTGGCAGCCGGAGAACCGATCATCAACCAGTCGGTACTTTTCCGAAATGTGCTCTCGGACCCCTCGTTCCCGGAGTCCATCCTCGACGTCGTGAACGCAGACACGGTTTTCTGGGCATGGTTGGGTCGATTCGGAATGGCGATCGCACGACCGGACATGCAGCCGGTGGTTTATCGCGTGCATCGGGGGGGTGTCTGGAGTCTGCGATCGGGGATCCAGCGGGCCCGGTTCCGCAGGCGGACGTTCGAGGTCGTCGCGGAGATGAGCTCGGACCCTTGGGTCCGCGGACGATTGGCCGACCGTCGAACGGGACAGGCGTTGAAGGGTATCGCAGCAGCTTTGAGGGCGGGCGAAGCGCGGGCGAGCCTGGAGTTCTGCCGGGCCTTCCTCTCGGAAGTGGCGGCCCGTCCGGCGGCTTTGCTCTATGTTTTCCGGCAGGTGGCCGAGCGAGTTCTCTTCGGAAGGCGAGGAGCCTAGCGTGCCGTCGACTTCCGTTCCGCGGTGGCAAGCCGAGAGCTCTGCGTCATGAAGGCGCTCCGCAGGAGCATCGTACACGTGGCGATGTGGGGGGGCGTCGAGCTCGTCGCGCGATACGGAATTCAGATGCTGGTGTTCCTGTTGCTTGCACGTCTCCTTTCCCCCGGCGAATTCGGACTGCTTTCGATCGCCATGGTCTTCGTCAGCCTCGGACTCATCCTGAGCGATTCGGGTTTCGGGGCTGCGCTGGTCCAGCTGCCCGACGTCACCGAGGATCACCGGGTTTCGGCGCTCCTCGCCTCTTTCGCCTGCGGAAGCATCGCAGGGGCGATGCTCTGGGCCGCTGCGCCGTGGCTTTCCAGATCGTTCGGCGAACCCGGTCTGCTCTTCCTGGTCCGATGGCTCTCCCTGGCGCTACCGCTGGGTTCGCTCGTCGCGGTGCCGGACGGATTCCTGGTGAGGGCGTTGCGGTTCCAGCGCCGTGCGGCGATCGAGATCGGTGCATCGCTCGCCGCCGGAGCGGGAGCTGTTCTGCTCGCTGCCCGGGGGCGCGGTCTCTGGAGCCTGATCGTCTTCACGCTCGGGACGATGGCCCTGCGGGTCCTCGGCTTGTGGATGTTCTCCGGCTGGCGACCGCGAGGTCGCGTCCGACGATCCGCGATCCGGGACCTGGTCGGATTCGGCGGCTTCCTGGCGCTCTCCTCACTTCTCGACACGCTGTCGACTCGCCTCCACGCCCTGATCCTGGGGTGGAAGTTCGACAGCGGCACGGTCGGTCGGTTCTCCCTGGCCCAGAACGTCCAGCAGGTTCCTACCTTCCTCGCGACGCGGTTGATCGATCGGACCGGGCTTCCTGTCCTCTCCGAAATCGCGACCGATCGTTCGGCGCTCCGGCGAGCGATTCGTCACTGGAATGCAACCGCGCAGTTCCTGTTCATGCCCTGCATGCTCCTGCTGTCGATCGGGGCGAAGGACCTCGTCGCGATCCTTCTCGGTCCGGACTGGTCGGAGACGGGGCCGGTTCTCGCGATTCTCGCTCTGGCCGCGCTGTTCGCGCCGGTGAGCGCGATCAATCTCGCGGCGCTGAAGGCCATGGGCCACGCGCGGAGATTCCTGAAGCTCGAGATCGTAAAGAAGTCGATTCTCATCGTCGCGATCGTCGCGGGATCAGGGTTCGGCGCGATCGGTGTCGCCTGGGCCTTCGCGCTGGCGAGCGCTGTAGCACTGGTCGCGAACCTCCGGTACTCCGATCGGTGGCTGGGCTACGGGCTCGCGCCCCAGCTCCGTCATCTGGGCCGGATCGTGTTGCTCAATGCCCTGGCCGGAGGGGGCGCGAAACTGGCTTCGGAGCTCGCAGAGTCGCCGCTGTCCCGCCTCACGGTCTCGGCAGGACTGTTTTTCGCGTTGTATCTCGGTGGAACCGCCTGGCAGGGAGTGCCGTGGAATCGGAGGCACGATGAGCGAGACTTCCTCCTCGGGATCGACATGTCCGATGGAGGTCCCTCCTAGCGACCCCTCCCGGCGGCGCAGTAGAAGATCGGCCGCAGAAAAAACTCGCCCGGGTGGCGGTCGAGACCGAGGCCGGCGAACCATTCGTCCATGACGGCGCCCGGTTCGTCGCGCGGCGATCCGAGGAACTCCAGAAGGCGCGCCGGCATGCTGAGGTACGCCACCGAGCCGTTCGACTCGCTCCGTGCGAGCGCGCAGTCCAGGACCCGCCAACCGGCCGCCCTCAGCAGATCGGACCAGTACCTCGTTCGCGTCGCGTGGTCGGCCCGGTCGAGAATCGGACGGCTCTTGTCACCTCCGAGGTTGACGCCCGCCTGGAAAACGAGGCGGTCGGAGATCGCAGCGACGCGAGTGAGGTAGTGGATGGCGTAGTCCGCGAATTCACCAGGGCCGCCGACCACATCGGTGTCGAAGTCGACTCCTGCATGGTGAAGGACGTTCATGTGCAGGAGAACGTCCACTCGTCCGAGCTCGTCGAGCTCCCGGATTCCGATCGACCGCGACAGTACGCGGAGGTTCGGGAGTCGACAGGCTGCGGAGACCCGTTCGATCAGCTCCGCGTGTCGAGGATTCGCTTCGACTGCGAGGACTTCCGTTCGCGGACTTGCCTCCGCGAGCGAAAGCGAGAAGAAGCCGGTGTTTGCGCCGAAATCGCACCACGATTGCGGGTCGTCCCGGATGACGCGTCGGATGTAGTCGAGACGAACTCGGTCGCCACGCCAGCGTTGATCGATCACACTCTGGAAGCCGAGACGTTCGGCCACGAAATCCGGCATGGTCTGATATCCGGAGTGCTTCGAAGCGTCCCCATAGAGCGACGAGAGCAGTTGCTTCAGCTCGTCGGTCGGATCATCGGGCACGAGACTGCTCCGACGAGAGGGTGAGCCTCCAGGTGTCTCGACGCAGGTATACGTCACCGGACAGCAATCTCAGACGAAGCGAGAGTGGAGGGCGGAAACCACCGCACCAATGCACGGGCCTCCGCGCGCGCCACTCGTCGAACCATCCCCCCATCCACGAGTAGGCCGCACGCTTGGGCCGTCGGTCGGCCGTTTCGAGAAATTTCGTCTCGTCGTCGAACAATTCGTCACCGAGGAACGATTCGACTATACCGCTGGCGTGATCCAGGCAGAGTTGGAGTGGCCCCCAGGCCCGCGGGTTGATCTCGATGAAACAGGCGTCCGATCGGTCGACGAGAAACTCGATCATCGCAAGCCCGCGAAAGCCCGCATCCCGGAGCACGGTGATTGCCCGGTCCGCGACCGGCTGACAGTGGAAGTCCGAGGTCTCGGCGAGCACGATCGATCGACCCCCCGCCTGTTGGGCGATGTTTCGCTGGCTCGATGCCGTCACCCTGCCATTGCGAGCCAAGTGGAGCAGGAGGTAGAAGCTGTCGCCCCGCACGAGCTCCTGGGGAAAATAGTCGTCTGGGTTCTCGGACTCCAGGAACACGTCGAGTTGATGCCTGCTGCGGATGATCCACGGATAGAGCATGCGGCCTGCGGCTCCCAGATTCCTGTGAGGCTTGGCGACGAGCGGCAATGCCTCGGAGAGGAAGCCGGTTCTGAGTGCGGGAACTCGGATCCCGCGGCTCCCGAACAGCTGCGACGCGCTCCATTTGTTCGTCAACGAGTCGTAGAGCGGTGCCTCGACGAGAGGGACGCGGGCGCCGAGGGATTCGATGCCGTCGCGCTCGCGGAGCATCCAGAGGTTCACGAACTCGGAAGTGGGAGCGATCGTCCAGTCGACTCCCGGCGACCGGGAAGTCGCATCGGAGATCCAGCCTGCGAACCGATCGAGATCGAGCTCCTCGGAGGTGCGGATCGACGAGACGTGGCGCGAGAACCGTGTCCTGAGCACGGGGTCAGCGCCGTTCCTGGCGATGATGTGGAAAGGAAGCGAGAGCGCGGTGAGGGCTCGAGAGAGCGCGACGACGGCTCGGTTGTTCGACCCGCCGAAGATGAGAAGGCCGCGTGGGCGAAGGCTCACCGGCGTCGGGACAGCGCGATTTCGAGGATGGACGCCACGATCCGGATCTCCTCTTCCGAAATCGCGAGTCCGGTCGGGAGCACGATGACGCGTCCGGCGACGACCTCCGTGCGGGAAAGGTGCTCGGCTGCGCCGGGGTCGCTCTCGCGGTAGGGAAGCATGCGGTGACACCCGGGCCAGAAGTACCTCCTCGCCAACACGTTCTCGGCGTGGAGAGTGGCGAGGAGCTCGTCCCGCGAAGCCGTGCAGTCCTCGTGCGTTTCGACGACGACGTACTGATAGTTGGAGCGCTCGGACGGAGGCGGCTCGAAAAGGGAGATGCCGGGAAGGCCGGAGAGCGCTTCGGCGTAGAGCTCGAAGTTTCGTCGGTTCCAATCGAGTATCCGGTCCAGGCTGTCGAGGTTCGAGAGGCCGAGAGCCGCGGACATCTCGGGCATCTTGGCGTTCGTTCCGGGGTGAACGACGTTGTCGAATCCCGCGAAGCCGAAGTTCCTCATCAGTCGGATCTTCTCCGCCAGCTGATCGTCGTTCGTGGTGACGGCACCGCCCTCGCCGCAACTGAAGTACTTCGTTGCGTGGAAACTGAACACCTCGCATCGTCCGAGGCGACCGACCGGGCGAGAATCCAGCGTCGAGCCGAAGGCGTGGGCGGCGTCGTAGAGGAGCGCGAGGCCGTGCTCGGAAGCGATCCGTTCGAGCTCGGCGTGCGCAGCCGGTCGGCCCCAGAGGTGGACTCCGAGGATCGCGCTGGTGCGGGCAGTGATCTTCGATCGAACCGACTCGGGATCGAGCGAGTGCGTGTGGAGGTCGATGTCCGCGAAGACCGGGGTGAGGCCGTGCCAGTGGAGCGCGTGTGCGGTCGCGATGAACGTGTACGAAGGAACGATGACCTCGCCACGGAGGCCGGTCGCACGGATCGCCGTTTCGAGCGCGACGGTTCCGTTGCACATGGCGATGCAGTGCCGAACCTCGAGAACTCGCGCCAGTCGTGCTTCCAGTTCCTGCACGAGGGGGCCGTTGTTCGTGAGCCACGCCCGATCGAGGACTTCGCTTGCCAGCTCCAGGAACCGGTTGCGATCCCCGATGTTCGGACGGCCTACGTGGAGCGGAGACTCGAATGCGGGCGGGGCCCCGTGGATCGCGAGGTCGGACTTCGTGCGCAGCTTCTTCACGATGTCCCCGGGCGGGTATGTCGATCGGCCGTGAAGAGTTGCGAGGTTGTCGGGGACACGTCAGTCCACCTTCCTTCGTCGTGTGGCGCCGCGAGCGTTGCCGTAGGTGAACTCATTCAGCATCGCGAGACCGTAGAAGGACCGTTGGGGATCATGGGGCTCCTCGGCGAGCGCCCAGGCGACCACGCCGCTGACTCCGGACCCCGTTTCCACGCTGTGCGCTCCCGCCTCGAGGTGCCTTGCCTCTCTGGCCGGCAGGTCGACTCCGTCGAGGCGTAGCGCGGCGCCCGAGGACGAGGCGAGCGGGATCCAGCGGTAGTCGCCCGGAATGATGATCTCTCCGGTCTGCGGTGACGGACCGGCTCCGTCCACGGTGAATCCCGGAATGGCGACCGCAGAGTAGTAGGGCACGTAGTGGGCTCTCCAGAAATCCCAGATCGCGGGTGGAAACAGCGACAGCCGATGCGAATCGACGATGTAGTAGACGGGGCGCTCGCGGAACTTGCGCAGGAACTCTTCCGCCTTCCCCCGGGCCGCAGGTCGAAAGTCGCGGCCGATTCGCAGGGTGAAGTAGGTGGGGAAGGGATCGTCGGAGTCGCGACAGAACAGCGCCCGTTCGGGCTGAAATCCCGCTTCGGAGTCGGAGAAGTTGCGATCCACGAACTCCAGACTCTCGCGCTGAAACCGCTGTGAATCGAGGAGCATCGACCGCGCCGCGGAGATTCCCGGAATCGCGAGAAGGAGGATGGTCGTCGCCAGCGTGATGCGTACGAGGCCGGGCGGCAAGGCATGCCGGATCACCGGCAGCGCGAGCGCCAGAGCGACCGCGGGGAAGATGCCGAGAGTGATCCAGAAATAGACGAATCGGCTGGTGTGGAAGAGCAGAACGGCTCCTCCGAGGGCGAGAACGGCCCAGGAGCGCAGGAGCAGCGTCTGTTCGGGCGAACCGCTGCCCCAGAGACGGTGAGTCGCGAGGAGCATGAGCAGGACGAGGACGAGGTGGGGAACGAGGGTCGCTCCTGCGCCGATCAGCGCCGATGCCGACATGTCCGAGTAGTCGGCACGGAATCGCAGCGCGCGGTCGATCGTGAGCGCGTCCGGGATCTCGAATGCGAGGGAGGTGGCGATGCGAAATGCCGCCAGGACCGCCAGGCCGCCGGCGCCGATGCCGACGAGCCTCTTCCATTCGCTGGCCAGGAGTCCGCGCAGGCCGGGAAATCGATCGAACATCCAGAGCAGCATGCCCAGAGCGGCGACGTACACGGCCTTCTGGGAGAAGAGATAACCCAGCCCGAACAGCGCGCCCGAGAGGATTCCGGTGAAGAGTCGACCGCGGCGGTCGAGAAGTCCGAGCGTCCCCAGGAGAGCCAGAGCGAGTGCGGGCTGATCGGTGCGCACATGGAGCGACCATCTCTCGACCACGGGCACGAGGAACCAGAGCCCGACCGCGAGCGCGGCCGCCCACGGCGCCTCCTTCGCTCCGGTTAGGCAGCGACGAACCAGCAACCAGAGGGCAAGCCCGGCGAGCAGGGTCCATCCGATCCAGAGGAATCTGCCCAGCTGCACCGTGGCGACCTCGCTCTCGCAAGGGACTGCGATCGGAATGAGCGAGACGACGCCGAGCCCGGGGCGGCCCCCGGTGATCAGTTTGCCTCCCTGGACCGAATCGACGGCGCGAGCGAAGAGCGCGAACTCGTCCCAGTTGATGCTTTCGGTGGTGACTGCGAGGACGTGAAGGAACAGGATCGAAGCGCCGAACAGGATGACCGCCGCGGCTCCTGCGACGATCGTCGCTCGCCGGCCCGGTGGAGGGTCTTGCGATTCGGTGGTTCCGGGGCTGCTCTTCACGGGGAGTCGCAGTATAGCTACGGGCCCGGGGTGGCGAATCTCCGCGATCCGGCCACCCACCAGCACCCCCACGCCAGCCCGATCGCGGGATAGAAGTCGAGGATGTAGTGCCAGCCGAAGTAGACCGCGCTGGCGGCGATGGCGAGATTCCAGGGGACGAGCAGGACGAGCAGCGGGCGCCAGGTGCGCCAGGCGACCAGGATGCCGAGGAAGCTGGTAGCGACGTGGAGGCTCGGGAAGGCGGCGAGGCCGAAGAACGGGACCGCCGGAGCGTGCGGGTGTTCGACCGTGTAACGGAGGGCCGCCAGCATCTCGGTCTGCAGCGTGAACATCTCGGTGCCGTCGAGGGCGCGGAACGCCGCGCGGTCGACCAGCGCCGGACCAAGTGACGGGACCGCGAGGTAGAGCAGCACGCCGGCGATGTAGAGGATCGTGAGCGCGGTGAGAGCGCGGCGAACGGTCGCCGCTCCGCGGACCGCGGCCGCGACGGCGAGCGGCAGCGCGAACGCCGCCCAGGCGAGGAAGTAGACGTGATGGAACGGGACGGTCCGCGCCGGCGAGTGGAACGAGGCGATCCAGCCGGCCAGGTCGCCCCCCGCGGCGTGCAGGATGGCGTCGAGGCGCGCCAGGACGCGGTCGAAGAGCCGGGGGTGGAGGAGGAGCAGGCGGCACTTCAGGTTGGTGTAGGCCACCAGCGCGAGGACGAGCACCGCGAGCGAGCGCAGGTAGTCCGCGAGCTGCACGGCGAACGACGGGCTGGCTTCCCCCAGCCGCCGGCGCCGGAGCTCGCCGACGTACCAGGCCGGCACGAGGAGCAGCGAGATCGCACCGACGAACTTTCCGTAACCGCGCAGGAGCGGCCCGACCGTGAACGGCTCCCCGCGCCAGGCGAACAGGACGGCGGTGAGTCCGGCGAAGAGGAGGGTGAGCCACTCGTGCGGACGGAGTCGCCGCGTCCAGCCTCCCGGAAGGGAGCCCGGGTCCGCATCCTCGAGAGGTTCAGCCATCTCTCAGTGCCAGCGGGTGACGTTCGCGGCGAGGAACTGCCGTTGACCCTCGAGGTGCTGTCCTCGCGCGGTCCACGCCGACCGAAGCGCTTCGCGCTCGTCTTCGGGTACCGCCTCGAGCACCGTGTCGGGAACTTCCACCGGGCGGCTGGCGAGGAGCCGCGAGAAGGTCTCGAGCCAGGTCCAGTTGGCGCCGAGCAGGGTGCCGCTTTCGTACTCGACGGCCGGCAGGTCGTCGACGTGCGGCGGCGCGCCACCGAGGAAGGCGTCGAGCTCGAGACCGGAGACGATGTAGCAGGCGAGAACGTCGGCCGGCGTTCTCATGCCGATGTCGGCGAGCGCTTCGAGGACTGCCGGATCGCGGAAGTTCCGCGCCAGCTCGGCCTCGTCCCAGGGTCCGCCGGAGCGTCGCCCGGTGACGACGGTGAACGAGTTGAGCGCCGACGGCTCGTACCAGATCACGGTGTGGGGGAAGACGTCCCTGAAGGCGCGGACGATCATCGCGTAGTTCGACGTGGTGAGAGAGTACATCGGCAGCCACATCGAGACGACGCCGCCCGGAGCGAGACGTTTCGCCACCAGCTCGAAGTACTCCTTGCTGTAGAGAGAACCGTTGCCGGCGTAGCGCGGATGGATCGAGTCGGACAGCACCGCGTCGAAGACCAGCGGTGTCGCGAGCAGGAAGTTGCGTCCGTCGTTGATCTCGACCTTCACGCGCGGGTCGGCGAGAACGCCGTGATTGATTCCGGCGAAGTAGCGGTCAGAAGCCGCCAGGACCGCCGGACTGATCTCGACGATCCGGATCTCGCTCACCGGGTGGCGCGATACCGCGTGCGCCGTGCCGCCGCTACCGAATCCGATATGGACGACACGGGCGTCGTCGTGGTTCCCAAGGAGGAGCGGCAGATGCCCCTGCAGCTTCTGCACGGCGTAGAGGTCCGGACTGGTCCCGGCGACGTTGACGCCGTTGAGCTCGAGCGAGACGTAGTCGCCGTCGGGGTCGTGTTTGTTGCGCACGGCGACCGCCGCATTGGCGTCCTCTTGGAAGTAGAGAAGATCGCCCGGACGGTCGCTCGCGAAGAGGCCCGAAGCGAGGATCACGCGATCCGGCGGCAGAAGCGATCCCGTCAGGACGAGTGCCGGCACGACGAGCCAGGCCGCGATCGCGAGACGACGGTCCCCCGGGAGGAGGGGGGCGTCGCGCGTCGCGCGGCGGGCCAGCCAGACGGCAACGAGGGCGTTGGCCGTGCCGACTGCGAGGAGGGAGTTCTGGCTGCCGAGGAGCGGGATCAGGAGGAAGCCGGCTCCCAGCGCGCCGACGATCGACCCTGCCGTGTTGGCTCCGTACAGCCTTCCGACGTCGGCGCCGAGTGTCCCGATCCGTCGAGAGTAGGCGCGGGCTGCGACGGGGAAGCGGAAACCCATCAGCAGGGTCGGCGGCAGGAGGATGGGAGCGATCGCCAGGAGCTCCGCCACCACGGCGACACCGAAGCGGCGCGGCTCGAGCGCCTCGGAGAGCGCGATGAGCCGGTCGTCGAGGGTCGCGAAGAGCCAGATCGAGACCGGAGTGAGCAGCGCGAGGAGCAGCTCGAGGCGGAAGAGCAGGACCACCGGGCGCTCCACCCGGTCGACGACGCGCGCGGCGGCGAGACTGCCGATGGCGATGCCGGCGAGGAAGAGCAGCAGCATCAGGCTGAAGGCGTAGACGCTCGACCCGAGGTAGAAGACGAGGACCCGGGTCCAGAGCACCTCGCAGGCGATGCTGGTCGCGCCCATGAAGAGCGCGGCGAGGAGCAGGTATCGCGCCGGATCGGCTGCCGGCGACGACGTTGACGGCGGGGCGCGGCGCTTCGGCGGCTGCAGCAGGATCGCGACCAGGGCGACGGCGAGATTGAGCGCCGCCGAAAGGAGGAGGCTCGCTTCGAGGCCGAACAGCCGGATGGTGAAGAAGCCGGCGGCTCCGACGCCGGCCATCGCGCCGAGGGTGTTGGCGCCGTAGAGGAGCGCGGTGTCACGCCCTTCCCGGTGACCCGCGGTTTCGCCCTCCGGACGGCGCGAGAGGGCGCCGAGCAGCACGGGGAGCGTGCCCCCCATGAGCAGCGTCGGCGGGAGGAGAACGAGCGCCGCGAGGGCCGCGCGGAGCAGCGCGAAGAGGAGCGGCTCGTCGCCGACCGAGCGGTAGGTCACGATGTAGACCGAATCGATCGCGGCGAAGAGTCGCGGCGAGAAGATCGCGAAGAGACCGACGCCCGCCTCGAGGAGCGCGTAGACGGCGACCGCCCTGCCGCTCTCCGCGAGCGCCTCGGCGTGACGCGAGAAGAGCCAGGAGCCCAGGCCGAGACCGCCCAGGAAGACGGCGAGGATCGTCGCCGTGGCGAGGGTCGTGTTGCCGAAGACGAGCGCGAGATAGCGCAGCCAGACCACCTGATCGACGAGCCCGGCGGCGCCGGAGGCGAAGAAGAGACCCGCAAAGGCGTATCGCAGGCGGCGGTCAGGTGCCATAGATCAAGGAGAGCACCACGACTCCCCAGAGCGCGAGGTTGGCGAGGAAGGGCGGATCCCGAAGGATCGCGTCGGTCGGGCTGCGGGCGTCGTCGGAGCGATAGAGCAGGAAGAGGAAGCGGAAGATCCCGAACAGCACCAGCGGGACGGTCCAGACCAGGTGAGGCGTGCCCAGCCTCGCCGCGGTCGCCGGATCGACGGTGTAGAGAGAGTAGGCGACAACCGTGGACGCGGTGACGACGTTGATCAGCTGATCGAGGAAGGTGAGGCTGTACTGCTCGAGCACGGCGCGGGTCCCGAGGGTCCCGGGCGGCAGCGCGGCGATCTCGTGGCGGCGCTTGGAGACGCCGAGGAAGAGCGCGACGAACGTCGTGCAGAGCTGGTGCCTGTTCGAGACGTCGACGTCGATCGCGACGGCGCCGGCGAGCACCCGGAGGACGAAGCCGGCGGCGATCGACATGACGTCGAGGATCACCATCCGCTTGAGGGCGAGCGAGTAGAGTACGTTGAGGACGACGTAGGCAGCGAGCGCGAACAGGAAGCGGTTTCCCGCTCCCCGGGCGGCCAGGAAGGCGCCGGCCAGCAGCACGGCGGCGGCGGCCGCCGCGACGGCGGGGGAGAGCAGCCCGGAGGCGATCGGGCGCAGCCGTTTCAGCGGATGATGGCGGTCGCTGTCGCGGTCCCTGAGGTCGTTGACGAGGTAGATGGCGCTCGACGCGGCGCAGAAACAGAGCAGGGCGACGACCGCGCGACGCACCACCGTGGGGTCGTCGGCCCGGTGAGCGAAGACCAGCGGGACGAGGACGAAGAGGTTCTTCACCCACTGCGCAGGGCGCAGCGAGCGAAGGAGAGCGAGAGACATGGCCGGTATTCTAAGCGCGCCGGATGCGATCGACGGGAACGGCCCGGGGGCGGGTTCCGGGCCGGTCGCTCCGGCGCCGGCTCTGCGGGTCGACCGCTGGCTCCTCGTCGTGCTGGCGATCACCTGGCTCTTCTTCTCCTGGCCGCTGCTCACGGGCGGGCGCACGCTCCTGGCGCGCGACGTGTTCACCACCCATCTGTCGTTCAAGCACTACGGGGCCGAGGCACTCGCGAGCGGCGAGATTCCGTCCTTCGACACCACGCGGGCGCTCGGTCAGCCGTTCGCCGGCAACCCCAACGCGTTGCCGTTCTATCCCGGGAATCTGCTCTATCTGGCGCTTCCGTTCTGGGTCGCCTTCAATGCGCACTACGTCCTGCACTGGCTCCTGGCGTTCCTCGGCATGCGGCTCCTGGCGAGGACCTTCGGACAGAGTGCCGCGGCGGCGACGTTCGCGGCGCTGACCTTCGCCGCGTCGGGCTACGTCCTGACCCTCCTCACCTTCTACAACCTGATCGCCGTCGTCGCCTGGCTGCCGTTCGTCCTCTGGGGTGTGGCACGCGGAGGACGACGCGGATGTCTCTGGGGAGGAGCCGCCTGCGGGATGATGCTCCTCGCCGGAGAGCCGGTCACCGCGGCGCTCGCCACGGTGCCGATGCTGCTGGTGGCGTGGGAGCGTCGGGGCCTCCGTCGCGGTGTCGTCGACTGTCTGGTGATCGGCGGGATCGGGCTGCTGATCGCGGCGCCGCAGATCGTCGCCGCGGCGCGGATCCTCGACTTCACCTATCGTGGCGCGCACGGGCTCACGGTCGCCCAGGTGTCGGCGCACTCGCTCCCGCCGGGCCGCTGGCTCGAGCTCCTGCTGCCGCTCCCCTGGGGGTGGCCGTCGAACCTGGACCGCTTCGGCTACTGGTCGAGCGTGACTCCGCTGACACCGTACATCTACTCGTTCTACTGTGGAGTCGTGGGGCTGGCAGCGGCGCTGGCGGCCTACCGAAGGTGGCGCTGGGCGGCGCTCGTCGTCGCCGGACTCGTCTTCGGTTGGATGGGCGGACCGGCGGCAGAGGTTCTGCTACGGCTCACTGGCGGGCTTTTCCGCTTCTCGCAGAAGTTCCTGCTCTGGGTGACCCTGGCACTCGCCCTGCTCGCCGGGTGGGGCTTCGATCGCTGGTTCCGCGAACGCGACGAAGCGTCCACCGCGCAGTCGCGGCGGAGCCTCGGAGCCGGAGCGCTCCTGGCGCTGCTCGCAGCGCTCGGACTCTGGTTCGGGCGGGGCCCGATCCGCGACCGGTTCGTGCACGAGCTCGGCGCGCGGAGCCACGCCGTCGCCGCGACCCAGCAGACGCAGTGGTTCCTCGGGGCGCTCTTCGCGGCGCTGCTGCTCACTGTGGCGGCGATCGGAGTGCGGCGGAACCGCCCGGGTCTCGTGCTGGCGGCGCAGCTTCTCGCCCTGGCGCAACTCCTGCCGCTCCTGACCACTGCGCGGCGCGACGAGTTCGCGCCACCCGCGCCCTGGATCGTGATGCTCCGCGACGACCCCGACGTCGTCCTGCTGTGGGACGTGCCGCCGTCGACGCCGTCGTCGAATCGCGGCGGCCGCGCCTTCGAATCGGAAACCGCCGCCTGGCGGGATGCGCGACTCGATCTCGACGTCGCGACCGGGGCTCTGCACGGCCTCCGCTACCCGCAGGCTCCCGATTTCGACGGAATCTATTCACCGTTGAGCTCCCTGCTGATGGAGTACCAGGCGCGGGCCCCCTGGCCGGATCGCCTGCGCTGGTTCCGCCGGCAGGGGGTCGACTGGTTCGTGCGCCGCGACGACGACGGCAACCCGCCCCCGGGGTCGCCGGTCGCCAGAGATCGCCGCTACGGTGTGGACAGCGAGCTCTACCGCGTCTCAGACTCGGCGGGCCGGGTGATCTGGCCGGAGCGGATCGTGGTCGCCGACTCGCCGATCGCCGCCCTCCTGGCCGACCACGGCACGGAGAGCGCGCGGGAGGAGACCGGCACGGCGGTCGCCAGCCGGCCGGTGCGCCACACGCCGGGAGCCACGATCCGGATCCTCGACGAGCGTTTCGATCGCCTGCGCTTCTCGGTCGAAGGGGAGGGAGGTCTCGCCGTCGTCCAGCGCGCCTTCTTTCCGGAGATCGAGGCGCGGCTCGCCGACGGCACTCGCCTGCCGACGCAGCCGGCGAATCTCGCCCTCCTCGGAGTCGAGGTTCCGGCCGGACGCCAGGAAGTGGTGATCGGAACATCGCGACTCGCGGAGAAGCTGGCGGGCGGGATCGCACTGCTCGCGCTCCTCGCCGCCCTCGTGCTCGGATACCTGCGACCATGAAGCGTTTCGTCGCGCTCTACGTGCTGCCGACGGCGGCGCTCCTCGCGGCGACTTTCTGGTCGCTCATCGCGGGAGGGAAGACGCTCATCCTCCGCGACGTACTGCACACCCACTTCCTTCTGCGGATCTCGCTCGTCGACGCGTGGCGCGCGGGAACGATTCCTCTCGTGGATCCGCTCCGTGCCGGCGGTCAGGCGCTCGCCGGCAACCTCAACGCGCTGCCGTTCTACCCGACGAACCTCCTTGCTCTGGTCGGCGAACGGTTCTGGAGCTTCAACGCCCACTTCTGGCTGCACGCCTTCGTGGCGCTCGCGGCGGCCTACTGGATGGGGCGCGCGTGGGGGCTCGGGCGCCCGTCGGCCTGGGCCACGGCGGCGTGCTACGCGACCTCCGGCTACTTCGTCAGCACGCTCAATCTCTACAACGTCGTCGCCGGCGCGGCGCTGGCGCCGGCACTCGTAGCGGCGCTCGTCGAGAGCGGATCGGACATGCCGCAACTCCGTCGTCGCGGGCTCGTCGCGGCGGGACTTCTCTGGACGCTGCTGATTCTCGCCGGAGAACCGCTGCTTGGCCTGCTCGCGCTGCTGCTCGCCCTGGCTGCGCGCGTCGTGCGCGGGGGCGACCGCAGCCGGTCGAGGTGGCGGGCTCTGCTCGACGCCAGGCTCCTGCTCGCGCTGACTGCCGGCACGCTTCTCGCCGCGCCGCAGCTCGTCGAGACGTTCCGCATCCTGGGTTTCTCGTTCCGGGCCAACGAGTGGAACGGCGAGGCGCCGCCGTTTCTCGGCAGCTTCCGGCTCCAGCACCTCGCCGATCTCTTCTTTCCCTTCTTCTTCGGGCGCCCCGATCTCGCGGAGAACCTCGCACCCGGGCTCTTCGACAGCTATCCCCCCCTCTTCTTCACCCTGGCGCCGGGAGCTCTGGCGCTGGCTCTCGTCGGGCTCGGTCTGCTGGCGAAGGACGGCCGGCGCGCGAAGCTCTGGTCGGCGGGTGCGATCGCTCTCGGATTCCTCTTCGCTCTGGGGCAGTTCAATCCGCTCCTGCGCCTCCTGGTCCGGACCTCCCTGGGCGAGGCGCTCCGCTTTCCCCAGAAATTCTGGCTGGCTGCGGCGCTCGGAGCCAGCCTCCTCGCCGGTCTCGGCTTCACGGAGGCGTTCGAGCGCGGCCGGAGGAGGCCGCTCGGACTGGCGCTCGCGACGATTGCGGCGGGCTATCTCGCGACGCTCGTCGCGGCGGTGCTCGCGCCGCGAGGATTCGGTCGGATCGTCACCTCGCTCCTCGCGACCGAGGTCCCGCCGAATCTCCTGGCCGAGCTCTCGATCCGCCTGCAGGGGGTCGCCTTTCTGACGCTCGGAGTCCTCGGACTGCTTCTCCTCTGCGTCGCGCTGTCCCGCCACCGGTCCGGGATCTCCGGAGTCCTGGCGCTCTTCTGCGCGACCGCCTTCCAGCTCTGGCTCCTGAGGCCGGCGCTGCCGATGGACGACATCGCCCCCTACCTCGCGGCGCCGAAGGTACTCGCGGTCGTGCCGGAGGACGCGGTCCTGATGCAGGGAGCCAGCCAGGATTTCTTCCGGCCGAGCACGATGCTTGCCGGCGACTACCCGGACCGCAGGCTGCGCTGGCTGATGCGCCGCTCGGCGGAGGAGCTCTACCCGTTCACGGCGGTGCTTCATGGTCGCCGGACGGAGCTTGCGATCTCTCCGGAGGGTCTCGACAGCTTTCTCTCGCAGGCGGTGACCGTCGGTCTCCGCGGCTTCCCGGACGCGCGGCGCATCGACGTCCTCGAGGCGCTCGGGGTCGATCGTCTCCTGCTCGACCGCGAGCTCGACCCGGAAGCGTTGCCGCGCGTGCGGGAGCTGGCGCGCTATCCGGGCTGGTGGGGCAACGACCTCCACGTGTACGAGCCCGTCGATCGCGCGGCCGAGGTGGAGATCGCCGGGCGGATCGTGCGGGCGCCGCAGATGAATGCCGCCATGGAGGCGATCTTCGCGAACGACTTCGATCCCCACCAGACGGCGATCCTGGCGGGGGGCGCAGGAGAGGAGGCCGGAGGGGAAACCGCGACCGGCTCCGGGGGGGGAGGGACCGCCCGCATCGTCCGCGAGGCTGCCGAGGAGGTCGAGATCGAAGCTCTGGCCGCTTCGGACAGCGTCCTCTTCCTGCGCCGCGCCTATCTGCCGATCTGGCGGGCCGAGATCGACGGAGCGCCGGCCCGGACCGAGATCGTGCAGCTCGCGCGGCTCGGCGTCCGCGTCCCGGCAGGGGCGCACCGCGTCCGGTTCTGGATCAGCAGGCGACCCCTGCACCTGGCGATGGGTGTCGTCGTGGTGGGACTGCTGCTCCTCCTGGCGGTCGCCCGTTCCGTCGCGGGCGGTCGCGGGCCGGGCGCGGGGAGCGCGGATGGTACGATCCCCGCGCCCTGGAACGAGGAGCCTGCCTGAAGCGTTTTCGGAAGGTCCTGATCGCCAACCGCGGCGAGATCGCCGTACGGATCCTGCGCGCCCTGCGCGAAGAGGGGATCCGCGGCGCCGTCGCCTACTCGGATGCCGACCGTGAATCGCTGGCGGTCCTGGCTGCGGACGAGGCGTACCGGATCGGTCCGGCGCCGGCGCGCGAGAGCTACCTCCGCGCCGAGGCGCTGGTCGACCTGGCGGTCGAGATCGGCGCCGACGCGATCCACCCAGGCTACGGCTTCCTCTCCGAGCGCGCCGAGTTTTCCGCCCTGTGCCGCGATCGCGGGGTCGCCTTCATCGGCCCCTCGCCCGAGGCGATCGCGGCGATGGGCTCGAAGACGGCGGCCCGCGAGCGCATGATCGCCGCCGGTGTGCCGGTGGTCCCGGGCTCGGACGGGGCGCTCGCCGATCCCGCGGCGGCGCGCGACTGGGCGCAGAAGGTCGGCTACCCGGTGATCCTCAAAGCGGCGGCGGGCGGCGGCGGCAAGGGGATGCGCGTCGTGCACGAACCGGCCGCCATCGAAGAGGCGTTCCGCCTGGCGAGCGCCGAGGCGCTCTCCTCGTTCGGCGACGACGCCGTCTTCCTCGAGAAGTTCGTGGAACGCCCGCGCCACATCGAGATCCAGGTCCTGGGCGATCAGCACGGCAAGGTCGTCTCGCTCGGCGAGCGCGAGTGTTCCCTGCAGCGCCGGCACCAGAAGGTGATCGAAGAGGCCCCGTCGACGGTGGTCTCGCCCGAGCTCCGGGCGCGCATGGGCGCCGCCGCGGTGGCTGCAGCGAAAGCGGTGGGCTACACCAACGCCGGCACCTGCGAGTTTCTCCTCGCCGCGGACGGATCGTTCTACTTCCTCGAGATGAACACGCGGCTCCAGGTCGAGCATCCGGTCACCGAGATGGTGACCGGTCTCGATCTCGTCGTGGCGCAGCTCAAGATCGCCCAGGGCGAGCCGCTCGGCGAGGAGTTCGACGACGTGGAGCCCAAGGGGCACGCGGTCGAGGTACGCCTCTACGCCGAGGATCCGTTCCGCCGCTTCGCTCCTTCGCCCGGGCGGATCCAGTGGCTGCGACTGCCGCAGGGACCCGGCGTGCGCAACGACGCCGGGGTCTACGGCGGTTCGGAGATCTCGATCCACTACGACCCGATGATCGCCAAGCTGATCGTCTGGGGCCGGGACCGGGAGGAGTCGCTGCGCCGGCTCGGGAGGGCGCTCGACGAGCTCCGCATCGTCGGCATCAAGACCAACGTGCCGCTCTTCGAGGCGCTGCTCGGGAACGACGACTTCCGCGCCGCCCGTTTCGACATCCACTGGCTCGATCGCAATCTCGAATCGGGCGCGCTCCGGCCCGTGGATGCGGAGGAGGTCCCCGACGTGGCGGTGATCGCGGCGGCGATCGCGCACTTCGATCGTGCGCAGCGTCTCGCCGGGCATCCGCTCGAGGGCCCCGGACATCGCGGCCATTGGCGTGCCGCGGCGCGACGCGCCGCGCTTCGCGGCGCGGAGGGATCCTGACCGTGCAGCTGGTCGCCAGATTCGCCGGCCGCAGCGAGCGCCTGGAAGTGACGCGCCTCCACAGCGGCCACTACCGGGTGCGCATCGCGGAGCGCGAGCTCGACGTCGACACCCGTTCGCTCGGTCCGTTCGTGATCTCGCTCCTCGTCGAGGGAGAGAGCCACGAGACGGCGGTCTTCCGCCACGGCGACGGCAGCTATGCCGTGGGCTGGCGCGGGCGCTCGTTCGACGTCGAGCTCGTCGACCCGCTGACCCACCTGGCGGAAGAGGCGCGTGGCGGTCCGGGGCAGCGCGGCAAGATGACCGTCACCGCCTACATGCCCGGGCGCGTGGTCGACATCCGCGTCGCGGAGGGCGAGGCCGTCGAGGCCGGGCAGTCGCTCGTCGTGCTGGAGGCGATGAAGATGCAGAACGAGATCCAGGCCGACCGCGCCGGCACCGTGAAGAAGATCCACGTCACGAGCGGCGAAGCCGTCGAAGGCGGCGATCCGCTGCTCGAAATCGAGTAGCCGTCAACCCCCTCCGCCGGGAGGTTCGGCCACCGGTTCGTAGCGGGTCAGGCCGAGATCGCGGCTGAAGAGGGCGGTCACCCGTCCGGCGGCATCGCGTTCGAACCGGTACGGCCCCACCAGACCGTGACCGCGGAACCAGCCGTCGGCGCACGGGACGAGCTCGATCGGCGCGCCGCCTTCGCTCGCGACGAGCTTTTCCTCGACGATCCGGATCGTCACGGTCAGGTCGTACTTCTCGTTGCGGTAGGTCCCGGCGAGCGCCGGGATCGTCGCCGGATCGAGGTCGACGCGCTCGAAGACCGGGACGCGGTTGAGCTCGCCCGCCGGATGCGTCTGGCCGCAGACCGGGCAGGGCGTCGGCGGCTCGACGTTGTTGACGAGGTGAGTCACCGGCTCGACCTCGCGAAGGGCCGCGAAGATGGCGTCGAGGTCGTCGTCGCTCAGATTCCGGTAAGCGACCCACGGCATGGTCGGGTGGAGCGTTCCGCCGCGGCCGGTCCGGATCCGCGCGCGGAACATCTCCGGCGTCCAGGCGCCGAGCGCGAGCGGGTCGGGCGTGATGTTCGCGCTCCAGGCGATCGTTCCGTCGCGCTCCACCGCATTGCCGCCGGCGAAGGCGCCGGCCATCTTCGGCGCCTCCCACGACGAGTGACAGCCCATGCAGTCGGCGATGGCCAGGAGGTAGCGGCCGCGCGCGACGGGGTCGGAGAGGTCCTCTTCCGGTACCGGCTCGGAGAGCGGTCGCGCCGCTTCGGCGCGGGCCTGCTCCTGCTGCGCGGAAAGTCGGCGGGGCGGCAGCTGGTGGCGGACCGGCGGGATCGAACGCAGGTAGACGACGATCGAGGCCAGGTCTTCGTCGGAGAGGTCGCGGAACGCCCACCACCACATCGGACCGCCGAGGCCGCGTCCGTCGTGGCCGACGCCCTCGCGGATGGCGCGCGCCAGCATGTCGTCGCTCCACGAGCCGGCGCCGGTCGCGACGTCCGGAGTGAGGTTCGGCGCCACCGTCCGGGAGTCCGGCGTCTCGGAAAGGATCCGGCCGGCGAACTCGCGACCGGCGAGCGGCGGCTCGCCGGGCTGGCTCCGGTCGCGCTCGGAGTGGCAGACCACGCATCCGATTGCCGCAGTCGCGAGGTAGCGCCCGCGCTCGATCCGCTCGGGCGTCCGTTCGAACGTTACGTCGCGGAGGCTCCGGGCGTGAACGGCCTGGAGCGGCACGGCGGCATCGGCCGCAACATCGCCCGCTCCCGGCCGGCATGCCGTCATGCCGGCGATGGCAGCGATGCCGGCGATGCCAGCGACGACCGGTGCCAGCAGGCGCATCCTGCCGTTCCTGCGAACCGAGCGACGTCGGGGCATCTCTTTCTCTCCGTTCGGATCCGGTGGCCTGGCGCGGTCCTTCCGCGCCCGCCTGCTCTTCAGAACGCAGTTCGCAGTCCGATCGCGCCATTCTGCGCCATGGGTGGCAGTTTGGTGCGACCGGCCGTGCGAACTCGGTCGCGACGAACGGACCGCCCGTCCCCGGTGAGAACCCGGGGACCTCGGATCACGTAGTACCCGGCATTCCGATGGGAGACCACCGATGACCGGAACCTTGACGACGCTCCTGCTGCTGGCGATCCCGTCCCTTGCGTTGGGGCAGACCGCTCCTTCCGCCGCGCCGGCGCCGGCCGCCGCCCCGCGCCCTTGCGCGGCTCCGGAACATCGGCAGTTCGATTTCTGGCTGGGGAACTGGGAGGTTTCCACCGCCAAGGGGATCGCCGGAACGAACCGGATCACGAAGCTCTTCGACGACTGCGGACTGCGCGAGGAGTATGCGACGCCGAAGGGCTACTCGGGTACGAGTTTCAACGTCTACGATGCGTCGCGCAAAGTCTGGCATCAGACCTGGGTCGACAATCAGGGGGGTCTGCTGAATCTCGAGGGCGGGCTGCGCAACGGCAGCATGGTCCTCGAAGGGCGTCACGCGAATCCCAAGGGCGGACAGCAGATCGACCGCATCACCTGGACTCCGAACGCGGACGGCTCGGTGCGACAGCACTGGGAGGTTTCGACCGACGAGGGCGGGAGCTGGACGACCGCTTTCGACGGCACCTACCGCCGCGCCGGTCGCTGAAGAGGGCGAAGGAGGTCGACCGTCAGGTCGACTGCGGCGGGGCGCTGCGGTCGCGCCGTTCCACCGTGATCGCCGACGCGACGAGCAGTCCGGCGACGAGAGAGGCGGCCACCAAGAGCATCTTGAACGCGGTCTCGATCCCCGGCACCACCTCTTCCGCGAGGAGGGCCGTGAGGCTGCGATAGCCGATCGAGCCCGGCACGAGCATCAGGATGCCGGGAACGAGCGTGACGGAGGACGGCCGGCGACGGAGACGCGAGTAGCCCGCCGAAGCGAGCCCGACGGCCAGCGCCCCGCCGAACATTCCGACCGCCGGTTCGAACGCCTCGACGCCGAGCCGGCCTCCGAAGTAGCCGATCGCCCCGACGATCGCGATCCAGGGCATCTCCGTAGCCGGAGCCTTGAGGATCACGGCGAGGGAGACCGGTGCCAGGAGCAGCGCGACGACCTGCAGCCAGGTCGCCGGGCCGATCGGGACGACACCCGGGACTCCACCCCAGAGCGCTTCGGCGATCCTGCCGCCCACCGCAACGCCGAGTCCGAGCATGAGGAAGGAGACGAGCGCTCCGGCGAAACGGGAGGTGCCCGAGGAGAGGTGCTGGGTCGCGAGCTCCGAGAGCGCCGTCGTCAGGGTGTATCCGGGGAGCAGGACGATGAGCCCGGCGACGGTGGCGATGTAGGCCGACACCGGCGGGAAGGCGTGGGCGATCGTGGCGACGCCGAAGGCCGCGAGTGCCGCGGCGAACGGTTCGAACAGGCGCTTGGCGGAGGGTCGGCGGTCGGCGAGCCACGCGATGACTCCGGTAAGGAGGCCGATCGCACCGGCGACGACGACTTCGCGCGCCGCGCCGCCGAGGAAGACTGCGGCGGTGGCGGAGGCGAACGCCCAGCAGACGCCGGTGAGCCAGCGCGGATAGCGCCGCGACCGGCGAGCGAGCTCGTCCAACTCGGTCGCCGCGGCTGTCGGGGTGAGCTCGCCGCCGGCGAGTCGATCGAGGAGCGCCTCGAGCTCGGCCAGCCGTCCGAGATCGATGGCCCCGGGCGAGACCCGCTCGAGATGGGTCCGCTGGCCCGCGCCGTCGCCGAAGGCGATGAAGAGCGACGTCGGGGTCGAGAAGAACTGCGCGACGATTCCGAGCCGCGAAGCGACGCGGGCGAGCGCCGTCTCGAGCTGCGGCGCGGCGAGCCCCGCCTCGTGCAGGTCGCGGCCCAGACGGATGAGGAGCGCGACCTCGGCCGTCCGGGACCCTGGTTCGGAGCTCTCCGTCACCGGCGCAGGCTAGCAGCAGGCCTGCAGGATGCGCCTACGGGTGGCCGTCCCAGCCGTTGAAGTTCCCGGTCTCGAAGGCGTCGGAGAAGATGCCGGCGGCGCCGATCTCCCAGATCCCCCGGCCGTGCGTCGCGATCCGCAACATCGGCAGCGCGGCGCCGCCGTCGAAGACGCCCATGTCGAACACGGCAACGCGCGGCAGGCCGCTGCCGTACGGCGTCCAGTTCAGCCCGCCGTCGTAGGTCGCGAAGACGCCGATATCGGTGCCGGCGTAGACCACGGCCGTCGCATTGGGATCGATCGCCAGCGCGTTTACCGGCACGTCGGGGATGCCCGCTCCGGCCGCCGTCCAGCCGGCCGCTCCTGCCGCCAGGTTGGTGGTCTTCCAGATGTGTTCCCCGCTGGCGACGCCGTAGCCGCCGAAGGCGACCCAGGCGGTGTTGGCGGACTTCGGGTCGATCGCGGCGCGGGTCACCGCGCGGCGCAGGCCGGTGTCGTTGGGATCCGGATCGGGCATGGCGGCCGCCGTGACGTTGGGGATCGGGTTACCGCCCGTCGTGGTAGCGAAGACCTGGCCGTTGCGGAGGCCGACGATGCGGACGTTGTCGTTCGTCGGCGCGATCGCGATCGTCGTGATCGGCTGCCCGCTCTGCAACACCTGGCTGACCGCCGGCATGGTGACGCCGAGGTTGGCGGACCGGTAGAGCTGATCCGAGCCGAAGTAGACCGTGTTGGGGGAGCCTGGACCGAGAGCCATCGGCGCGTAGAACAGGATGTTGGATGCGGTACAGGTGATGCCGTTGGCGATGAAGCCGCCGAAGCCGCAGCCGAATCCGGTCCAGTTCCCTTCCGTGGCGCTCGCCACGTTGGTGACCCGGGCGAAGCCCATGGCGTTCGTCTGGTTGAAGTAGGTGTGGTACATCGTGACGTTCGTCGTGTCGGCGGCGTTCTGGTCGATCAGTGCGTAGCCGCCGTCGCCGAAGTCGGCGCGGGTCCACGCCCCACCCGGCATGCGGAACTCGGTGCCGTTGTCCTGCGTGCCGCCGATCAGGAAGTCCGGGTCGGTGGGGTGCTGGGCGAGACTCTGGAACTGCGTGGCGTAGAAGTCGCTGTTGTTGAGCGTCGACCAGGTGATTCCGCTGTCGCTCGAACGGTAGATGCCGCCGTCCGTGCCGAGATAGACCACCGCCGGGAGCGCAGTCGCGATGGCGATCACGTGGGTGTCGCCGTGGACCCCCGAAGCCGAGGTCGCGTTCGAGGTGAAGGTGGCGCCGCCGTCCGTCGAGCGCCCGGCGGCGAAGGTGGGCGCACCGCCGACGTTCAGGATGTTGGCGTTCGTCGGATGCACCGCGACCGCGATGTCGTAGAAGCACTGCCCGCCGCAGAAGCCGTTGGCGGCGGTGAGCGCTGCACTCCAGGTCGCTCCGCCGTCCGTCGACCTCCGGAGCTGTCCGCTGCTGGCGTCGCCGCTGGCGGCGAAGAAGGTGATCGTCGCGCCTACCCGGTTTCCGGCGAGTTCGCCGCGGGAGGAGCTGGTCGTCGTCGTGTAGGTCTGGGTGAAGGTCGCCGTCGTCAGCGCGTTGGTGGAGCGATAGACGCCGCCGTCGCCGGCGGCGGCGTTGCCGAGGACCCAGGCGACCATCGTGTTGGGATCGGTCGGATCCATCGCGATGTCGGTGATCGAGCGGTCGCCGCTCGCGTCGGGCGCGATGCTGCCGGCGGTCGTCACCGTAAGCTTGGTGAAGGACGGGTTGGCCGTGTCGGCGTCGGTCGAGCGGTAGAGCCCGCGAATGGCGAGCGGCGGAACGGTGAAGCCCACGGAGCTGCCCGAAGGGTTGCTCGAGGTGCCGCTCGTGGTGGCGACGAAGATCGTCCCCGGCAGTGTCGGGTGGACCAGGATCTCGCTGATCGCGCGACCGGTGAACGCGGTCGTGTTGGCGATGCCGGTGGTCACCAGGGGATTGAACGGACCGACCAGGTCGGCGGTCGTCGTCGCATTGTCGATCCGGTAGACACCGACGCCGAAGAAGCTGTCCGCCGAGAGTGCGGACTCTCCGGTGCCGACGTACAAGGTCGTCGGCGAGGAAGGAGCGATGGCGAGGGCGCCGATCGCCAGGCTGTCGGCGCCGTCGAAGATCTGCGTCCAGCTCGTGCCGCCGTTGAGCGAGCGGTAGACGCCGCCCTGGGCCGCGCCGACGTAGACGATGTCCTCGTCGGTCGGGTCGACGGCGATGGCGCTCACCCGGCCGCTCACCGCGAGCTGCGGACCGGTCACGACCTGTCCGTTCGGGATCGGATTGGGCCCGAGCGGGGTCCAGGCGCCGATCTCGACATCGGGCCGGCGGAGCCTCTCGACGGCGTCCATCTGCTGGATCGCGAGCGCGCGGGCGTCGTAGGACTGGAACGTCGGAACGCCGCGCAGCAACGAGATGTACTCGGCGCGCGCGCGCATGTACGCCTCCTTGTCGATGCCGGTCGCGAACGGCGGCATGTCGGCGTCGCTCTCGTCCGGGGCTTCCTGGGCCGCGAGCGGCGCGGCGGCGAGAACGAACAGGGAGAGGGCGAGCGCTCCGCCGCCCAGCAGGGTGCGTAGCTTCGTGGACGCGTCTGTCATGGAATTCCTCCTAGTGAGGGAGAAAAACAATAGCAGGACTGGCGCCGTGCGCAACTGCCGCGGCCGGCCGTCACAGAGCCTGCTCTCGCCGGGGTGGAAACCCCTGTCAGGCCGACTCTTTGACCGCGGTGATGAGGTCCTGGATCGCCTTCTTGCCGTCGTTGAAGTACATCAGGCAGTTCTCGGCCGCGAAGAGCGGATTGGGGATCCCGGCGAAGCCCGGAGAGAGGCTGCGCTTGATCACGATCACCGTCTTCGCCTTGTGCGCCTCGATGATCGGCATGCCCGCGATCGGGCTCTTGGGGTCGGTCTCGGCGACCGGATTGACCACGTCGTTGGCGCCGACGACGATTGCGACGTCGATCTGGTCCATCTCGCCGTTGATGTCGTCCATCTCGCGCAGCTTCTCGTAGTCGACGTTCGCCTCCGCCAGGAGCACGTTCATGTGGCCCGGCATCCGGCCGGCGACCGGGTGGATCGCGTACTCGACGTTCGCCCCGTGCTCTTCGAGGAGGCCGGCGAGCTGGCGCACCGTGTGCTGCGCCTGGGCGACCGCCATGCCGTACCCCGGGACGATCACGACCCGCTGGGCGCCGTCGAGCAGGATGGCGATCTCCTCGGCCGACGTCGCCTTGACGGTGCGGTAGACCTCCTCGGCGTCCGGCGTCTCGGCCGTCGGTCCCATCGAACCGAACAGCACGTTGGTCATCGAGCGGTTCATCGCCCGGCACATGATCTTGGTCAGGATGAGACCCGAGGCGCCCACCAGCGAGCCGGCGACGATCAGCACGGTGTTCGAGATGACGAAGCCGGTCGCGGCACCGGCGAGGCCCGAGTAGGAGTTGAGGAGGGCGATCGCCACCGGCATGTCGGCGCCGCCGATCGAGATCGTCAGCAGCACGCCCAGCAGACCGGAGAGGCCCGCGAGCAGCCAGTAGAGGGCGATGTCGGTGGGGTCGAGGACGAGCAGGACGCCGGTGGCGAGGCTCGCCGCCACCGCAAGCCACTTGCAGGCGTTCATCCCCGGGAAGCGGTCCCGCCGCAGGGTCAGGAGTCCGGCGATGCAGAGGAACGAGAGGCAGGTGAGCGCGACGACCAGCCGGTCGCTCGCGCCGGTCGCGGGATCCAGCAGTCCGGCGGAAACACCGTAGCCGACGCCGACGAGCGCGGTGAGCGCCGCGAAGCCGTACTTGATCGCCTTCTGCCACCCCTTGAGCTTCCACTTGACGGCGAGGAACTCGGCGAGCTTGCCGAAGGCGACGTAACTGCCGAAGAAGGTGACAGAACCGATCAGGGCGGAGAGGACGATCGCGATCTCCTCCTGCAGACCGGCGCCGTTCCCCGACGCGAGAGCCTGCTGGGCGGAGACCAGCGCCGCGGCTCCGACCAGGACCGAGGCGCCGCCACCGAAGCCGTTGAGGATGCCGACCATCTCCGGCATCGACGTCATCTTCACCTTCGCTGCCATCAACCAGCCGGCGATCGTGCCCACGCCGGCGCCGATCAGGACGTACTTCCAGGTCATCGACTGACCGAGGACGGTGGCGACGATCGCGATCGACATGCCGAGTGCGCCGGCGTAGTTGCCGCGGACCGCCGTGCGCGGATGCGCCATCCACTTCAGGTCGACGATGAAGAGGACGGCGGCGACGAGGTAGGCGAGCTCGCGGAGATCCTGGGTCTGCACCGCGATGTCCTCAGCGCTTCTTCTGGAACATGCCGAGCATCCGGTGGGTGACGAGGAACCCGCCGACCACGTTGACCGTCGCGAAGGCGACGGCAACGCCGGCGAGGACGTGCACGAGCTCGGGAACGTCGGGCTGGCCGGCGAGGATCAGCGATCCGACGATGGTGATGCCGGAGATGGCGTTCGAGCCGGACATCAGGGGGGTGTGCAGCGTCGGCGGGACCTTGTTGATGACCTCGACCCCGACGTAGATCGCGAGGACGAAGACGGTGAGCGCGGTGACGAACGTCATGAACCCTCCGGCGATTCGCACCGGCGGTGCGGATCGCGCCGCCGGCGGTCGGTCCTGCTGTCCGCTCTTGCTCCGCGGCGGCACCGGTCCGCTCCGGCCGTGCGCCGTCGTTCCGCGCCTGCGCCGCCGGAAAGTCGTTCCGGAATCGCCTGGTTTCCCGGGTCAGAGCATGTCGCGAAGCTACCACAGCGTTCGCGACGTGCGACCGCCCCGCGAGGTGGGTCGGCAGCCGTGTCGCGCCTCCGGGCGGAGCGGTCCGGCTCCGGTAGAATCGACGCATGACGCGCCTCGAGCCGTGGGGGGAACTCTCCCTGCGGATCGCCCGAAGTCCCGCCTTCACCGCATTCTCCTCCCGGATCGCCGCCGACGGTGGGTGCGCCACGCGTCTGCCGCCGGCGGCCGCGGCCTGGATCTTCGACCTCCTCGCCGAGCAGGACCGTGCGCCGGTCGTGGTCGTGGTTCCGCACGAATCGGATGCCCTCGCCTGGCTCGAGTCGTTGCGACTCGTGGCCGGGGAAGAGGTCGGGGCATACTTCTCGTCGCCGTCCCTCTCGCCGTACCAGGAAGCCGAGACGTCGCTCACGGTGCGCGCGCAGGAGGTGACGGCGCTGACGGATGCGCTGGCCGGCAGGTTGCGTGCGCTTCTCGTCACGCCGCGCGCCCTGTTCCGCCGCCTGCCGGATCCCGAGGGTCTCCGGCCGCTCGAGCTCGTGCGCGGAGCGTCAGTCGAGCTCGACCGGCTGGCGGAGCGACTCGCGGCCCTCGGCTACCGGCGCGTCGACCTGGTGGGTGAGGTGGGTGACTTCGCGGTCCGCGGCGGCGTCTTCGACCTCTTTCCGGCGGGCGAGGAGGAGCCGCTGCGGCTCGACCTGTTCGGTGACGAGATCGAGAGTCTGCGGCGTTTCGAGACCGAGTCGCAGCGTTCGCACTCCGAGCTCGAGCGCGCCGCGGTTCTGCCGCTCGCCCTCTTTCCCGAGGGCGAGGAGGCGGCCCGGCGCCTGGGGGAGCGCCTGGTGACACTGGTCGGAGAGGAGCCGGGGCGGGAGACCCTGGACCATCTCGCGACGCTCGCCGGCGGACACGGATTCCCGGGATGGATGAATCTCCTGCCGTTGCTCGCATCGCGGACGCGAACCCTCGGAGAGCTGCTGCCCGACGCGCTCTGGGTGGCGCTCGATCCGCCGGCCCTGCTGCGCGAGGTGGAGCACCACGCGGAGCGTCTGCACGGCGAGTTCGAGGCTCGCCGGGAACACCGGCGGTTCGCGCTCGAACCCGAGATCCTCGAGCACCCCGCCGCGGCGGTGCGTTCGCTGGTGGAGGGTGCGGCGGCGCGGATCCTGCCGCTCGGCGGCGATCCGGAGGCGGTCGACTTCGTGGCGCAGGCGACCGAGCTCTTCCACGGACAGCTGCCGCGGTTTCCGCAGGAGGTCGCGGCGAGCCGGTCGCGGTCCGAGCGCGTGCTGCTCGTGGCGCCGCGGGAACGACACGCGGCGCTCGTCGAGCTCCTCGAGGGCCGCGAGATCTCCGTCGGTCCCGAGGGGGTCGAGCTCGTCGGCGGCGAGATCGAGCGCGGATTCCGCCTGCCGGCGGCGGGGGTCGCCGTCTATGGCGAGACGCAGCTCCTGCCGCGTCTGGCGTCGCGCGTGGCACGCAAGGGCCGCGGCCGCTTCGGCCCGTTCCTCGCGACCCTGCGCGATCTCAAGGTCGGCGAGTACGTCGTGCACGCCGATCACGGCATCGGACAGTTCGTGGCGCTGCGATCGGTGGGAGCTGCGACCGACCGGGAGCGACTGCCTTCTTCGCTGCGCGACCTCGCCGCACCACAGACCGCCGAAAGCGAGGTGATGGAGATCGCCTACGCCGGCGGCCGGCGGCTGCTGGTGCCGCTTTCGCGGCTCGATCTGGTGCAGAAGTACAGCGGCATCGAGGGGATCGGCCCGCGGCTCGACCAGCTCGGCGGAACTTCCTGGAACAAGACCAAGGCGCGCGTGAAGAAGGGACTCCGCGACATGGCCGAAGAGCTCCTCAAGCTCTACGCCGAACGCCAGCTGGCGCGCGCGCCGATCCTCGCGGGCGACACCGACCTCGAGCGGCAGTTCGGCGCCGCCTTTCCCTACGACGAGACCCCGGACCAGGCGGAGGCGATCACCACCGTTCTCGAGGACATGACGCAGTCGAAACCGATGGACCGCCTGCTCTGCGGCGACGTCGGATTCGGCAAGACCGAGGTGGCGATGCGCGCCGCGTTCCGCGCCGTCGATTCGGGATTCCAGGTGGCGGTGCTCGCGCCGACGACGATCCTCGCCGACCAGCACCTCGAGGTCTTCCAACGGCGCTTCGACGGCTTCGCGGTGGCGATCGAACGGATCTCCAGGCTGCGCGTCGGGAAGGACCTCAAGGAGCTCAAGGAGCGGATCGCCTCCGGCAAGGTCGACGTCGTGATCGGCACGCACCGCGTGCTGTCGAAGGACATCGAGTTCCAGCGCCTCGGACTGGTCATCGTCGACGAGGAGCAGCGCTTCGGGGTGGCCCAGAAGGAGCGCCTGAAGCAGCTCAAGAAGAACGTCCATGTCCTCGCCATGTCGGCGACACCGCTGCCGCGGACGCTGCAGCTCTCCCTCGCCGGCGTGCGGGACATGGCGGTGATCGAGACGCCGCCCAAGGACCGGATGGCGATCGAGACCGCCGTGCTGCCGTTCTCGGACGAGCTCGTCCGCGAGGCGATCGAGTACGAGCTCGGGCGCGGCGGGCAGATCTTCTACGTCTACAACCGCGTCGAATCGATCGACCGCATGGCCGAGGCGCTGCGCGAGCTGGTGCCGGGGCTGCGGGTCGTCGTGGGGCACGGTCAGATGGACGAGCGCGAGCTCTACCGACGGATGCACGCTTTCACCGCACGCGAGTACGACCTGCTCCTGGCGACGACGATCATCGAGAACGGCATCGACATTCCGACCGTCAACACGATGCTCGTGCACCGCGCCGACCGGTTCGGGCTGGCACAGCTCTATCAGCTCCGCGGACGGGTCGGCCGCAGCCGCGAGCTCGGCTACTGTTATCTGCTGGTGCCGCCGGATGCGCCGCTCACCGACGACGCCCGGCGCCGTCTGGAAGCGCTGCGCGAGTTCACCGAGCTCGGCGCCGGCTTCCGGATCGCCGGACGGGATCTCGAAATCCGTGGCGCCGGCAACCTCCTCGGGGCCGAGCAGAGCGGCCACATCGCCGAGCTCGGCATCGAGACCTACCTCAAGATGCTCGAGGAGACGGTGCGCGAGCTCAAGGGAGAGGCGGTGGAGGAAGGGCCATCGGTGGCGCTCGATCTGCCGCTCGCCATGACCATTCCGCGCGACTACGTGGAGGACGAGAACCTGCGCATGGAGATCTATCGCAAGCTCGCCGCCGCCGAGCTGCCGCGGGAGGAGCTGCTCGCCGAGCTCACCGACCGCTTCGGCCGGCCGCCGAAGCCGGTCGAAGCGCTGCTCGACGTCGTGGCTCTCAAGCGCGCCGCGGAGGCGTTGCGCGTGCAGGCGATCGGCGCGAGCGACGGGCGGCTGACGTTCCGGCTGCGGCGCGACACGCGGATCGACGTCGACCGCCTGATCCGCTTCGTCTCCAGCCGCCCCGGCGCGGCGTTCTCGCCCACGGGTGTGCTGACGCTCGATCTGCCGGCCGGGGTTCCGGTCGTCGAGCTGGCACAGGCGGTCCTGGCGGAGCTCGTGTCGTGAGCGGCGAACTCCGCCGCACGCTGCCCGTCCTGCTCGTCACGGCCCTGGCGTCGGCGGGCTGCGCGCGGGAGACCAGGCTGCCGCCTCCCCATGCCGTGGCGCAACTCGGCGAGCGGACGCTCAAGTACTCGCAGTTCGAGCGCTACCTCGAGCGCAACGTCGGCTCGAGCGGCGGCTCGGACGAGCGCGCCAATGCGCCGGGCACGAGCGAATCGTTCGGCGCGCTGACGAGCGCGGCGCTGAGTCAGCTCTTCGATCAGTTCCTCGAGGCGGAGCTCCTGGTGACGCTGGCTCGCGAGCGTGGCCTCGCGACGCCCGGCAGCGATGCGGACGAGGCAATCGGCGCGCTGCTCGCGAGCATCAATCTGCGCCCGCCCGGCGAGCTCGAGATCGCGAAGGCGTTCGAGGAGGAGCGTGAGCAGCTCACGCGACCGGAGAGGGTGCTGTTGCGCCAGATCCTGGTCGAGGACCGCCCACTCGCCGAGCGGGCACGTCGCGAGCTGATCGCCGGAGCGGAGTTCTCCGATGTCGTCGCGCGACTGACTCCGGAAGGGAGCGCGCCCATCGGTGCCGAACAGGGAGAGCTGGCCCGCGACGATCTTCCGCCGGCCTTCGCCGATCTCGTCTTCCGGCTCGCCGACGGCGGCGTGAGTCCGGTGGTCACCGCCGAGTACGGATTTCACGTCTTCCAGGTGGTCCGGCACCTCCCGGCGCACACTCCCGATCTCGCCGAAGCGCGTGCGGAGATCGAGGATCGCCTCCGCCGCGAGGCAGGCGACGCCGCCCTCGCCGAGCTATCCGCAGCGGCCCGCAGCCGGTACACTGTCGAGGTGTACGAACGAAACCTGCCCTTCAGCTACCGGGGCTCCTTCCCGATTTCGAGGCCTCCGCATGTCCCTTGAGAAAACACGGATCCGCAGCGCGGTCCTGGCTGCCACCCTGCTCGCCACCGGGGCCGTCGCTCCGGTGCCTGCGGAAGAGCTCAACTCGATCGTCCTCCGGGTCAACGACGAGATCGCCACCGCGGTCGAGTACCGGGAGCGCCGGGACGCGCGGACCGCGGCGATCCGCGAGGTCGAGACGCTGTCTCCGGACGAGCGCGCACAGATGCTGAGCGAGGCGCCGCGGGCGACGATGCGCGAGATCCTCGACGAGCTCTTGCTGCTCTCTCGCGCCCGTCAGCTCGTGATCGAGCCGTCGCGCGGCGAGATCGACGAAGCGATCGACTCGACGCGGCAGCGCATGGGAATTCCGGACGAAGCGACGTTCGAAGCGGCCCTGCGCAACGCCAACATGACGATCGAGGACTACCGCGATCGCACTTCGCGGTCGATCAAAGCGAATCAGGTCATCCAGCGCGAGGTCAATCCGAAGATCAACGTCGAGGACGAGTTCCTGCAGCGCTACTACCGCGAGCATCCCGACGAGTTCCGGATCCCGGCGCGGGTCCGGGTGCGCGAGCTCGTCGTGCCGAGCGAAGGCACGCCGGGACCGGAAACGCGCGCCGCCGCCGAGGCGCTGCGCCAGGCGATCGTCGACGGCGAGACGATGGAGGCTGCGGCGGAGCGGCTCGGCAGCGACCGTGTGACCGGTCCGGTCGACCTCGGATGGGTCGAGCCGGGCGAGCTGGCTCCGGGACTCGACACCGCGGTCTGGGCGCTTCCCCAGGGCGGTCTCTCGGCCCCGGTCGAAGGGCGCGGCGGCCTGCACCTCCTGGAAGTCGAGGAGCGCGTCGAGAGCAGTCTCAAACCGTACACCGAGGTCAAGCCCGAGATCGAGGCGCGCGAGCGCGAGCGTCGCCACGACGAAGTGTTGAAGAAGTACCTCGGCGACCTCGAACGCTCGGCCTACATCGTCGAGCACATCCCCGCCGAGGCGGAGGGTTTCCGCGAAACCGAAGCTCCCGACGAGAACGATCCACTCTCCGCGTTCGCTCCCAAGCGCGAAGCGAGCTCCTCCCCGCCGCCGATGGAGCCGATCACGGCACCGGTGCCTCCCGGACGCTGAGTCGGCTCCCGCGGCGACGTCGCGGCGCTGCCGCGCAGGGCCGCGTGACGGGGCTCCTTGAAATTACGCTGCACTTCCGCCTTCCCTGCGCGTCGTCGAGTGCCGACGATTGTGTGGAAAAAAATGGACAAAAGTGGAACAGTCTTGTACATTGCCCTCGTAACCCCAACAACTTCCGGGGCGGGCCATGTTCCGAGGAAGCGCAGTTGCGACGATCGATGAAAAAGGGCGTCTGAAGATCCCCACGGACTTCCGGCGGACGCTCGAAGATCGATTCGGCAGCGACTACTTCATCACCTCGGTTTCCGGCGAGCAGGCGCTCATCTATCCGGTCCCCGTCTGGGAGGAGATCGAGTCGCGGCTCTCCTCCCTGCCGGCGACCGACCGGGTCAAGGAGCGCTACCTCGAGAGGGTCAGCTACTACGGGCAGCAGGCGCGTCTCGACGCGCAGGGGCGGCTGCTGGTGCCGCCGATCGTGCGCTCTGCGGCCGGGATGAGCGGCGAAGTGGTGGTCTCCGCGCGGATCGATCACCTCGTGGTGTGGAACCGCGAGCGCTTCGAGAAGCGCCTCGAAGAACATCCGTTCACCGACGACGACTTCGCGAAGCTCGCCGAGCGGGGAATCTGACGGGACATGGAGCTCGCCAAGTGCCGGCGCGCCATCTGCCCGTGCTCCTGGACGAGACGCTCGCCTGGCTCGACCCGGGACGCGGCGGCTCGTTCGTCGACTGCACACTCGGTCTCGGTGGTCACGCCGAGGCGCTCCTCGATCGCTTCCCCGACGTCCGCCTGTTCGGCATCGACCGCGATCGTCGTGCGCTCGATCTGGCGCGCGCGAGACTCGCGCCGTTCGCCGCGCGTGTGCATCTCGTCGAAGGCAACTTCGCGCAGATCGCGGAGCTCTGGGAGCAAGGGCCGTGGAGCACGGAGCGACCGGCCGGCATCTACGCCGATCTCGGGGTGTCGTCGCTGCAGCTCGACACACCCGAACGCGGTTTCAGTTTCCAGCGGGACGGACCGCTCGACATGCGGATGAGCGCCGAAGGCGACACCGCGGCCGAGCTGATTGCGAGCGCGACGGAGGGAGAATTGGAACAGATCTTCAGGGAGTACGGGGACGAACCGGATGCGCGGCGGGTGGCGCGCGCCGTCGTCGGAGCGCGCGAGCTGCATCCGATCGACACCACCGCGGCGCTCGCCGACGTCGTGCGGCGCTCGAAGCGACGCGGGCGACGCGACGAGAAGATCGACCCGGCGACGCGAGTGTTCCAGGCGCTCCGTATCGCGGTCAACGAGGAGCTCGCCGCGATCGAGGAGCTGCTCGACCGGGCGACGAGACTGCTCGAACAGGACGGACGCCTCGTCGTGATCTCGTTCCAGAGCCTCGAGGACCGGATCGTCAAGAACCGGATCCGTGAGCTGGCGCGCGGCGAAGTCGACCAGACGACCGGGCGCACGCGCTCCGAGACCCGCCTGCTCGACGTCCTGACGAAGAAGCCGGTTCGTCCGTCGGTCGCCGAGATCGACGTCAACCCGCGCTCGCGTTCGGCGCGACTCAGGGCTGCCCGCAGGCTCTGAGCTCGTGCGCAACGCCTATACGGTCCGCCGGCCGGTCGTCAACGCGTACCTGGTGCGCGAGCGCGACCGCCGCCGTCTGCGCGAGCTCGGGCTCGTGATCGCGGCCGTGTTCCCGCTGGCGCTCGGACTGCTCGTCTACACCTGGCTGCAGCTGGAGGCGCTGCGGGTCGGCTACCGGATCGAGTCGCTCGAGCGGCGGAACCATCAGCTGCAGCAGGTCGAGCGCCAGCTCCGGCTCGAGGCCGCCTACCTCTCCAATCCGCAGCGCCTGGCGGAGCGCGCCGGCAAGGAGCTCGGCCTCGAAGCGCCGCGGCTCGAACAGGTGATCTTCCTCGAGGAGACGCGCCTCGGCGGCGCGACGTCCCGGGGGGCGGACGGCGCCCGGTGAGGAGCCGGCTCTATTTCGTCGTCGGATTCCTCACCCTGTGGATGGGGGGGATCGGCGCACGGCTGTTCCACCTCCAGGTGGACCGGCACGACGAGTTCGCGCGCCGCGCCGAACGACAGCAGCAGCGGGTGATCGAGCTCGACCCGCCGCGCGGCACCATCTTCGACGCGCGCGGCCGTGAGCTCGCCGTGTCGATCGAGGTCGAGTCGGCGTTCGCCGTACCGCGCGAGATCGAGAACGTGAAGGCCACGGCGGCGGCGATCGCGGCGATCGTTCCGCTCGACGCGAAGAAGCTCGAGCGCCAGCTGGCGAGCGACCGCGAGTTCGTCTGGGTGGCGAGGAAGCTCGATCCGCCCCAGGCGCGGGCCATCCGCGATCGCGAGCTCCCGGGTCTCTACTTCCTCGAGGAGTCCAAGCGCTACTACCCGCTGCGCGAGCTCGCGGCCCACGTCCTCGGCTACGTTGGCACCGACAACCAGGGGCTCGCCGGTCTCGAAGCGATGTACGACAAGGTCGTGGCCGGCAAGCCGGGCCGGCGGACCGTCCTGCGTGACGCCCGCAAGGGGATGGCGGTGCCGCCGAATCTTCCGTCCGCGGCGCCGGTGGCCGGCGGCGACCTGCACCTCACGCTCGACGCCACCCTGCAGCAGATCGCCGAACAGGAGCTCGATCGCGCGGCACGCGAGCTGCGGGTGAAGAGCGGCAGCGTCGTGTTGCTGGACCCGGACAGCGGCGCCGTGCTGGCGATGGCTTCGTGGCCGCGCTTCGATCCCAACCGGTTCGGTGACGCCTCGGCGGACGCGCGCCGCAACCGTCCGGTCACCGATGCCTACGAGCCGGGTTCGACGTTCAAGATGGTCACTGCCGCCGCCGCGCTGGAGGAGGGACTTGTCGATCCCGACGAGACGTTCGACTGCGAGTACGGCGGGATCACCCTCGCGGGCGTCCGGATCTCCGACCACAAGTCGTTCGGGAACCTCACGTTCCGCGAAGTGATCGCCAAGTCGTCGAACGTGGGGACGATCAAGACCGCGCTCCGGGTGTCGAACGCGACGTTCTACTCGACGATCCGCGCCTTCGGCTTCGGCCGCACCTCCGGAATCGATCTGCCGGGCGAGAGTCCCGGGCTGCTGATGCCGGTCGAGCGCTGGCCCAAACTCGCCAAGGCCTACATCTCGTTCGGACAGGGACTGTCCGTGACGCCGCTGCAGCTGACCCTCGCGTTCGGAACCGTGGCGAACGGCGGGCGGCTCCTGGAGCCGTTCGTCGTCCGGCAGCTGCGCACCGGTGCGGACGCGGAGGTGCGACATGCCGTCGTCACCGAACGCTCGCGGCCGGTCTCCGGCCGCACGATCGAGACGCTGCGCGTGCTTCTGGCCGGAGTCACCATGCAGGGCGGGACCGGACGGCAGGCGGCGGTCGCCGGCTATCCGGTGGCGGGAAAGACCGGGACGGCGCAGAAGGCCCTTCCCGGCAAGGGCTATCTCAACAACGAGTTCATCGCCAGTTTCGCCGGCTTTGCTCCCCTCGATCGTCCGGCGCTCGTCGCCGCCGTGGTGCTCGACGACCCGCGAGGGACGTACCACGGAGGAGAGGCTGCGGCGCCGGTCTTCGAAGCGATCGTGCGCCAGGCGCTGCTCTATCTGAACGTGCGGCCCGAGCGCGAAGCTCCCGAGATCTGGCCACGCGAAGAGCCCGAGCCGGAGCTCCCGGTCGGGCCGGGTGAGATCGTCCTCGCGCAGGCCGGCGGCGAACCGGATCCCGCGGTCGAACCGCCCGCCGCGATGCCGATCCCGGCAGTTCGCGACGCGCTGCCCGTGGCCGGGGTCCCCGACCTCGCCGGCCTGACGGCGCGCCAGGCCCTTGCGGCGACGAGCGGACTCCGGCTGCGACCGGTGATCGTCGGCTCGGGCGTCGTGCGGCGCCAGAAGCCGGTCGCGGGCTCGCCGGTCCCGGACCCCGGCACGTCGATCGAGCTCTTCCTCGAACCGGGAATCGCCGGAGCAGGCGGATGAAGCTCTCGCAACTGTTCGCGGGCCGTCCGGTCACTGGAGACCTCGGGTCGGATCCCGAGGTCTTCGGCGTTCGACATGATTCGCGCACGCTCGAGAAGGGCGAGCTGTTCGTGACCTGGAGTGGAGCCCAGTTCGACGGCCGGCTGTTCGCGGGTCAGGCGATCGAGCGCGGCGCGGAAGCGGTCCTCGCCGATCGACCGCGGCCGCAGGAGGTGGCGCCGGATGTACCCTGGCTGGTGACGGATTCTCCGCGCGAGCTGCTCGGCGACCTCGCGGCGCCGCTCTACGGTCATCCCGATCGCGAGATCGTGCTGGTCGGAGTCACCGGGACCAACGGCAAGTCGACGATCGTCGAGCTGATGGCCGGGATCCTGAATGCCGCCGCCAGGCCGTGCGGCACGATCGGGACTCTCGGCTTCCGGTTCGCCGGGGAGGAGCTCGGCTCGACCCGCGGAAGAACGTCGCCCGAGGCGTCCGACTTCTTCCGGCTCCTGCGCGAGATGAAGGAGCGTGGCGCAGCCGCCGTCGCGACCGAGGTCTCGTCGCACGCGCTCGAGCAGGGGCGGGTGCGTGGCGCCCTCTTCGACGTCGCGCTCTTCACCAACCTGACGCGCGACCACTTCGATTTCCACGCCGATCTCGAGAGCTACTATCTCGCCAAGCGGCGCCTGTTCGAGATGCGCAAGCCGGGCGGCAAGGCCGTGGTGGCGTTCGACGACCCGTTCGGCCGCCGGCTCGCGGAGGAGTTTCCCGGCGCGCTGACGTTCGGCGCCAAGGGCGAGGTGATGGTTTCGCGGGTGACGCTCGACGGCGACGGCATCCGCGGTTCCATCCGCACGCCGAGCGGCGAGATCCTGTTCGAGTCGACGCTCCTCGGGCGATTCAACCTCGAGAACATCGTCGCCGCGACCGCCGCTGCCGAGGCGCTCGGCCTGCCGCCGGAGGCCGTCGTCGAAGGGATCCGCGCGACCGGACCGCTGCCGGGACGGATGGAGTCGGTGCGGGCGGGGCAGAGCTTCGTCGCCGCGGTCGACTACGCGCACACGGACGCGGCGCTCGCCGCGGCGATCCGGTCGCTGCGCGAACTGACCGGCCGGCGCGTGGTCGTGGTCTTCGGCTGCGGTGGTGATCGCGATCCCGGCAAGCGACCGATCATGGGCAAGACCGCCGGCGATCTCGCCGACCTTCCCATCGCCACTTCCGACAATCCGCGCAGCGAGGATCCGCTCGCCATCCTGGCGCAGGTGGAGCAAGGCCTGAAGGCGAGCGGCAACCGCGAGTACCGGATCGTCCCTGACCGTAGGGAGGCGATCCGCCGCGCCGTCGCGGTCGCTGCCGGCGCTCCTGGACAGTGGGCCGTCCTCGTCGCCGGCAAAGGGCACGAACGCGTGCAGCTCGTCGGCAACCAGCGGATTCCGTTCGTCGACCGCGACGAGCTCGCCCTGGCGCTCGCCGAGCGCGGCGAAGAGGGGAGGCGGTAGATGCTCTACCATCTCCTCTATCCGCTGCGCGACCTGTTCGCGCCGTTCAACGTCTTCCGCTACATCACCTTCCGCACCGCCGGAGCGGTGGTGACGGCGATCCTCCTCGCGCTGCTCCTCGGGCCGCGCTTCATCGCCACGCTGCGGCGGCTGTCGGTGGGCCAGAACATCCGCGACGTCGGTCCGCAGAGCCACCAGGTCAAGGCGGGAACGCCGACGATGGGCGGACTGCTCATCCTCTTCACCCTCATCGTTCCGACCCTGCTGTGGGCGAACCTCGCCAACGGCTACGTCTGGCTGGCGATGGGGATCACGGTCGCCTTCGGCGCGATCGGCTTCGCCGACGACTTCCTCAAGCTGCGCCGGCGGCGCAATCTCGGACTCACGGCGCGCGCCAAGTTCCTGCTCCAGGTCGTCGCGGCCTCGATCGCCGGCGCCCTGCTGGTGGGACTGCCGATGGAGGCGCCGTTCCAGCCGACTCTCGCCTTCCCGTTCTTCAAGGATCTGGTGGTCAACCTCGGAATCCTCTACGTGCCGTTCTTCGTCTTCGTCCTGGTCGGCGCCTCCAATGCCGTCAATCTGACCGACGGCCTCGACGGGCTGGCGATCGGCGCGACCCTGATCGCCGCAGCGACCTACGCGGTCTTCACCTACGTGGCCGGAAACCGGGTCCTTTCGCAGTACCTCCAGGTCCCCTACGTCGCCGGCGTCGGCGAGGTCACCGTCTTCTGCGGCGCCCTGGTCGGTGCCTCGATCGGCTTTCTGTGGTGGAACGCCCATCCCGCCGAGGTCTTCATGGGCGACGTCGGGTCGCTCGCCCTGGGCGGCGCCATCGGCACGGTCGCCGTCCTCGCCAAACAGGAACTCGTGCTGGCGCTCGTCGGCGGTCTCTTCGTCCTCGAGGCGCTGTCGGTCATCGTGCAGGTCCTCTCGTTCAAGCTGCGCGGCAAGCGGGTCCTCCGCATGGCGCCTCTCCATCACCATTTCGAGCTCGGCGGGTGGGCGGAGCCGAAGATCATCGTGCGCTTCTGGATCCTCGCGGTGATGTTCGCGCTGCTCTCGCTCTCGACTCTCAAACTGCGATGAGCGGATCGACCTCCGCATCCTTTCCGCCCGCGAAGCTAGAGCGCGCCTTCGTGCTCGGCCTCGGGCTCTCGGGGGCCGCGGCCGCGCGCCTCCTGCGGCGCCGGGGCGTCGAGGTGGTGGCTTCCGACCGGCGACCCGCGGACGATCTCGGCGTCGAAGATCTGGCACACGATCCCGGGGTCGAGCTGCGGCTCGGCGACGGATCGGCGGAGCTCCCGCGCGGCATCGACGCGGTCATCACCAGTCCCGGGGTCGCGCTCGACCACCCGCTGCTGGCGGCGGCGCGCGCGGCGCGGATCCCGGTCGCGGCCGAGGTGGAGCTCGCCTTCCACGAGCTCGAGGGCACGGTGATCGCGATCACCGGCTCGAACGGCAAGTCGACCACGACCGCGATGACCGGAGCCTTCGTCGCCGGCGCAGGCCGTGCGGTCGAGGTCTGCGGCAACATCGGCAGGCCGCTCGCCGCGGTGGTCGACGGGCCGCCGGGGCGGACGTTCGTCGTCGAGCTCTCGAGCTTCCAGCTCGAGACGATCCACGCCTTCCGGCCGCAGGCGGCGGCGCTGCTCAACATCTCGCCGGATCATCTCGACCGGCACGGCGATCTCGCCGGATACCTCGCGGCGAAGCGGCGGATCTTCATGAACCAGACTCCGGAGGACCGGGCCATCCTCAACGCCGACGAGCCCGACGTCGTGGCGACGGCGACGGCGGCCGAGCGGCGGCTCTTCTCCTTCGCGGGAGAGGTAAGTCGTGGCTGCGTGCGGCGTGGAGGGTCGGTGGTCGAGGTCGCGGGCGAGGGCGACGGGGGCGGGGAGCTCTTCCGGCTCGCGGATCTCCCGCTTCCGGGTCCGCACAACGTCGAGAACGCCATGGCAGCGGCGCTCCTGGCACGCGCGACCGGCGTTCCGGCGACGGCGATCGCGCCGGCGCTGCGCGCCTTCCGCGGACTGCCGCACCGGGTCGAGCGGGTAGCCGAGATCGCGGGGGTCACGTACTACGACGACTCGAAGGGCACCAACGTGGCGGCGACCGCCCGTTCGCTCGAGGGGTTCGCGGACGCCAGCGTGCATCTCGTCCTCGGTGGCCGCAACAAGGGCGCCGATTTCGGCTTCCTCGCCGACGTCGTCGCGCGCAAGGCGCGACACCTCTACTTCATCGGCGAGTCGGCGTCGCTGCTCGAGAAGGCGCTCGGAACGACGGCGCCGTTCTCCCGTTCCGGGACGCTCGACGCGGCGGTGGCCGAAGCGGCCGGCAACGCGAAGTCGGGCGAGGTGGTCCTGCTCTCGCCCGCGTGCGCGAGCTTCGACCAGTTCCGGGACTACATCGATCGCGGCGAGCGCTTCGCCGCCAGCGTACGGGCGCTCGGTGCGCCCGCGGGGATCGCCTGATGGCACGGAAACTCGTCTACGACCGGATTCTCTTCACCACCGTGGTCCTGCTCTGCGGGCTGGGGCTGGTGATGGTCTATTCGGCCAGTGCCGCGATGGCTCGGGCGCAGGGCGGAGCCGTCAGCCCGTTCCTCGTCAAGCAGGCGATCGCGGCGGTGATCGGGTTCGTGGCGATGGGAATCATCATGCATATCGACTACCGGCGGCTGCGCGACCGGCGGGTGGTCTACGCGATGATCGCCGGAATCGTCCTGCTGCTGATCGCGGTCCTCTTCGCGCCGCAGTGGAACGCGACCCGGCGCTGGTTCTTCATCGGCGGCATCTCGATCCAGCCGTCCGAGCTCGCCAAGCTCGCGCTGGTTCCGTTCCTCGCCTTCTTCCTCGACCGTCGCGACGACGCGATCGCTCCTGCCAATCGGCGCGACGTCCTGCTGCCGGTGGCGCTGGTGACCGGGCTCCTCTCGGGGCTGATCCTGCTGCAGCCGGATCTCGGCACCGCCGTGCTGCTCGCCACCACGGCGGCAGCGATGCTCTTCCTGGCGGGACTCTCCTGGCGCTTCGTCGGCGCCGGGCTCGCCGCGGCGCTGCCGGTGCTCTACTTCCTGGTGATCTCGGTACCGTACCGCCGGGCGCGGCTCTTCGCCTTCCTCGATCCCGACAAGGATCCACTGGGCTCCGGTTTCCAGGCGATGCAGTCGCTCATCGCCGTGGGTTCGGGCGGCGTCATGGGCCTCGGACCCGGGAACAGCATCCAGAAGCTCTACTTCCTGCCGCACCCGCAGTCGGACTTCATCTACGCGATCGTCGCCGAGGAGCTCGGACTGATCGGGGCCCTGGTGGTGGTGGCGCTCTTCGGTGTCGTCCTCTGGCGCGGTCTGCGCGCCGGACTGCGCGCGCCCGATCCGTTCGGCCGCTACCTCGCCTGGGGATTCTCGACGATGCTCGTGATCCAGGCCCTGATCAACATCTCGGTGGCCATCGCCCTCCTTCCGACGAAGGGGATTCCGCTGCCGTTCCTCTCCTACGGCGGTTCGTCGCTGGTCGTCACGATGATGATCTGCGGCGTGCTGCTCAACGTCTCCCAGAATGGCTGAGACCGTGACCGGACCTCCCGCCAGCTCGCGCCGCGCGCTCCTCGCCGGCGGCGGCAGCGGTGGCCACGTCTTCCCGGCGCTCGCCATCGGCGAGGAGCTCGAGCGCCGCGGCTGGAACGTGCGCCTCGCAGGGAACGCGAACGGCATCGAGGCCCGCCTCGCGAAGGAGCGCGGCTTCGAGCTCGTCGATCTCCCGGCGCAGCCGATCGTCGGACGGTCGCTCCTGCGCCAGCTGGCCGCGGTCTGGGCGCTGCTGCGCTCGGCCCTCACCGCGCGCAGGGTGGTCGTGGCGGACGGTGTCGATCTGGTCGTCGGCACGGGCGGCTACGCGTCGGCGCCGGCGGTGGTCGGCGCGCGCTGGGCGCGGCGCCCGACCGCGATCGTCGAACCGAACGCCGAGCCGGGACGGGCGAACCTTTGGGCGTCGCGCTTCGCGGACGGGGCCGCGGTGGCGTTCACCTCCACCGGCGAGCGCCTGCACTGTCCGTCCTGGACCACGGGCGTGCCGGTGCGGCCCGAGTTCTTCGAGGCGGTCGCCGTGCGGAGCGACGGCAAGCCGCGTCTGCTCGTCCTCGGCGGCAGTCAGGGCTCGCAGCGGATCAACGAGCTCCTCCCCGAGGTGCTCGGTCGCCTCTTCGAGGAGCTGCCGGAGGTCTCGGTGCTGCATCAGTGCGGCGCGCGCCATCTCGACTCCGTGCGGGCGGCCTACGCCGCCGCCGGTATCGAGTCGCCGCGGCTGCGGGTGGTGCCGTTCGTCGACAACATGCCGGCAGCGATCGGCGCAGTCGACCTCGTGATCTCCCGCGCCGGAGCGATCACTCTGGCCGAGATCTGTGCGGCCGGCCGGCCGTCGCTCCTCCTCCCGCTGGTGCTCGCCGGAGCCCACCAGGTGGCGAACGCCCGGCGGCTCGAGGACGAAGGGGCCGCAGTCGTGGTCGAGGACCATGCTCTCGACGCGCCGCGGCTGCTGCGCGAGATCACGTTGCTGTTCAGCGATCGCGCTCGACTCGTGGCGATGGGTGCTGCGGCGCGAGTCCTCTCCCGTCCGGGCGCCGCGGCGGAGATCGCCGACCGGCTCGAGGCCCTCGTCGAATCGCGCCGCCCGCGGGCGACGCTCGGAGTGGCGGCCTGATGTTCCACCGGTTCGCGGGTCTGCGCCACGCCCATCTCGTCGGCATCGGCGGTGCCGGGATGAGCGGAATCGCCGAAGTGCTGCTGCAGTACGAGCTCACCGTCTCGGGCTGCGATCAGTCGGACGGCGAGACGATCTCGCGCCTGCGCGGCCTCGGAGTGGCGGTGGCCCGCGGGCATGCGCCGGACCATCTCGACGGCGTGGATCTGGTCGTGGTCTCTTCGGCGATCGCGGCGGGCAATCCGGAGGTCGTCGAGGCGCGCGCCCGGACCATACCGGTCGTGCGTCGCGCCGAGATGCTGGCCGAACTGATGCGCATGAAGTACGGCATCGCGATCGCCGGCACTCACGGCAAGACGACGACGACGTCGCTCGTGGGCGCGATCATGACCGAGGCCGGACTCGACCCGACGGTCATCGTCGGCGGCCGGCTGCGGGTCTCAGGGACCGGAGCGCGACTCGGGAACTCCGACTACATGGTCGTCGAGGCAGACGAGTTCGATCGCAGTTTCCTGTCGCTCTTCCCGGTACTGGCGGTGATCACCAACGTCGATCGCGACCACCTGGACACCTACCAGGACCTCGAGGCGATCCACGACGCCTTCGTCACCTTCGCCAGCCGGGTTCCGTTCTTCGGCCAGGTGATCGTCTGCGCCGACGACGTCCAGGCGGCGAAGCTCCTGCCGCGCCTGGGCGACCGGCGGGTGACGAAGTACGGACTGGGCGAAGAATGCACTCTCCGCGCCGTGGATCTCGAGATGACCCCCGCCGGCAGCTCGTTCACCGTGGTCTCTCGACCGGAGGGAGAGCTGGGGCGGGTGACGATTCCGCTGCCGGGTGTGCACAACGTCCGCAACACGCTGGGAGCGGTCGGCGTCGCCCTGGCGCTCGGCGTGCCGATGCCGGTGGTGGCGCGCGCCCTCGCCGGCTTCGGCGGCGTCCACCGGCGGTTCGAGCCCATGGGAAGCCATCGCGGCGCCGCCATCGTCGACGACTACGCGCACCATCCGACCGAGGTCGCGGCGACTCTGGCAGCAGCGCGACAGGTCTTCCCGCGGCACACGCTCCATGCGGTCTTCCAGCCGCATCTGTTCTCGCGCACCCGCGACCTCGCCGAGGAGTTCGGCAAGGCGCTCGCCGCCGCCGACCACGTCCTCGTGACCGACGTCTATCCGTCGCGTGAGAAGCCGATCGCCGGTGTCACCGGCGAGCTGGTGGCGCGCGCGACGCAGGCGGTCGGCCACTCCCGGGTCGACTACTGCGGCGACTGGGACATCGTGCGGCAGCGTCTGGGCGAGCTCGGGCCGGGAGACGTGGTCCTGACCATGGGTGCCGGCGACGTCTACAGGTTCGCCGAGCGGCTGGCCGCGGAGGAGGGCGCGTGAGCCGCGAGCTGCCAGGCGCCGATGCGCGTGTGCTGCCGTTTCGCCGCCCCGCGAGCGCCGTCCGGGTGCGCCGTCGGAACCCGTGGTTGGCGATCGGCCGGCATTTCGCGCAGGCGCTCGTGATGGTGGGCGGACCGACCGCGGTGGCGCTCTGGCTGTTCACCTCTCCCACCTTCGCCCTCGGTGCCGTCGAGTTCGGGCCGCACCCGCACGTCTCCGACGCCTGGGTGAACGAGGCGCTCGCGCCGCTCGTCGGGAAGAATCTGTTCCGCCTCGAGCTGCCCGACGTCCGCGCGCGGATCGCCGAGCATCCCTGGGTGGACCGAGTCACGGTGGAGAAGCGTCTGCCCAACCGGATCGTCCTCGACGTCGTCGAGCGCAGTCCCGCAGCGCTGTTCCACGACGGCGCGACGCTGTCGTACCTGGACGGGAAGGGCAGGGTCATCGCGCCCTACGATCCGGAGCACGGCCCCGGGGACCTGCTGCTCATCTCGAAGGCCAGCCGGTTCGAAACGGATCCGGCGGAAGCGTTCGCTTTGTCGCACGAGCTCGAGGTGGCCGGCCCGCCGGAGCTCTTTCAGTCCTTGTCGGAGATCGAACTTCTCGGGGGCGGAGACTTCCGCATCCACACGAGCCTGTGGCCGTTCCCGCTGCTGGTCCGCGCGGGCACGCTCGCGGCGCGTCTGGAGAGCGTGCGCACGCTGCTCCCCGAGCTCGAACGCCGCTACGGCGGTGTCGCCTTCATCGATCTCCGTTTCGATCGTCGAATTGTCTTTCAACCCGCTCCGAGAGAGAGGACAGGGGAATGGCCAAAGCAGAACAGTACGTCGTAGGGATCGACATCGGCTCCTCCAAGGTGGCCGTGCTGATCGGCCAGCGTGACGCGCGTGGCGGACTCGAGGTCGCCGGTCGCGGACAGGCGCCGAACCGCGGCACGCGACGCGGCAACATCGTCAACGTGGAGGCCGCGGTCGAGGCGCTCAAAGCGGCGAGCGAGGAGGCCGAGGTGATGGCCGGGGTCGAGATCTCCCGCGCCTACGTCGGCGTCGCCGGAGCCGACATGCGGTCGGTCAACGCCCGCGGCATGGTCACGGTGTCGCGCAAGGACCGCGAGATCGGCAAGGGCGACATCCAGCGCGCGCTGGACGCCGCGCAGTCGGCCGCCCTGCCTTCGGACCGCGAGATCCTGCACGCCATTCCGCAGGAGTTCGTCGTCGACGAACAGGGTGGAATCAGCGATCCGCTGGGGATGCTCGGCAGCCGGCTCGAGGTCCAGGTGCACCTCGTCACCGGGCAGGCGGCGCGATCGAAGACGCTCCTGACCTGCGTCAACCGCGCCGGAATCGAAGTGGCGGAGATGGTCTTCGAGCCGCTGGCCACGGCCGAAGCGACCCTCACGCCGGACGAACGCGATCTCGGCGCGCTCGTCCTCGATATCGGTTCCGGCACCTCCGGTTACGCGCTCTTCGCCGAAGGCGAAGTGCAGCACTCGGCCGTCCTTCCCGTCGGCGCCGGGCACTTCACGAACGATCTGGCGATGGTGCTGCGTACGCCGTACGCCGAGGCGGAACGGATCAAGACGAAGGAAGGCTGCTGCCTGCTCTCGATGGTGCAGGAGGAGGAGGGCGTCTCGGTGCCCGCGGTCGCCGGAGGTTCGGCGCGGGTCGTCCCGCGGCGCGAGATCTGCGAGATCCTCCAGCCGCGCGCCGAAGAGCTGGTCTCGCTCGTCCGCGACGATCTGGCGAAGAACGGCTGGGACGGTCGCCTGCGCGGCGGCATCGTCCTCACCGGCGGCGGCGCGCAGCTCGACGGACTGCTCGAGCTGGTGGGGCAGGCGTTCAACACCAGTGTTCGTTACGGCCTGCCCCAGGGGCTCGCCGGACTCGTGGATGTCATCAACTCACCCGGCTGGGCGACGGCGGCGGGACTGCTCCACTACGGGATCGGAGTGGAGCAGCATCAGGAGCGCCGCCCGCGACGCGCCGGGTTTTCGATGCGCGGCATGATGGGCAGCCTGCGCAACGTGTTTTCGGACCTGCTCTAGAGCCTCCGGATACGCAGAAAAGGGAGAACGAAATGATCCTGTTCGACGATCGCGAAGAGATGAAGAACTCGCCGCTGGCGATGCTCGACTCCGACATGGCGCCGGCGAAGATCAAGGTGATCGGCGTGGGCGGCGGCGGCGGCAACGCGGTGAACCGGATGATCGCGTCGAATCTGCGCGGCATCGAGTTCATTGCCGCCAACACCGACCTCCAGGCGCTGGTCAAGTGCAAGGCACCGGGCAAGCTCCAGCTCGGCAACCAGATGACGCGCGGGCTGGGCGCCGGGGCCGACCCGGAAGTCGGCCGCAAGGCGGCGCTCGAGGACACCGAGAAGATCCTCGAGATGCTGGACGGCGCCGACATGATCTTCCTCACGGCCGGCATGGGCGGCGGCACCGGGACCGGCGCGCTGCCGATCCTCGCCTCGCTCGCCGCCGAGATCGGCGCGCTGACCGTCGCCGTCGTGACCAAGCCGTTCGCCTTCGAGGGCAAGCGCCGTATGCTCGTGGCGGAGCGCGGCATCGAGGAGCTGCGCGGCTCGGTCGACACCCTGATCACGATCCCGAACGAGCGGCTGCTTTCGTTCGTCGAGCGTGGCACACCGCTCGCCGAGGCGTTCCGCATCGCCGACGACGTCCTGCGCCAGGCGGTCCAGGGCATCTCCGACCTGATCACGATTCCCGGCGAGGTGAACGTCGACTTCGCCGACGTGCGCGCGATCATGTCCGGCATGGGAATGGCGCTGATGGGTACCGGCATCGCCAAGGGTGAGAACCGGGCGCTCGAAGCGGCGCAGCGGGCGATCAGCTCGCCGCTGCTCGAGGAGACTTCGATCGAGGGCGCGAAGGGCGTGCTGATCAACATTTCCGGTGGTCGCGACCTGACACTCCACGAGGTCGCCGAGGCGGCCCGGATCATCCAGAGCGCGGTCGACCCCGACGCCAACATCATCTCCGGCATGGTGATCGACGAGGCGCTCGACGAGGAGATGAAGGTGACGGTGATCGCGACCGGCTTCCGTTACGCCGGCGAGCTTCCCGACGCCCAGGTCCAGCCGTTCCCGCTGGGCAACCGCCCCGGCGCCGTCCCGGCGACTCCGACGCCGCGCTACGCCTCCCCCGGCTCGGGGGTCGTCCGGCCGGTGGCGGGAGAGACGAAGCGGGAGGACCCGGCGGAGATCCCGTTCTACCGCAAGGCCATCGCCCAGGGCTCGAAGGGGGACGATCCCGGCGGCTTCGGTCCCAACTGGTCGAACGTCGACGACTACGACATCCCGACGGTGTTGCGCAAACAGATGGACTGACCGCGGGTAGGTGACCCGCCTGGGAAGACTCCGGCGCCGCGTCGCAGGCTGGCTGCGGCGGCCCCTGCCCGAACCGCCGCTCGCGATGCGCGCGGGTGTGGGTGGGGGAGACTGGAGAGCCGTCGGCGAAGAGCTGGCGGGACTGCTCGTCGAAAGGGGCGGACTCGGCCGCGACGACCGGCTGCTCGACCTCGGTTGCGGACTCGGCCGCGTCGTCCAGCCGCTGCGCTCGTATCTGTCACGGCGGGCGAGCTATCTCGGGGTCGACGTCGCTCCGCACTACATCGCCTGGAACGAAGCGGAGATCGCATCGCGCGATCCCCGCTTCCGCTTCGCCTGGCTCGACGTTCACAGCGCCTACTACCACGCCGAGGGGGGAGTTCCGCCGGAGCGTGCCGTACTCCCGGTGGGCGACGGAGAGTTCGACTTCGCGCTCGCCACTTCCCTTCTGACGCACCTCGACGCCGCCGCCGTGGAGCGGTACCTCTCGGAACTGGCTCGGGCGTTGCGCCGGGGCGGTCGGCTCCTGGCGACGTTCTTCGTGCTCGACGACGGAGTGCGGAGGCTCGCGAGGGAAGGGAGGACGGGGTTCGATTTCCGCCACGAGCTCCGGGGCGGCGGTTGGACCGCTTTCCCGGACAGGCCCGAGCAGGCGACGGCGTTCGAGCGGGAGTGGCTTCTCGCGACCCTCGCGAAGGCGGGCTTCGAGCTCGAAGGAGACGTCGACCGCGGATCGTGGACGGGAGCCCCCGGAGCCGCGACCTATCAGGACCTGATCGTCGGTCGTCGCGATCGCCGGGGCGTCACCGCCCTGCGCTAGGCTCGCCTCGTGGCCGGCGCCATCAGCCCCCGCGAGAAGCGGCTCTGGATCGCCGTGGCGTTCACCACGGCAGCACTCTTCGCGTCGCTCTATCCGCTGCAGTTCGTGCTCGATGCGCTGCGCGAGCGCAATCTGCTCCGCCTTTCGGTCGGCGCCGTCTTCTTGGTCGCGTCCGGGGCGGTTCTCGGCTGGATGTGGCATCGCCGCGCGCGCGCCGCCGAGTGGGGCGTGCTCGCCCTCTCCGCGATCCTCTTCGCGGCCGTCGCGCTGTCGCTCGACGTGGCCCAGGAGCGCCTTCATCTGGTGGAGTACGGAGGGCTGGCACTGCTCCTCCGCGCGGCGTTCGCCGAGCGCCGGCGCGCGGCCGGCTGGTTCGCCTTCGCGGCCGCCGGGGCGATCGGCTGGGCCGACGAGATCGTGCAGGGGATGCTGCCCAATCGCCACTACGATCCGCGCGACATCGGATTCAATCTGCTCGCCGCCGCTCTCGCCCTCGTCTCGCACTGGGGTCTCGCTCGCACCGCCGGCCGGAGAGCCGCATGAGCGACGGAGCGCAGACTCTTCTCCTGCAACTCGCCGTGGCGGCGCTCGCCGGTTTCGCGGTCGGTGTCGAGCGGGAGTGGTCCGCCGGCCGCGAGAAACCGAACACCCGGTTCGGAGGTGTGCGGACCTTCCTGCTCCTCGGGCTGATCGGCGGGATCTCCGCGATCCTCACCCGCGACGTCGATCCGCGGATCGGCGCCGTGCTGCTCGGTGGAGCGCTTCTGAGCGTCGCCATCGCCTACTTCGTCTCCGCCTGGCAGGGGACGATCGACGCGACGACCGAGGTGGCGGCGATCGTCGTCCTCGGGGCCGGTGCGCTCGCCGGTTGGGGGCTGTTCGTTCCCGCGAGCGCCATCGCGGCGCTCACCGCCCTGGTTCTTGTCTCCAAGGGTCCGCTCCACGGAGCGGTGGCGAAGCTCCGTCCCCGGGAGATCGAAGCCGCTGCGCGATTCGCCGCTCTCGCGCTCGTCCTCCTGCCGCTGCTGCCGAAAGGACCGCTCGCCGGACTCGGCGGTATCGAGCCGCAGAAGCTCTGGGGGTTGGTCCTGGTCTTCGCCGGCCTGTCGTTCGCCGGCTACGTGGCGATGCGTCTCGCCGGGCCCGAGCGCGGCTACGGCATCGCCGGTCTGCTCGGCGGCATCGTTTCGTCGACCGCCGTGACACTGCACTTCTCGCGCGAGAGCCGGCGCATGGAGAAGGCGAGACTCGGGCTGGCGCTCGGCGTCGTCGCCGCGTCGACCGTTCTGCCGCTCCGGGTCGGCGTTCTCTCCTGGGTACTGCAGCGCGACGTCGGCCGCGCGCTCCTCCCGGCGCTCGTTCTGCCGCTCTTCGCCGGTGCGGTCTTCGTCGGCGCCGCGATCTGGCGCTCGACGCGGGGAGGCGAAGAGATCGAGGCGCAGCTTCCGGCGAGCCCGCTGCGCCTGGGATCGGCGATCCAGATGGTGGTCCTGTTCCAGGTCGTCCTCTGGGTGCTCGGTGCGGTGCGCGAGCGCCTGGGCGAATCGGGGATCGTCGGCGGCGCAGCGCTCGTCGGGCTCACCGACCTCGACGCACTGACCTTCTCGACCACCGAGCTGGCGAAGGGCGGCCTCGACCCGACGATCGCGGCGCGTGCCCTCCTTGTCGGAATGATCGCCAACACGACCTTCAAGGGGGCGCTCGTCGCGGCGCTCGGCGCCAGCGGCTTCCGGCTCCGGGTGCTGACGGCCCTCGCGCTCTTCGCCGGACTCTTCGCGCTGGGTCTGCTCTGGGTCTGAGCGTTCGTCAGGCGGAGCGGGCGACCCGGTTACGGCCGGTCTGCTTGGCGCGGTAGAGCGCCTCGTCGGCCCTCCGGACGACGTCCGCAGCCGGTTCTTCGACCGCGGCTTCGGCGACCCCGAGCGAGACCGTCAACCGGATCTCGACCCCCTGCACGATCATCGGGACCTCGGAGAACTGCAGACGGATCTTCTCCGCCGCCTCGAACGCCCCTTCGAGGCCGGTTTCGGGGAGGAAGACGAGGAGCTCGTCGCCGCCCCAGCGGCAGACGGCGTCCTGGCGCCGCAGGCCGGCCCGCATATGGTCGGCGATCGCCGCCAGGGCGCGGTCGCCGACGGCGTGGCCGTGCCGGTCGTTGAGCGTCTTGAAGTCGTCGAGGTCGGCGAGCGCCAGGGAGTACGGGGCCGTTTTCCGCCGCATCCGTTCCGCCTCCTGCTCGAGCAGATTGAGCATCGCCGGGCGGTTCAGCAGGCCCGTCAGGTAATCGCTGGTCGCGGCCTTCTGCAGACTCGCTTCGACGCGCTTGCGCTCCTCGATCTCGGCCAGCATCGCGGCGTTGAGCTCCGAGAGCTTGAGCGTCCGCTCGGCGATGCGCTCCTCGAGATTCTCGTTGGAGCGCGCCAGGTCGGCCATCGCCTGATCGCGGCGCTTCTGGCTCTCGCGGAGCTCGGCGGTCATCCGGTTGACGGCCAGCACCAGACCGTCGAGCTCGTCGCCGCTCTCGAGCGGGAGCTCGCCACCGAGCTCGCCGCGCGCGATCTCGGCGGTGCGGGCGATGACCTGCCGCAGCGGCCGGGTGATCCGCGAAGCGAGATAGTGGCTGAAGAGTGCCGCGAAGAGGACGGACGCGACGAGGGAGAGCACTCCAGCGACCCGGATGCGGCGGAACTTGCGCTGCACCTCGTCGGCCCGCATGTCGAGTCCGACGAGGTACTGCCCCCTGCCGTTCTTGAGCGGCGCGTAGCCGGAGAGGAACGAGCCCCAGCGATCGGTCTGGATCTCCTCGTCGGCCGCCGGGTGATCGAACCCCTCGCGCAGGCGCGGAACGTCGGCTTCGTAGAGCTCTCCCGGAGCGGCCTGCTCCCCGGAGCGATCGGAGTCGAGAACGAAGCGGACGTCGTCGCCATCGCGCCGCATGACGTAGATGAAGGCCACGTCCGGATTGGCGGTCTGGAAGTCGCGCAGCAGACGGAGATGCTCCGCGTAGCCGGGCAGCGCGCGATCCGCCTCCGAGCGGATCGTACCGAGGTCGTCGGCGTCGATCGTCCGCGCGAGGAGGCCCGCGCTCTGGGAGAGACGGGCGCGGAGGTTCTCGAGGAGGCTGCCCGTCGCCTGCTTGTAGAAGTAGGTCCCGATGCTGCCGGAGACCAGGAGCACGGCGAGGAAATGGCTGAGGAAAAGTTTTGTTCGGAGCGACATGCGCACGGCGCTGGCGCCTCCCCGGAGGACGTGATGGGCGGCAGTCTAGCATCGCGCCCCGACCGGACCGGCAGGTAGAGTCCGGCGGTGTGAGCGCCCCTTCCGACCGGTCTCCCGCCGCGCGTCGCGCACCGCCGCTCGCCGGCCTGCGCGTTCTCGAGCTGGGTCAGATCCTCGCCGGGCCGTTCGCCGGCGCGCTGCTCGCCTACTTCGGCGCCGACGTGATCAAGGTGGAACCGCCCGGGCGCGGCGATCCGATCCGCACCTGGCGCGAGCTCGACGACGACGGCACCTCCTACTGGTGGCGGTCGATCTCCCGCAACAAGCGTTGCATCACGCTCGATCTCTCACGCTCCGAGGGTCAGGCGCTCGCGCGCCGACTGATCGCCGGTACGGACGTCGTGATCGAGAACTTCCGGCCCGGCACGATGGAGAGTTGGGGGCTCGATCCGGAGTCTCTGCGCCGGGACCATCCCGGTCTCGTGGTGGCGCGACTCTCCGGTTTCGGCCAGACGGGACCCTATTCCCACCGGCCCGGCTACGCTTCGGTCTGCGAGGCGTTCGGCGGCCTCCGCCATCTCACCGGCATGCCGGGGCAGGAGTCGGTGCGATCGAATCTCTCGCTCGGCGATTCGCTCGCCGGACTGCACGCGGCGCTCGGCATACTGCTGGCACTCGAAGCGAGGCGCCGCGACGGGATCGGGCAGGTGGTCGATGTCGCGATCTTCGAGTCGGTCTTCAACGTGCTCGAGTCGGTGGTGCCGGAGTTCGCCCACGGCGGGCTCGTGCGCGGGCCCTCGGGGCCGACGATCTCCGGCATCGTGCCGTCGAACGCCTATTCCGCCGCCGACGGGCGCAAGGTGGTGATCGGTGCCAACAACGCGGCGAACTTCCGCCGGCTGATGCGCGAGATCGGGCGGCCGGACCTCGCCGCCGACGATGAGCTCGGTGGCAACGCGGCACGGGTGGCACGGCAGGCGGAGATCGACGACGCCATCTCGAGCTGGACGGCGCGTCGCACCGCGTCGGAAGTCGTCGCAGCGCTCGATCGCGCTTCGGTGCCGGCCTCGACCGAGTTCACCGTCGCCGACATGTTCGACGACCCGCACTATCGTGCGCGTGAGCTGTTCGAAAGGGTGCCGGGCGCCGGATCCGAGTGGACCGTCCCGGCGATGCGACCCCGTCTCGAAGAAACCCCGGGAGAAACTCGGTTCGCCGGGGGCGAGCTCGGGGCCGCGAACGACGAGGTCTACCGCGGGGAGCTCGGCCTCGACGCCGACGAGCTCGCGCGGCTTCGCGCCGGCGGAGTGATCTGACGGGTCAGCTCTCGGGGGTCGGCGGCGGTCCGCCCTCGAACTCTTCGCCGTGCAGGCTGGTGTCGATGGGCAGGCGCCAGGTCGTGTCCTGCCATTCGAAGATCAGATCGACGGCTCCGGTCACCGCAGGTACGGCACGGAACGTCAGTTGTTGGACCGGAGTCTCCATCCGGCCGGCCGGAACGCGGATCCTCCCCACCTCCTGGCCGCGAACCTCGTCGGTGTACTCCGACTCGAGGCCCCACTGGCGCGTGCTGCGATTGACCACGATGTCCCACTCGCGCGAACCGGGGTAGGCGTAGAGGGAATAGCTGCCCGCCGCCAGGACCATGTCGCCGATGTGGACGACACGGTCGACGTGCAGCGTCGTCGGCTCGTTGGCGCCGAGACGCCAAAGCTCGCCGTACGGCAGAACGCCACCCAGCATCTCGCGGCCGCGGAGTGATGGGCGCCCGTAGCAGAGCTTCGCCGAGCCGCCGGGGAGATCGATCTTGAGCGCTCCGAGCGGACTCGCACGCGGCAGCCAGGCCGGAACCCAGGCCAGGTTGCGCGGGCAGGGCGCCCAGGAGGCGACCCACGAGCCGGGAGCGATGGTGACGAGGAGAACCCACGCGAGAGCGACCGCGAGGGCCATGCCGAGGAGTCGCGCGAGGAGCCGGAACATGCGGGGAGAGTCTACCCCCGAACGAAAAAGGGGGCGCCGATGCGCTCGGCGCCCCTTCCCAAGGAGAGTGGAGGAGAGAGAGTTTCGAAGTCTCCCGCCTTCCTCTCCTGATACGGAGCGCCGGGCGGGAAGTTACCCGCGCGACGCTCCCACGGTCGAACTTTTACATCGCTGCCGAAATCGGGACACGCACTTCGGTGCGGATCCAGCGCATCACGAGGTCCTGTCCGGAACCGTTCTTCTCGAACGTGATCTTGAACTGGTCGACCTCGTCCTGGTCGGCGGGGATGACGGTGGGCTTCGCGGTCACGACGAGCACGTCGCTCTTCGCGAGGTCGACCGGAGTGAACTTGCCCGCTGCGCGATCGAAGTGGCCGAGTCCGTCCAGGCCGAGCTCGCTGTTGAAGTGGACGGTCCAGCTGTCGGCGCCGGGTGTGGTGGTGACCGAGTAGATCCCCGCGGGCAGCTTCTTGCCGCCGATCATCAGCGCCTTGTTGAAGGTGATCTCCGTGGCCTCGTTGGCACCGGTGCGCCAGCGCTCGCCGTAAGGTACGAGTGCACCGCTCTCCTTCGTGCCGAAGATGTTGTCGCGATCCCGCTTGTACGGCTGACTGAAGACGATCCGCACGTAGGCGTCGCCGATGTGCGTGCTGGCGGAGCCGAGCGGACTCGGTCGGCGCGACGGATGCAGATCCTGGGCGACCGAGACGGTCGACGCGCAGAGCGCGACGATCGCTGCGGAGAGGACGACGAGACGGGAGCTTCGGTGTTGCATGAGGTGCCTCCTTGTGGAAATCCGCCCGAGGGCGGGATGGGATTGCGGGATCAGGCGACCCCGGAGCCTGCCGTCGAGCGCTCGGCGAACGCCGTGAGACCGGCAGCGAAGACCCGGACGGCAAGCGCCAGATCCTCCTTGTTGAGCACGTAGGCGATGCGGACCTCGTCGCGACCGCGGCCCGGAGTGCGGTAGAAGCCGGCGGCCGGCGCGACCATGACCGTCGCGCCTTCGTGCGAGAACTCGGAGAGCAGGAAGCGGGCGAACTCCTCGCTGTCGTCGACCGGCAGGCGGGCGACGAAGTAGAAGGCGCCTTCGGGCTTGCGCAGGAAGACGCCCGGAATCCCGGTCAACCCCTCGAACAGGAGGTCGCGCCGACCCTGGTACTCGGTGACGATGGAGTCGAAGTACTCCCGGCCGAGCTCGACCGCGCCGGTGGCGACGAGCTGAGCGAGCCCGGGCGGGGAGAGGCGCCCCTGCGCCATGCGGACAGCCGCCTGATGGACCTCGCGATTGCGGGTCGCGAACGATCCGAGGCGAATGCCGCAGGCGCTGTAGCGCTTGGAGAGCGAATCGACCACGATGACCTGGTCTTCGAAACCGGCGAGCTCGAGGGCCGAGATCGCGCGGCCGCCGTCGTAGACGAACTCGCGGTAGACCTCGTCGGCGACGAAGAAGAGGCCGTGATCGCGGCAGAACTCGGCGACCGCCCGGACTTCGCCTTCGCTGTAGACGGTGCCGGTGGGATTGTTCGGATTGCAGAGCAGCACGAGCCGGGTGCGGGGTGTCAGCGCACGTTCCCAGGCGTCCCGCGACGGCAGATGGAATCCGTCTTCGCCCGAGGTCGGCACCGTCACCAACTCGACGCCGGCCATCGTCGCGAACGAGTTGTAGTTCGTGTAGTACGGCTCCACCGTGAGCGCTTCGTCGCCCACCGAAGCGGCGGCGAAGAAGGCGAAGAGGAGCGCCTCGCTGCCGCCGGTCGTGGCGACGAGCTCGGAGCTCGCGAGAGGGATGCCGAGCCGTCGGTAGTACTCGATCAGGGAGTCGAGGTACTCCGGAGTGCCGACCGAAGGCGAATAGGCGATCGTCGATTCGACCCGTCGGAGGCGGTCGCGCATCACCGCCGGCGTCTCGAGATCGGGCTGGCCGATGTTCAGGTGCAGGACGCGCACGCCGCGCCTCTTGGCCTCTTCGGCCAGGGGCATCAGCTTGCGGATCGGAGAGGCCGGCATCGCACGGCCTCGGGCGGAGAGTTGCGGCGTCGTCACGGCCTCATTCTAGACCGAGCCGTCGTCGTCGACCGCCGGATCGACCCCGTCGCAGCCGAAGACGAAGCGGGCGCCGAAGGCCCGGGCAGGGGTCCAGGCGCCGGGTGCGACCTCCCCCGCGACCACCCGAGAGAGCGCCTCGACCGCCGACAGGGCGGTGAACGTGTACCCCTCCGGCATCGAGAACGTCGAACGGACGAAGCGGCCGGAGGCGTTCCGGGCCTCTCCCCAGATCTGGATCCGCGCAGTGCGGCGTGTCTCTTCGTCCGGTCCGGGGGGCTGGCGGTCGACCCGGCGCAGGAGCATCCGGCGAACGGCGCCGAGCTTCGTCAGCGGCAGCAGGAACCGCCAGCGGCGCATGCGGGCGAGGGCGCGCGGCGGGATCCCTGTCGAGACCCGCACGTTGGGAATCCCGGTGGTGTGAAAGGCGGTTGCGACGTCGCCCCAGGGGATCGACACGACCAGGCGGCGACCGGCAGGAAGATCGATCTCCCGGGTCCGTTCGGCGAGCCCGGTCGGCCGGATCTCGCCGTTCACCCGTTCGGCGCCGGCCAGCGGGAGCGAAGCGATGCGGGTCCGCTGCGTGCCGCGGCTCATCCGGCCGCCGTCGGCGACGAAGGCGAGCTCGAGGTGAGTGGCGTCGGGGAGGCGCTCCTTGAGCCGCAACGCCAGGCAGTCGGTCGGCACGACGTCGAAGCCGACCCCCGGCAGCAGCACGACGCCGGCGCTCCGCGCCTCCTTCCCGCGGGCGAGGATCGCTTCGAAGACGGCGATCTCGCCGGTGATGTCGAGGTAGTGGACACCGGTGGCGAGGCAGGCGTCGACCATCGCACGGCTGGTGTGGACGAACGGGCCGGCGCAGTGGAGGACGGCGCCGGCGCCCCGGACGGCGCTGGCGACGGTGCGCGGCTCGTCGAGGGAGAACGCGCGGAACGGCAGGCCATGTCGTTCCGCGAGCCGCTCGAGCGCCGCGGCGTTCCGTCCCGCAAGGATCGGTCGCATTCCGCGGCGCAGCGCCTCGGCGACCACGAGCTCTCCGGTGTAGCCGTTGGCTCCGTAGATCAGCATCCGGGGAGTCTACGAGTCGGACGCCGGCTCGCGTGCCGCCAGCGAACAGAGCGCGTCACGGAAGCGGGGATGTCGTCGCGCGAGGGCCGGCAGATCCGACTCCCGTCGTCCCGCCTTGGTGCGCAGGATCGCGGCGAGTGCGCGCCGCTCGCCCGGGCTCCAGGCGCGGAACCCGGGGAGGGAGAGGAGAAACGGTGCCCAGCGAGCGAGCCAGTAGCGCTCCGCCGGCGACATGCGGCTGGTGGGTAGAACGCCGAGCAGCTCCCCGACCTCGGCAGCGATCCGTCGCCGGGCGCTCCCGATCTCTTCGGAACGGGAAGCTATCTGCCGGTTGATCGCACGGGATGCCGCCGCGTGCGGAGGAAGGACAGCGGATTCTCCGCTCGGCTCCCAGTAGAGATGGTGTTGCGCGAGCCGGGCAAGGGTGGCGCGGGAGCTGTGATGGCTTGGACGCTGCGCCATCCTGCGCTCTTCGCGGCGGGCCAGGCGGCGGGTGGATGGATCGCGTGGCACGAAGCCGAGCTTGCGGTAGAACCACCACGCTCCCGAATCGAGCGCTTCGTCGTTCCCGTGCCCGAGCTGATAGGGCTCGATCGCGAAGGCGCTGCACCCGAAGAGAGACCGCGCCGCGGCCAGCGTTCGCGCGAACACCCAGGCGGCGTCGGCGCCGCGGAAGGTCTCGAAGGTGTTGAAGTGGACCAGCGCGGTGCCCAGGAACCCGTCGAGCTGGGTGTAGCCGACGGGCACGCCGTTGCGAAGGGAGAGCAGTCCGTAGGCGCTGGAGAGCAGGAGGCGCCGCTCGGGGAGGGAACCGAAGGCAACGAGCACGAGTCCGTCTTCGAGCTCGATCCGACGGACGTCTCGTCGATCAGCATAGGCGAAACAGTCGAGATCCCGGGCGCGAACGATCATCGCTTCGCGCGCCAGGGTGACGAGTCCGACGGCGGCCGCGCCGCGGACCTCGCGGATTCGGACCGGTGGTACGAGAAGCTCGGCCGCGAGATCCGGGCGCGATCGCCGGGGCGGTGAGGTACGAAAGATCGCCGGCGCCCCGCTCGCCCTCGCAACTGTGCGGCTCGGGACGCCGCCGCCCGGCCGCAGGCGATACCAGGGCGCCGCGCGGTCGTGCAGCGTTTCCCGCAGGAAGTCGTCGCCGGCGCTGGCGGCGACCCGTTCGAGAAGCGCCACGGCCGCCGTGCGACTCGGAGAGGCGGCTGCGAGGTAGGCGCTCGGCGAGGTCGCACCGGCGCGCAGAGGGGCAGACTCGTCCGGCGGCAGGACTTCGATCAGGAGTCGCCCCACCCCTTGCTCGTCCGCGGCGGAGAAGTCGTCCCAGTCAATCGTCAGCTGGCGCGGAAAGCGCTGCGCCAGCCAGCGTGCCGTCGGATAGAAGAACGGATAGCGAGTGGTCGTTCCGGCGATCCCGCTGTCCATCAGTTCGTCCCTGAAACGAAGCAGATCGGGGCGTCGCGCGAATGCGCGCAGGAGCCGTTCGGATCGCGCGAGGACGCGCCGGTCGTCGGGATAGGCACGCAGGAAGAGGAGATGCTCGTGGAAGGCGAAGAGAGATTCCGCGTCGGGCAAACGAGCGTCGCGCAGCGCGGCGAGCAGCGCGAGCTTGCGCGTTGCCGCCCCGGGCCCGTAGACCAGGCGAGTGTCCGTCAGACGGCGGAGCAGCGTGGCAGCGTTCAGAGGCCCATTCTACGGCGGCATCGTCCAGAGTCCCGGAACGCGAAGGCGACGCGAGAGGGCGAAGAAGCGGACCCGGGTGAGTGCCGCGATGCCGAGCGACACCGCTCCGAGGATCCGCGATCGCGGGGAAAGTTACCGGTGCCGGAGGTCCGGGTTGGCAGCAGCTCGCTTCAGGATCGCGCGGGCGGTCGCCACGCTGCCGTCGTTGGCCGCTGCCGGGAGCGAGAGGACCCAACAGAAGATGTCGTAGAGATCCAAGTTCTCGACCGCTGGCAGATCGACGCCGCGCCGGAAGGAGGGGCCGGCGGCGACGAAGATGCCGTGCATGGCGGGCTCGGCCGGGTCGTAGCCGTGGGCGCCGAGCTGAGGGTCTTGGCGCCGCCGGTCCCGCTCGTCGCGAGTGGCGACGAGCGTCCAGCCGGGATCGACCCAGACGACGACCGGCGGGATGCGGCGGTGGTCGCGGTAGTGGAATCGCGCAGGCAGATCCTCCCGGCGGGCGGCGTGGAGGTGCGGACCCGCCCGGGAGAGCCGGCGCACGAGATCGTCCTCCGTCCCGGTCCGCGGCCGGAGCGTACCGACGATGTTGAGGTCGACCATCTCCACCTCGGCGAGGTCGATCCACTCCTCGAGCACGATCGTCCGATCGGGATCGACCGCGGCCATGCCGTGGTCGGAGACGACGACCCAGTCGGTGGACGGGCCGAGTCCGCGGGCTTCGACGCCGGCGCGGAGCCGGCCGACGATGGCGTCGGCATGGTGCACGGCGGCAGCCGTCTCGTCGGAACGCGGGCCGAAGCGATGTCCCGAGCGGTCCGGTTCGGCGAGGTAGAAGAGCAGGAGCCGGGGCCGCTTCGCGGCGGGCAGGTCGAGCCAGGAGAGCGCCTCGTCGGCCCGCACTTCGTCGGCTACCGAATCGTCGTAGCGTTTCCAGAGCGACGGCCGGACGCCGGCGATCTCGGCCTCGCTGCCGGGCCAGAACGACGAGGCCGTGCGGAGCCCCGCCCGCTCCGCGGTGACCCAGATCGGCTCCCCTTCCCACCAGCGCCCGTCCTCGACGGCCGCGCGATCGGCGAGCGAGAACCGCGCGCCGAAGAGCGGATCCTGCATCGTGTTGGCGACGATGCCGTGATGCTCGGGGCGGAGTCCGGTGACGATCGAGTAGTGGTTGGGATAGGTCTTCGACGGAAACTGCGGCACCAGCGAGGCGGCACGGATACCTTCGCCGGCGAGCGCCAGGAGGTTTGGTGCTCCGTGGAGCTCCGGGTAGTCCCAGCGGAAGCCGTCGAGCGAGACGGCGACCAGGAGTGGTGCCGGAGGCGGCGTCGTCGCCACGCTGTGCGGTCGCGGATGACACCCCCCGAACAGGATCGCTGTCCAGAAGGCCAGGCAGAGGCTACCGGTTCGACGGCATCGCACCCGGCAAGGATAGGCGAGAAAGCCGGATGCGAAGGGAGCGAGCGCCGCCTGCCCGGCCAAGGTCCCCGGTTTCCGGTCAGCGCGGATCGGCAGTGCGCATCTTCCAGGCCCCGGTGCGGAAGACCCGGCGGATGTCGTCGAGGACCTCGCGGTCGATGACCAGCGTCTCGCCCCGGGCGAGATCGATCCTCTGCACCGGTTCGATCCGCGTGTCGTAGTTCTCCCAGCCCATGAAGTCGGTGAGCGTCTTCTGGAACGCGGCATCGATCCGGCCGTCGACCGGTCCGCTCCAGAATCCGCGCTTCGCCCAGATGTTCTGCAGCTCGCGGGCGATCTCCGGTGTCACCGCAATCAGGTTCTCCGTCTTCGAGCCGCGGAAGTGGAGGCGATTGAGCCTCTCGAGCCGGACGAGCTCGGCGATCGGGGTCGGATGGTCGTAGACCGAGAGATCGACGAAGTTGTCCTGGCCGTCGTAGCCGGCGCCGCGGCGGACGACGAGGAGCGCCGCGCTCTGCTCGCCACGACGGTCGCCGCCGGCCTTGCCGCCGGCGACGAGCGCCGCGAGGAGGCGTTCGGCGAGCTCGCCCGGCGCCGCTTCGAAGGCGACCGCCATGGCATCGACGGTCGCCTGGCCGACGAGGATGTTGCCCTGCACCGAATACCCCCTGCCGGTCCGTCCGCCGGCCCAGGGGAAGCACTCCGTGCCGGTGTAGGTGGCAACGTTGCCGTGCGCGTCGACGATGCCGACCTGCCGCTGTTCGCGATCCGGGTCGCCGCGCTGGACGATCTCGAGCGCCTCGGCCGCCGTCGCGCCGCGCTCGAGGAGCTCGAGGCCCCGGATCCCGTAGTCGAGCTCGGCGAAGCTCTGCGTCGCCACGGCGCCGACCCCGGCTTTCGCCCAGGGGACGACCGCGCGGACGTTGGGGAACTTCGACTGCACGGCGACGCCGAGGTCGCCGGTCGCCTCGTCGTAGCCGACGATCGAGAAGGTGGCGGCGAACGGATCCCGGTCGGCGCGCGGGGCGAGCTGAAAGGAGCCGACGAAGGCGACGAGGACGGCGGCAGGCAGTGCGGCGGACGATCTGCGCATGGTCGACTCTCCTGGCGGAAGTTCCGGATCTCAGCGCCCATCTTGTCGCATCCCGAATCGGAGGTCGCCGGGGTCCGGGAGGACCGGATCTGGCGGATACTTCGCCTGCCGGAAACCGGAGACCGAGCCATGGACGAGGATCGGTGGAGTCGGATCGAAGAGCTGTTCGCCGGTGCACTCGAGTTGCCGATCGAGCGTCGCGCCGAGTGGCTGCGGCGGCGGACGAACAGCGACGAGGAGGTACGGCGCGAAGTCGAGTCGCTGCTCGCCGCCCACGCGGTGCCGGACGGGACCCTCGATCGGCCCGCTCCGTCGCCCGGAGGAGAGACGTCGGACGCGGGGCGTCTCGCGCCGGGCAGTCGACTCGGGCCGTGGCGAGTCGGGCCGCTTCTCGGTCGCGGCGGGAGCGGAGAGGTGTACGCCGCCGAACGGGTCGACGGCAGCTTCACGCAGCGCGCGGCTCTCAAACTGCTCCGGGTGGATGCCGGTGCGGAGCTCGACCGGTTCCATGCCGAGCGCCAGCTGCTCGCTCGTCTCGAGCATCCGGGGATCGCCCGGCTTCTGGATGGCGGGCTCTCCGAGGAAGGGTTGCCGTACGCCGTCCTCGAATTCGTCGACGGTCTGCCGATCACGGAGTACGCCCGCCGCGCCGGACTCGGTCCGGTGGAGCGGCTCGGACTTCTCCGTCAGGTCTGCGATGTCGTCGACTACGCCCATCGCAATCTGATCGTCCATCGTGACCTGAAGCCGGGGAACATCTTCGTCGACGCCGAGTCGCGGGTGAAACTGCTCGATTTCGGGATCGCCAAGCTGCTCGACGGTGCGAGGGGCGAGGGGGTCGGGGACGAAACGCGCGCGCCGCTCACGCCGGACTACGCCGCTCCCGAGCAGCTGACCGGCGGACCGGTGACGACGGCGACCGACGTCTACGGCCTCGGCGTGGTGCTCTTCGAGCTGCTGACCGGGGAACGCCCCTTTCGCAGCGCCCACCTGCCGCTCGCCGGTGCCGTCAAGCTCCTGCTCGAGGCGCCGCCGCCTCGACCGAGCCGGGTCGCGGCGGCGCGCGAGAGCCGGGGAGAGGCGCCACCGGTCCGGTCTCGCGATCTCGTCGGCGATCTCGATGCGATCGTGGCCTGCTGCCTTCGGCGCGACCCGGTCGAGCGTTATGCGTCGGCTGCGGCGCTCTCCGCCGACCTCGATCGGCATCTGCGCGAAGAGCCCGTGGCCGCCCGCGAACCCGGCCGCGGCTATGTTCTCGGCCGATTCCTGAAGCGGAACCGCGTTGCCGTGGCGGGAACGGTAGCGCTCATCCTGGCGCTGGCGGGAGGGCTCGTCGCTTTCGCGTGGCAGGCGCGACGCGCGGCGCTGGAACGCGATGCGGCGCGTCTCGCCGCCGACCGCGAGGAGGCGCTGCGCTATCACCTGGTCGGCCTGTTCCGCGACTCCCTCGCACCTGCGACCGATCCCGGTGCAGCGGAGGGTCCGCTGAGCGCCAAGGCACTGCTCGATCGCAGCGCCGCGCGGGTTCTCGAGAGCTATGCCGCCGATCCGGTGCTCAGCGGACATGTGGTCGAGACACTGGCCGACCTCTACGGTGCGCTGCAGGACGTCGAAGGGCAGGTTCCGCTGCTCGAGGGCTTTCTCGCCAAGGCGGGAGCGGAAGCGGACCCGCGCGCCGTCGGGGTGGCTCGGCAGAAGCTCGCCCAGCTCGAGCTCGCCCGCGGCAACCCCGAGCGGGCCGCAGAGCTCCTCACGGCGGCCGACGAGATCTGGGCGCGCGATCCGGAGCGTTACCGCGAGCCGCGGCTCGAGGGTCGTTTCGTGCGCGGACTCTTGCAGCGGTCCCAGGGCGATCTCGCCGGTTCGATCGCGACGTACGAGGCGGCGATCCCGGAGCGGATCGCGCTCTCCGGGCGCGACCATCGCGAGACCGCCAATCTGTACAACTCGCTCGCCATCACCCTGACGGCGGCGGGGCGATACGACGACGCGCTGGCCGCCTACCGCGAGTCACTCGCCATTCACGAGCGCCTCGGGCGGGGCGAAGAGCTGGACGCGCTCATCATGCTGGGGAACACCGGCACCCTCGCCTTCCGGGTCGGTCGCACGAGGGAAGCCGAAGCGATTCTGGCGCGCGCCTGTCGCGGGCAACGGGCCCAGGCCGGAGATTCGGCTGCGGTGGCGGCGGCGATGGGGCTCTGGGGTGCGGCGGAAACGACACTCGATCGTGCCGCCGACGCGCTGCCGAAGCTGCGGGAAGCCGTGACGATGGCCGAGCGCTTCACCGGACCGTCGAGCCCGTTGACGCTCCAGGACCGGATCTTCCTGAGCGACGCCCTGCTCGCCACGGACGACCGTTCCGAGGCACGTCGCCATCTGCTCGAGACGCTCTCGCGCTCGCGCGACCAATACGGCGATCAGCACCTGCTGACGCTGCGCGCTCGACTGGCCCTGGCGCGAGTCGATCTGGCGGAAGGACGCGCGGCGGCGGAATCGGAGCTCGAAGCGCTGGCCGCTGCCTTCGCCCAGGCGGGAAGGCAGGGGGAGAGCTGGGTGGCGCACGCGAAGTTCGCGCTCGGGGATGCCCGACTCGTGACGGGCCGCGCCCGGGAGGCAGTGGCACCGCTCGGCGAGGCGGTCGCGCTCCGCGAACGGCTCCTCTGGGAGGGGAGCGTCGACCTTGCCCTGGCGCGCGAGCGCCTCGCCGAAGCGCGGCTCGCGACCGGCGATCTCGGCGGCCGGGAGCTGCTCGAGCGTGCCCTGCCGGCGCTCCGGTCCGAGCTCGGCGATGCGAGTCCGGAGGTCGCTCGCGCGAAGGCTTCTCTAGCCCGCCGCGCCGAGCTCGCGGTGCAGCCAGGCTCGAGCTAGGGCCCAGTCGCGACGCACCGAGCGCTCGGAGAGCGCCAGGGCCCGGCCGGTTTCGGCCTCGTCGTAGCCGGCGAAGAAGCGACATTCGACGACTGCAGCAAGGCGCCGGGACTGCGCTGCCAGCCGGTCCAGCGCTTCGTTCAGAGCCAGCAGGGATTCGTCCTCGGTCGCGACTGCGTCGAGGTCCTCGTTCCAGGCGAGGTGGGCGACCCCGGCACCGCGTTTCCTGGCGAGACGGGCCTCGGCATGTGTGACGAGCGCATGGCGCATGGCGAGCGCCGCGGCACGCAGGAAGTGGGCGTCGTCGTTCCAGCCCTTGGCGCTGCGCAGCTTGAGATACGCCTCGTGGACGAGGGCGGTGGTCTCGAGGGTCGCGTCGCGTCCGAAGCGGACACGGGAGCGGTGCGCCAGCCGCTTCAGCTCGCTGTAGAAGATCGGGACCAGCTCGTCGGCCAGGGCGCGGACCGCGACCGGTTCCTGCGCCTCCTGGGAACTTTCTTCCCGCACTCTGCGATCCTACCTGCAACGAGCCTGGCCGGATTCGACGCGACTTCCGGTTCTACAGTGCATGAGCCCGAACCGCGGAGAGTTCCGTCGCATCCTGGTCGGCCTGGCGCTGGCCGGGGCGACGCACGTCGCCGGGGCGGCGGCGCAGGTGACCTACCAGGTCGACAGCACCCTCGACCAGATCGACGACGACCTGCTCGACGGCGCCTGTCACACGGCGGCGGGCACCTGCACGCTGCGTGCGGCGACGATGCAGGCGAATCTGGTGACCGGCCCGGGGGTGACGATCCTCCTGCCGGCGGGCACGTACACGCTGACCCGGCCGATCGTGGGCGCCAACGGCCCGGACAGCGGAGATCTCAACCTGACGACGGCGCCCCTGGGCGGCACGGTGATCTCGATCGTCGGCGCGGGCGCGACGACCACGATCCTCAGTGCCAACCAGCAGTACCGGATCCTGGACATCGCGCCGGGCCGCGAGGCCTCGCTCTCTCGGCTCACCATCACCGGCGGGACGGACGAGGTCGAAGGCGGAGGCATTCGTAACGGCGGATTCCTGAGCCTCTACGCCTGTCGGATCACGCAGAACGAGGCGTTCAACGGTGGCGGCATCTACAACTTCGAGTTCCTCTCGCTGGTGGATTCGATCGTGGACGGGAACATCACCACGGGCGGCGATGGTGGCGGGATCCTCTCCAACCTCGGTGAGGTGCGCCTCGCGCGAAGCACGATTCACGGCAACTTCGCCTGGCGTGACGGCGGCGGTCTCGCCGTCTATCAGGAGTCCCTGACCGCGACGAACAGCACGATCAGCGGGAACTCGACGAACCGCAACGCGGGTGGTGTGTTGTACGTCTCGAACGTCGGATCGGCCAACCTCTACAACGTCAGCATCGTCCTCAACGGCGCGGATGAAGATGGAAATTTCGTGGGGTCGGGAGGTGGCGCCTACGTGGCCCCTGGATCGGTCTTCAGCATCCGGAATTCGCTGATCGCGGTCAACCACCTGCACGGAGCGCCGGTCTACGAAGACTGCTCCGGCGCGATCGGGTCCTATGGCAGAAACCTGGTGGGTACCGCTGACGGCTGCACCATCAACATCGGGTCCGGTTCCTGGGGGTACTTTACGCCGTTCTCTTCGCTCGGCCCCTTGGCGAACAACGGCGGATCGACGCGGACCCACGCGATCCTCCCGGGCTCGAGCGCGCTCGACGCGGGAGATCCGGTGCTCGGATGCATCGACCAGAACGGCGCGATTCCGTCGGATCAGCGGGGTGCTCCCCGGATCTTCGGCGCCGCGTGCGATATCGGCGCCTACGAGGCCGGGATTCTCTTCTTCGACTCCTTCGAATCCGGCGACACCTCCTCATGGTCACTCTAGGCGCGAATCGCGAAACGAGGCGGCTGGATCGGCGCGCTCCGGGAGCAACGGTCCGCGCCCTCGTCACGCTGCTCCTGGCGGTTGCCGCGCCCCGGGTCGCCACGGGGCAGCTGCTCGGCGGGGAGATACCGGTCAACAGCTACACGACGGATTCGCAGTGGTGGTCGGCCGCCGCGCCGGCCGGCAACGAGGGGTTCGTCATCGTCTGGATGGGTCAGGGTGACGGGGACGCGAACGGCATCTACGGGCAACGCTTCGACGCTTCTGGCGTTCCCGACGGCGACGAGTTTCCGGTCAACACGTACACGACGCTCCTGCAGGAGATCCCGGCGGTGGCCGGCGACGCCTCGGGCGCCTTCGTCGTCGCCTGGACGAGCTATCTGCAGGAAGGCCCGGCGCTCGGCTCGGGCGTCTACGCGCAGCGATTCGACGCCTCGGGCGTGCCCCAGGGTGACGAGTTCCACGTCAACACCTACACGACGGCGGACCAGAAGGGAGTGAGCGTCGCGGCGGAGCCCGGCGGAGAGTTCGCCGCCGTTTGGTGGAGCGTCGGCCAGGACGGTTCGGCGGAAGGTGTCTATACCCAGCGTTACAGTGCGGCGGGCGTCCCGATCGGAGACGAGGAGCGCGTGAACAGCACCACGGCCGGCCAGCAGTGGCGTCCTGCCATCGCCGCCGATGCCGCGGGCAACTTCGTCGTCGCCTGGTCGAGCGACGGCCAGGACGGCGACGGACACGGCGTCTTCGCGCGGCAGATCGATTCACTCGGCCTGCCCTACGGCCCGGAGATTCCGGTCAATCAGTTCACGACGGGGGAGCAGACCGCGCCGTCCGTCGCGTGCGGCGCGGGCGGCGACTTCGTCGTGGTCTGGACCAGCGCCGGGCAGGACGGCTCGGGAGAGGGCGTGTACGGACGGCACTTCGACGCCGATGGGGCGGCCACCGGGAACGAAGTCCGGATCCACGTGGACACGATCGGCGATCAGACGGATCCGGCGGTCGCGAGCGACGGTGCCGGCGGCTTTCTCGTCACCTGGCAGGGGAACGACTCCGACAATGCCGGAATCCTCGCCCGCCGACTGAACGCCACGGGGGCGCCGGCGGGGGCGGAGTTCCGGGTCAACACCTACACCACGAGTTCCCAATCCAGACCGGCGGTCGCGGCGACTGCGGCCGGCGAATTCGTCGTCACCTGGACCAGCTCCTTCCAGGTGGCGCCCGGCGACGACGTCTTCGCCCAGCGGGTGCGCCAGGCGATCTTCGAAGACAGCTTCGAAACCGCCGGTGTCTGCGCGTGGAGTTCCAGCGCCGGCGCCGGTCCCTGCCCCTGAGAGGTCTCGCCTATCCCTTTTTCTGGCCCCGTGACGACGAGGCCAGGAAGTCGCCCAGCGCTCCGAACGAGCCGCCCCCCGAGGCGCCCATGTTCCGGGCCGCGTCGCTCTCGGCGTCGGTGCCGGGGCGGACGAGAGCGAGCGCGATCCGGCGCGTTTCGGGAGCGACGCTGAGCACCGTGACCTCGAGCTCCTGCCCGGCCTCGAGGACGTCGCGCGGGTGGCGGATCTCGTGCTTGCCGAGCTCGGCGAGCTCGGAGATGTGGAGCAGACCGTCGACGCCGGGCGCCAGCTCGACGAAGGCGCCGAACGGCTCGAGCCGGGCGACGCGGCCGGTGTGGCGCGAGCCGGGCGTCAGGCGCTTCGCCTCCTCGGTCCACGGATCCTTCGACAGCGCACGCCGCGAGAGCGAGATCCGTTCGCGTCCGCGGGCATCGGGTGGGGCGATCGTCTTGACCAGGACTTCGACCTCCTGGCCGACGGAGAGCACGTCCTGCGGATGCTCGACGCGGCCGTAGCCGAGCTCGGAGATGTGGAGGAGACCCTCGATGCCGCCGAGATCGACGAAGGCGCCGTAGGTGGCGAGCGAGGTCACCGTGCCGCGCACGACCTTGCCGACTTCGATCCGGGCCCGCGCCGCCTCCGCCCGGGCCTTCGCCTCCTCCTCGAGCAGGACGCGTCGCGAGAGGACGAGATTGGGCCGCCCGCGACCCTCTTCGAAGCGGGTGATCCGGAAGGTGAGACGCTGACCGACGAACGCGGCCGGGTCTTCGACGTAGCGCAGGTCGAGCTGGGACACCGGGCAGAAGGCGCGCAGCCCCGAGACCATCACCTCGACGCCGCCCTTGACGACTGCCTGGACCGTGCCGTCCACCGGGAGACCGTGGGCGTGGGCCTGGCGGAGCTCCTCGGGCGCCGCCGGGCCGCGGCCGGCGCGGACCTTGAGGAGCACGACGTCGTCCTGGATCGACGCGACCACCCCTTCGACGGAGTCGCCGATCTCGACCGTGCGCTTCCCCTCGTCGTCGACCAGCTGCACCAGCGGAACGATCCCCTCGGCCTTGCGGCCGAGGTCGACGAAAGCCGACTCCTCGCCGAAGCCGACGATCGTCGCCGTCAACCGGTCTCCGACCCGGGGTGCGGTGCGGTCGCCGTCGCTCTGCTTCTTTTCGAACGCTTCGAGAAGCGCGGCGAAGTCGTTGCCGCCGGGCTTCTCCTCGGACTGGGACATGGGGGCTCCTGGTTCGGATCGGAGGCCGGCTCGGCGGAGATCCCGCCGCGGCGCCCGGACGGACATTCTAGCCCGGAGTCGTGCACGGTCCGGCTGATGCGGCCGCCGGCGGGTGAGGAGACGCGGCGTTCGCGCCAGAATGGGCGGGTGACGACGGAGGAGCGACGGAAGAGCGCGGCGGCGCGCCTCGAGAGCGTGCGCGAGATCGTGCTGGCCCACGGCTGGAACAGCACGGTCTTCCAGCTGCTCAATCCGGGGCTCGAGTACTGGATCTCGGAGGAAGTGGATGCCGTCGCGGGATACGTCCCTTACCGGAACTGGTGGATCGTCGCCGGGGCGCCGGTGGCGCCGATCGAACGGTTCTCCCGACGGGTCGCCGAGTTCGAGACGGCGGCGCGACATCGCGGCGCCCGCGTCGCCTACTTCGCCGCCGAGGAGCGGCTCGAGCAGCTGTTCGCCGGTTCGCCCGGACGCTCGCGGGTCCGGCTCGGCGCGCAGCCGGTCTACGATCCGCGGATCTGGGACGCGGCGCTCGCCGGCCACGCCTCGCTGCGCGCACAGCTCCACCGTGCGCGGAACAAGGCGGTCGTCGTCCGCGAATGGCCGGCGGCACGGGCGGCGAACGATCCGGCGCTCCGGCGCTGCCTGGAGGAGTGGCTGGAGCGGCGCGGGCTGCCGCCGCTGCTCTTCCTGACGACGCCCTGGACGCTCGACCGCCTCGCCGACCGGCGGGTCTTCGTCGCCGAGCGCGAGGGGATCGCGGTGGGCTTCCTCGTCTCGAGTCCGGTTCCGCTGCGGCGCTGGGTGCTGATCGAACAGATCGTGCGCGGATCGGCAGCGCCCAACGGGGTCGCGGAGCTGATGATCGACGCAGCGTTCCGCGCCCTGGTCACCGAAGCCGACCGCATCACACTCGGTCTGGCGCCGCTCTCGGAGCTCGGAGCGCCGGACGATGGCGAAGCCGCGCCCGGCTGGCTCCGCCCCTGGATCGCCTGGGCCGGAGTCCACGGGCGCCGCTTCTACAACTTCCGCGGCCTCGAGTCGTTCAAGGCGAAGCTCGGTCCGGTCGCCTGGGAGCCGGTCTGGCTGATCTCCGACACGCCGCGGATCGGTGTCGGCGTGCTCTGGGCGACGCTCGCTGCGTTCGCCGGCGGGAAGCCCGCGAGCTTCGCCTTCCGGGCCCTCGCCCGCGCGCTGCGACGCGATCTCGCCCGCCTCGGCGGGAGAGTCGCCGGCTCCCTGTGCGGGCCTCTCAGAGACCCGTGACGCGCAGACGGCGGGTGACCGCCGCGAATGCCGTCCAGCTCGCGACGGCGAGGGTCGCCGCCGCGAGCGCCACGAAAGGAGCGTCGCGGAGGAGGAAGAAGCGGATCCCGCTCTCGCCGCCGGCGACCGAGAACGGCAGCAGCGAGGTGAAGATTCCGGCTCCGAGCAGCCAGCCGCGAAGACGGAGGAGGCGCCGGGTGGCGTCGAAGGCGCGCTTGGCGCTCTCGGGCGCCGGGGCCGGAGGCGGTGCGGACGTGAGCGAGCCGTCGGCGGTTCCGCGCGCGACGAGGCGCGCGAGCTCGGGGTCCGAAGCGAGCGCGCGTTCGACGAGCTCACGCGAGGCGGCACTGGCTTCGCCGGCGAGGACGAGCGGTACGAGATCGCGGACGACGTCGGCATGGAAGTTCATGGGTTCTCCTTTCACGATCTGGCGGCGGCGAGGCGCAGCCGCGCACGGTGGATCTTCACTTTGACGGCAGAGAGGGAGAGGCCGAGCGTGCGGGCGATCTCGTCGTAGGCGAGGCCGCCTTCCGCCCGGAGCAGCAGGGCTTCGCGGTCGCTTTCCGGGAGCTCCTGGAGAGCCCGGAGGACGCGTTCCAGCTCGTCGCGAACGACCGCCGCTCGCTCGGGCGAGGCACCGGACGCGGGCATCTCGTCGCCGGCGCCGAGCGGAACCTCGCGACGGCGCGCACGGCGGAGCTCGTGGCGGAAGAGATTCCGGGTGATCGCGAGCAGGTAGGCGCGGACGGTCGCGAGGTCGACCCGTTCCCGGGCGCCCCAGGCGCGGACGAAGGTTTCCGACGTCAGGTCGTCGGCGAGCGTGGGATCGGCCGTGAGGAAGAGCGCGAAGCGGTGGACGTCGGGGGCGTGCTCGTCCCAGAGCGACGCGAAGTCGACGAGCCCGCCCGCGTCGCGCGCGGCGAGGGGCCGGGCGGCGGTCGTGTTCTGGCTCTCGGGGCGGTTCGTACCCATCTCGGATTACAGGATCCGCGACGGGTCCGGAAGTTACGTCGTCAGTCCTTGGCTCCGCCGATCCGCACGAGGGTGCCGGCGCGTTCCTCGACGGACATCCGGCGGAACTCGTCCGCTTTCGCGGCGAGACCGGCTTCGACGAGCCCTTCGGCGGTCACCCCCTGCATCGCGGCGTCCTCGCGCAGCTGCTGGGTTAGCTCCATCGAGCAGAAGTGCGGTCCGCACATCGAGCAGAAGTGGGCGGTCTTCGCCCCCTCCTGCGGCAGCGTCTCGTCGTGGAACGCCTGCGCCGTTTCGGGATCGAGCGAGAGGTCGAACTGATCCTGCCAGCGGAACTCGAAGCGCGCCTTCGACAGGGCGTCGTCGCGCTCCTGCGCACCGGGCAAGCCCTTCGCGAGGTCGGCTGCATGGGCGGCGATCTTGTAGGCGATGCAGCCCTGCTTGACGTCTTCCTTGTTCGGCAGCCCGAGATGCTCCTTCGGCGTGACGTAGCAGAGGAGCGCGGTGCCGTGCCAGGCGATCATCGCCGCGCCGATGGCGCTCGTGATGTGGTCGTAGCCCGGGGCGATGTCGGTCACGAGGGGGCCCAGCGTGTAGAACGGCGCCTCCTTGCAGATCCGCTGCTGGCGGTCGACGTTCTCCTTCACGAGATGCATCGGCACGTGGCCGGGACCCTCGATCATCACCTGGCAGTCGTGCTTCCAGGCGACTTCGGTCAGTTCTCCCAGGGTGTCGAGCTCGGCGAACTGCGCCGCGTCGTTGGCATCGGCGATCGAACCCGGACGCAGGCCGTCGCCGAGCGAGAACGAGACGTCGTACTGCCGCATCAGGTCGCAGATCTCCTCGAAGTGGGTGTAGAGGAAATTCTCCTGATGGTGGGCGAGGCACCACTTGGCGAGGATCGAACCGCCGCGCGAGACGATGCCGGTCAGGCGCTTCGCCGTCAGCGGGATGTACTTCAGTCGCACACCGGCGTGGATCGTGAAGTAGTCGACGCCCTGCTCGCACTGCTCGCGCAGCGTCTCCATGTAGATCCCGATGGTGAGCTCTTCGACCTTCCCCTTGACCTTCTCGAGCGCCTGGTAGATCGGCACGGTGCCGATCGGCACCGTCGAGTGACGGACGATCGCCTCCCGGGTGGCGTGGATGTTCCTGCCGGTGGAGAGATCCATCACCGTGTCGGCGCCCCACTTCACCGCCCAGGTGAGCTTCTCGACCTCCTCCTCGATCCCGGACGAAACCGCCGAGTTGCCGATGTTGGCGTTGATCTTGGTCTTGAAGCGCTTGCCGACGATCATCGGCTCGAGCTCGAGGTGACGGATGTTGGCCGGAATGATGGCGCGGCCGCGCGCGACCTCGTCGCGGACGAACGTCGGTTCGACCCGCTCGGTGCGGGCGATCCACTCCATCTCTTCGGTGACGACGCCGCGTCGCGCATAGGCGAGCTGCGTCGGGGTGGAGTCGGCCGCCCGGCGCGCCATCCAGGCGGCGCGGGGCAGGGCGACTCCGAAGCTGTTGACGGGAACGGTGCTCATCTCGCGGTCCCTCCGCCGGTCTGAACCGGTTCAGGTTCCAAGGGTCTCATCTCAGCCCGCTCCGGAACCCGCACGGCTCCGGGGGCGGACACCCCTCGCGAATCGGCGACCAGTCTACCGCCGTTGCGGTCTCTCCTCGTTGGAGGGGAATCCGCACCAGACGGCGATCTCGCGCGTGAGGCTCTCGGCGGCCGGCGGATCGAGGTTGGCGAGGACGACGATCGTCCAGCCGCGGCCGCTGTCGGATTCGAGCGCGGCGTTGGCGCCGTTCGTCCCGCCGGCGACCCCGTTCGCTCCGGGAGGTGGAGGCGGCGTCCCCGGGGGCAGGAAGCGGCCGGTGGCGATCGCTCGGTCGAGGGCCACGAGATCCCGCGCCGTCGAGTAGCTGCCGCCGGCCGAGCTGCCGCGTCCGGGGAGGATCGTGACGTTCGAGCGCAGCGGACCGAGCGGCACCTCTCCGCCGCGCATCCAGCCGTCGCGCGTGTAGCCGGTCGCCACGCGCGGCGCGATCTCGTCGCTCGCCAGGAAGGCCGAATCGCGCATGCCGGCGACGTCGAACACCTCGCGCTGGACGACGTCGCGGTACGGCTCGCCGTAGATCTTCTCGATCATCAGTCCGAGCACGATGAACCCGGCGTTCGAGTAGCGACGATCGGTCCCGGGCTCGAACTCGAGCGGCCGACCGGCGAAGAACGGCAGGTAGTCGGCCAGCTCGCGGATCCGGTCCTTCGCGGCGCTCTCGAAGGCGTCGCCGAAGAAGTCGCCGAGCCCAGAGCTCATCTCGAGGAGCTGGCGGGGGGTGACCCGCGCCGCGATCTCGCGATCCGGGTAGTCGGGGAGGACTCTTCCGAACGGTTCGTCGAGAGCGAGCCGCCCTTCGCGGGCCAGCTTCTGGATGATGATGCGGGTCATCAGCTTGGTGATCGAGCCGACGTTGAACCGGGTATCGGGGGTCACGGGTGTTCCGGTGCTGCGGTTCGCCATCCCGACGGCGACCTCGACGACCGGACGCCCCTCCCGGGCGACGAGCACGACCCCGGAGAACTCGTCCTTCGCCGCGAGTTCGGCGACGCGGGCGCGGACCCGGGAGGCGAGCTCCTGGTCCGGAAGGGCGGACGACGGCGCGGCCGCAACCGCGAGCTGGGCGACGAGCAAGAGGGTCAGTGCGACGGCGGCAGCCGCCGGGGATCGCCGTCGATCGACGCGGGGCGTAAGGTTGGTCACGGGGTGCATGGAGTCTCCTCGCAGCGGAAGGCGCGACGGAATGCCGCTACCTGGACCCTCTCCGTTCCAAGAGTCGTGCCCGGAGAACGGCCGTCGCAGCGGCTCGCGAGCTCCGGTGATCCGCAAACGGCTCCGCAAATGGGGAAGCGCTCCGATCAGCCGGCGACGAGACGCAGGATGCGGCCGCCGCCGTGATCACAGAGATAGAGCTCGCCGTCGGCATCCTCGCCGAACGAGGAGATCGCGACGCCGCTCTCGAGCCGCAGCTCGGTCCGCGCGCGGCCGTTGCCGTCGCGCCGGAGCGTCCAGATCCGGCCGTTGCAGTAGTCGCCGAAGAGGTAGGCGCCGGCGAGGGCGGGGATCGCAGCACCGCGGTAGACGTAGCCGCCGGTCACCGAGCAGCCGTCGCGATGGCTGTAGGCGTGCACCGGAAGCGTCAGGCCGGCGGTCTCGCAGCCCGAGCGCGGCGTGTAGCAGTGGAACCCCTCCATCGTCTTCCAGCCGAAGTGGGTCCCTCCGCCGGTGCCGGGATCGACGACGTCGATCTCCTCCCAGGCGTTCTGACCGACGTCACCGATCCAGAGCTCGCCGGTGGTGCGGTCGAAGCTGTAGCGCCACGGATTGCGCAGGCCGAGCGCCCAGACCTCCGGGGCGTGCCCGGGCTGGCGCGCGAACGGGTTGTCGGGCGGAACGGTATACGTAGGGCCCGAGACGTCGATCCGCAGCATCTTGCCGAGCAGCGACTGCGGGTTGCGCGCGTTGTCCCACGGATCTCCGGCGCTGCCGCCGTCGCCGGTGCCGATCCAGAGATTTCCGTCGGGACCGAACAGGAGCATCCCGCCGTTGTGGTTGCCCGCCGGATCGTCCATGTCGAGGACGACCTCGCGACTCCGCGGATCGACCCGGTCGGGGTCGTCCGAGACGCGATAGCGGACGACGACTCCGTGCCCGCGTACGGTGTGGGCGACGTAGAGCCGGCCGGAGAGCCGATAGTCGGGCGCGAAGGCGAGACCGAGAAGTCCGCGCTCGCCGGAAGAGGTGTCGATCTCCCGCGAGAGGTCGAGGAACGGCCGCTCGAGGAGCCTCCCGGCGCGCAGGATCCGGACGGCGCCGGTCTGCTCGACGACGAAGAGGCGCCCCGATCCGTCGCCCGCGTGGGTGACGAACAGCGGTTTGGAGAGCCCGGTCGCTACCGGCTCGAGGCGGACGGCGTCGCGGGCGGAAGGGGAGCGTGCGGCGCGCGGCGATTCGCCGCGTCTGGCGGCGCCTGCCGGAAGAGCCGGCTCGGCGCCGGCGAGTGCCCGGCCGGCGGCGAGAGCGGTCCGGACGTCGCCCCAGGCGGACCAGAGGGCGAGGAGCGCCGCGACGAGCAGCGCGAGAAGGACGGCGGTTCGCCGGCGGAGCTTCATCGCGCGACGATTGTACGGGGATTCGTAGCCGCGGAGCCGGCAAGCGCGGCGCTGGCCGCTGCCGGTCAGTCGACGCGCACGCGGAGGAAGCGCCGCTTGCCGACCTTGAGCAGATACGGCTCGCCGCGCGCCGCGAGCTCGACCGTCGGGTCGGTCGTCTTCTCGCCGTCGATCGAGACGCCGCCCTGGTCGATCAGCCGGCGGGCTTCGCTCTTCGACGCCGCGAGCGCGGTGTCCACGAGCAGCGTCGCCAGCGGCCGCACGCCGGCGAGCGACCGCTCTTCGACCTCGTCCGGCACGCCGCCGCGTCCGGCCGAGAAGATGCGCTCGAACTCGTCCTCCGCGGCGCGGGCCGCCGTCTCGCCGTGGAAGAAGCCGACGATCGACCGCGCGAGCTCCTGCTTCACCGCCTTCGGATGGGTCTCGCCCGCGGCGACCGCGCGGCGCTTCGCGTCGATCGCGCCCTGCGGCAGATCGGTGAGGAGCAGTATCCAGTCCCACATCAGGGTGTCGGGGATCGACAGGGTCTTGCCGTACATCTCCTTCGGCGGATCCTCGACCGCGATCGCGTTGCCCAGCGACTTCGACATCTTCTCCTGGCCGTCGAGGCCGACGAGGAGCGGCACGGTGAGCACGCACTGCGGCTCCTGGGCGCTCTCCTTCATCAGATCGCGTCCGACGAGGAGGTTGAAGATCTGGTCGTGACCGCCGAGCTCGACGTCGCATCCGAGCTCGGGCCGTTTCGCCATCTCGACCGAGTCCTTCGCCTGGACGAGCGGGTAGAGGAGCTCGTGGAGCGAGATCGGCTGCTGCGTCTGGAAACGGTTCCGGAAGTCCTCGCGTTCGAGCATCCGCGCGAGGGTCCACTGTCCCGCCAGACGGATCATCCCCTCGGCGCCGAGCGGCCGCAGCCAGTCGCCGTTCTTCACCACCACGGTCTCGTCGCGGTCGAGCACCCGGAAGAGCTGGCGCTTGTAGGTCTCGGCGTTCGCTTCGACCTCCTCGGCGGTGAGCTGCGGTCGCGTGAGCTTCTTGCCGGTCGGGTCGCCGATCATCGCGGTGAAGTCGCCGACCACGAAGATCACCCGGTGTCCGAGCTCCTGGAAGTGCCGCATCTTGCGCAGCAGCACCGTGTGACCGAGGTGGAGGTCGGGCGAGGAGGGGTCGAAGCCGGTCTTGATCGCGAGCGGTTTGCCGCTCTTGCGCGAGCGCTCGAGCTTGCGCCGGAGGTCGGCTTCGGAGATGAGGTCGACCGCGCCGCGGCCGAGCCGCTCCATCTGCTCGTCGACCGGCAGGAACTCGCGCATCGGGCCTCTCAGCCCTTGCCGCCGAGCAGACTGCCGAGCAGCCCGCCGAGGAGATCGTCGCTGGCGCCGGACGACTTCGGCTTGGCCGAGCCGAGCCCCTTCTCGAGCAGATCGTCCATGATCGAACCGTCGTGGTCGGCGTCGAGAAGGCCGCCGAGCATGTCGCCGAGTCCCGGCGACTGCGACTGCATCTTGCCCATGGCGCCGCCCAGCAGGTCGGAGAGGATGCTGCCGCCACCGCCGCCGCGGCCCGAGTGGCCGCCGCCGACGAGTCCGCCGAGGAGGTCTCCCAGGCCGCCGCCCGAGCCGCCACCGAACAGTCCGCCGGACGAGCCGGAAGCGCCTGTCGCGGCGCCGCTCCTGTGCTTCCCGAGGAGACCGAGGAGGAGCGGGGCGAGCATCGCGAGGAGCTTCATCACCTGGGCGCCGTCGAGGCCGCTGCGGCGCGCGACGGCGGACTCGACCGTCGACTTCCTGCCGCCGAAGATGTGGTCGAGGCTGCGGCTGTCGGAAGCGGACGGGCCGCCGGACAGGAAGCCGGCGACGTCGTCGAGGATCGAACCATCGTGGTTGCGGTCGAGCGCATCGAGCAGCGAGCTCGCGCCGGCCGGGGTCGCGGCGTTGCGCTGCAGCTGTCCGAGGAAGATCGGCACGGCGGTCTCGACCGCGGTCGCCGTCTGGGCGGGCGTGGCGCCGATCTGGGAACTCATCTGGCGGATCGTCTCCGGTGTCAGCTGACCGGCGAGTGCTTCGAGGATCGAGGACATTTCGGATTCCCTCCGGACTGCGGGTGGATCGTTCGCGTGTTCCGCGGTGGACCTCAGGCGGTCCAGCGCGGGGGTGGAGGAGCGGGCAGCCCGGCCTCCGGGCGGATCTCGACGGCGCCCACGATGCGGGCGTCGCCGGCGAGCGACCAGAAACGCGGCGCGGCGTCGACCGTCTCTCCGTCGACGGTCAGAACGAATCCGCCGAGCGTCGTGGCGGAGACGGGGAGCGTGGCCAGGTCGAGCTGCAGACCGGTGGCGACCGAGGCGAGAACGCCCGAGCCGCAGGCCAGGGTTTCGGCCTCGACACCGCGCTCGAAGGTCCGGATCTCGAGCCGGTGCCGGTCGGGGAAGCGCACGAAGTCGACGTTGGTCCCTTCGGGCGCGAAGTCGGCGTGTCCGCGGAGGGCGGCGCCGAGCTCGGCGACCGGTACGTCGGCGAGCGATCCGGGGACGACGACGACGAAGTGCGGGACGCCGATCTTCACGAACCAGCCGTCGCAGACCGTTCCCTCGAGATCGATCCGGCGCTTGCGCGGTGTCCCCTCCGGGGCGGGGAGGGTGAGTGCGATCTCGGTCGCGGCGACGGAGCGCGCCAGGAAAGTTCCCGAATCGGTGGCGATGCGGAACTTCTCGTGCACCCAGCCGAGCTCGAGACCGAGGCGCGCCGCGCAGCGGGTGCCGTTGATGCAGAGAGCGGCCGGCTGCCCGTCGGCGTTCCAGTGACGCATCTCGAGCTCGCCTTCCGCGCGGCGGCGCAGCGAGAAGACGCCGTCGGCGCCGATCGAAAGTCGGCGGGCACACCAGGCGCGGATCTCTTCGGGCAGCGGATCCCGGCCCGGCTCGACCAGAGCCAGGAAGTCGTTGCCGCCACCCGAGACTTTGTAGGCGCTCACGGCACCCGCGCGGAGACCGGCGCGGAAGGTTCTCCGAGATTGCCGGCGCGGTCGATCGCGGCGACGCGATAGCGGAAGACGAAGCCCGAGCCGAGCCCGCTGTCGGTGAGCTCGACCCCGGCGATCGGCGATTCGGTGACGCGGTGGAAGTCGGCGCCCGGATCGGCGCGCTCGACGACGTAGCCGGCGACGTCGCCTTCGGCGACGGCCTCCCAGACCAGCCGCACCGAACCTTCGCCCGGCAGCGCCGTGAGTCCGCCCGGTGCGACGGGAGCGAAGCGATCTTCGTAGAGGATCTCCCGTTCGGCGGAGATCGCCCCTTCGACCAGCGGCTGCGTCGCGGCGACGGCGGTCACGGCGTAGACGTAGCGCTCGCCGTAGGTCGCGGAGCTGTCGAGGGCGCGGGTGGTGGCGGGGTCGGCGAGCATCGCGATCGGCGCGCCGTAGCCGGTGAGGGCGGCGGGACGGCGGTAGACGCGATAGCCGATCGGTTCGCCGGCCGGCGCCTGCCACGAGAGTTCGACACCGTCCTTGCGGGCGATGAGGAGGAACTGTCCCGGAGCGGCGAGCGGCGGCAGCGGCAGGAGCGAGACGAAGTTCGAGAGGTCCGAGCTCTCGCCGTCCACGGCGTGCGTGCGAACGGCGTAGAAGCGCAGCGGCGAGGGGGACGGCAGCGGGTCGGGCAGCCGGAACCGGAGAGTGATCCGGTCGCCCGAGATGGCGCTGGCGAGCTCGGCGCCGCCGATCCGCAGGACCTCCCTGGCGGTCGCTTCGAACTCCCGCCGGTCCGGCGGCGCGGGAGCTGCTGCTGAGGCGGTGACCGCGGCGACGGCGTTGCCGTCGGCGGGCGCCGGCGTGGCGGTCGCAGCCGGGGTCGGGGCTGCCGGAGCCTGCCGCTCGAGCGCGTAGAGCACTACTTCGTCGAGGCCCGCATAGGGCAGTCCGGCGACGGTCGACTTGGGATAGGTGAGCTCGAGCACGACTTCGAAGCCGCGCTGCCGGACGCTGAGATCGGCGGTGGTCTTCGGAATCGTCCTCGGCGCCGGCATCGGATCGCCCTTCTTGCCGCAGGCGCCGAGGAGGACGAACGCCGCGACGCACAGCGGCAACGGGAAACGGAGGCGGACCAACGGTCTAGAGCACATAGCGCGAGAGATCCTGATTCTGCACGATTTCGGCGAGTGACCGGCGCACGAAGGCGGCGTCGATCTCGATCCGGACTCCGTCCATGTCCGGCGCTTCGAAGGAGACTTCCTCGAGCATCCGTTCGAGAACCGTCGCCAGACGGCGCGCGCCGATATTTTCGCTGGTGCGATTGATCTCGACCGCCATGCGGGCGATCTCGGCCACGGCGTCCTCCCGGAAGACCACGTCGAGACCCTCCGTGCCGAGCAGCGCCACGTACTGCTTGGTGAGCGCGGCTTCGGGCTCGGTCAGGATGCGCACGAAGTCGTCCTCGGTGAGCGCGTCGAGCTCGACGCGGATCGGGAAACGCCCCTGGAGCTCGGGGATGAGGTCGGAGGGCCGGGCGACGTGGAACGCGCCGGCGGCCACGAACAGGATGTGCTCGGTCGAGACCGGGCCGTACTTGGTCGACACGGTCGTCCCCTCGACGATCGGCAGGAGGTCGCGCTGCACGCCTTCGCGCGAAACGTCGGGGCCGCGGCCTCCCCCTTCGCGGCCGGCGATCTTGTCGATCTCGTCGAGGAAGAGGATGCCGCTCTGTTCGACGCGGTGGCGCGCCTCGCGGGCGAGCTGCTGGCGGTCGATCAGTTTCTCGGCCTCCTCGGCAACGAGCGCGTCACGCGCCTCGGCGACCGTCACCTTCTGCCGCCGCTTGCGCGAGAAGAGGCCCGGCATCATCTCTTTGAGATTGATGCCGACCTCCTCGACCCCCTGGGGCGTGAACATCTCGAGCGACGGCGCACCGCTCTCCTCGACCTCGATTTCGACGGTCCGTTCGTCGAGCGCGCCGGAGCGGAGCTTCTCGCGCAGCTTCTCCCGGGTAGCGGCGAAGTCGGGCGGCGCGGCCGGCGTCGGCGAAGTGGCGCCGCCCGCGGTCGTCGTCGTCGCCGTGTGCGGAGCCGGTTGCGGCGCGGCGGGAACTAGGAGCGCCAGCAGGCGATCCTCGGCGTGCTGTGCGGCCGTGGCGGCGACGGCTTTGCGGCGTTCGTCCCGAACCATCGCTACCGCCACCTCGACGAGGTCGCGCACCATCGACTCGCAGTCGCGCCCGACGTACCCCACCTCGGTGAACTTCGAGGCTTCGATCTTGACGAACGGTGCCCGCGCCAGCTTGGCGAGGCGACGGGCGATCTCGGTCTTTCCGACGCCGGTGGGACCGATCATCAGGATGTTCTTGGGCACGATCTCGTCGGCGAGCTCGTCCGGGAGCTGCTGCCGGCGCCAGCGGTTCCGCAGCGCGATCGCGACGGCACGCTTGGCGCTCTTCTGGCCGACGATGTACTTGTCGAGCTCGGCCACGATCTGTCGCGGCGTGAGCGACTCGAGCGACGCCGGGGCGCAGGCGGCCACCGGAACGGAGGGCTCGGAGGTTGCGCTCACAGCTCCTCGACGGTCAGCCGGTCGTTGGTGTAGATGCAGAGCTCGGCGGCGACGCGCATCGCTTCGATCGCGACCTCCCGCGCCGGGAGCTCGGTGTGACGCATCAGGGCGCGTGCCGCGGCGAGGGCGAAGTTGCCGCCCGAGCCGATGGCGAGGAGCCCGTCGTCGTCCGGCTGCAGCAGATCGCCGGTGCCGGAGACCAGGAAGCTCTTGTCGAGGTCGGCGACGATCATCACCGCCTCGAGCTGCCGCAACACGCGGTCGGTGCGCCAGTCCTTGGCGAGCTCGACCACGGCCCGTTCGAGGTTGGCGTTCCACTCGTCGAGCTTCGATTCGAAGCGGGTGAAGAGCGCCAGCCCGTCCGCCGCGCCGCCGGCGAAACCGACCAGGACCCGCCCCTTACCCGCCCGTTTCACCTTGGCGGCGCCCGACTTGACGACGGTGGCGCCGAGGGTGACCTGCCCGTCGGAGGCCATGACGACGCTCTTCCCGCGGCGCACCAGCAGGACGGTCGTGGAGCGGGTTCGTGCGGCGTCCGTGGGGGAATTCGGCGACCGGTTCATGGGGCCGGCGAGTGTATCAATCGCCGGCGGCCGCTTCCCGGAAGTAGAGGTGGAAGCGTGTCCCGCGTCCCCGCTTGGTGTCGAGCTCGATTCCGGCGCGGTGCGCCCGCAGGATGCCGAGCGAGGCCGGGAGGCCGAGGCCGCGGCCGTCCGGCTTGGTGCTGAAGAACGGCTCTCCGAGCCGGGTGAGCTCCTCCTGATCCATGCCGACGCCGTCGTCCTCGACGACCAGCTCGACCACCGGACCGGCGACGAGGCCCTCGCGCAGCAGGAGGTGCGGCAGGTCCTCCGGGGCGAGGCGGGTCGAAGCGGTCGAGATCACGATCTTCCGCGGCTCGTCCGGAGCCTCGGTGCCGGCCTCGATGACCGCGTCGCAGGCGTTCGTCAGGAGGTTCAGGATCACCTGCCGCAGCTGGCTCGAGTCGCCGGAGATCCGCGGCAGACCCTCCGCGAGACGCAGCTCGACCGGTGTGGCGATCTGTCGGAGGGAGCGGAACAGGTGGACGACGTCCTCGACGAGCGTGTTGATCTGGATCGGCTTGCACTCGACCTCGCCGCGGCCGGCGAACGCCAGGAGCTGCCGGACGAGCTCGGTCGCGCGCCCGGCGGCCGACTCGATCGCCACCGCCCGCTCGTGCGCGGTCGTGCCTTTCTCGAGCTGCTCCCGCAGCAGCTCGGCCATGCCGACGATCGGAGTGAGGAGGTTCGAGAAGTCGTGCGCGATGCCGCCCGCCAGGAGTCCGAGGCTCTCGAGGCGCTCGTTGCGTCGCAGCGACTCCTCGCTCCGCTTGCTGACCGTGATGTCCTCGCAGAGTCCTAGCATCTGCCGGACGTGACCGTCCGCATCGACGTGGAACGGCGCGTTGTACGAACGGAACCAGCGCCATTCGCCGTTGCGGTGCTTCATGCGGAACTCGACCGCGTCGGTGGCGTCCTCGGCGAGGCCGTGCCAGCGGGTTTCGCGATTGAGCGCCGGCTCGAGGTCGTCGGGATGGCAGAGTTTCAGGAAGGGATAGGGCCCGAGAGCCTGCGCCTCTTCCTTCGAGTAGCCCAGCTCCTCGGGGACGGAGCGGTTGATGTAGACGTCGCGGCCGAGATCGTAGTCGTAGACGAAGAGGAAGCAGGGCGCCACCTCGGCGATCCGCCGGAACAGGTTCGACATCTCCGACGCCTCGCGCCGGGCCGCTTCGCGCGCCGTGACGTCGGCGAGGAAGACGAGCACCGCCGGACGCCCTTCCCAGACGACCGGCATCGAGTGCGCCTCGAACGAGAGCGTCGCTCCGCCGGCGGTGACGACCCGGGCCACGAGACTGCGCTCCTCGTCGTCGCCTTCGAGGCGGCGCCGGTAGAGCTCGAGCGCCATCTCGTGCTCCGACGGGTGAAGCAGATCGAGGAACGACTTGCCGAGGAGTTCGTCGAGGGGGTACCCCGTCGCCTTCGCCGCCGCGGGATTGGCGACCTTGAGCACTCCGTCCTGGGCGATCACGATCGCCTCGTGACTGTTGTCGAAGGCGACCCGATAGTGGTCGACCGGATGGTCCGCGGGCTGCGGCGAGTTCGCCGCTTTCGGGTGGTCGTCCATGTCGGCCTCGGAGAGTGCCTCCCTAGAGTAACGCCGATCGTGGATTCGTGGGGTCGAGGGCCCTCGGGGCCCGGCATCGTGTGACGAGCGCCGCCGTCAGCCGGGCCAGTCCGGCGGGCGAGTCCTCGAGGAAGAGGGTCGGTTCGGTGGCTTCGAGCTCCAGCAGGAGCGGCGCCCTCCCGTCGTCGCGGGTGAGGTCGACCCGCGCGTAGAGGCAGCCTTCCAGTCCGGCGGCGGCGACGATCCGCCGGGCGAGTTCGATCTCGTCCCCGGCGGCCTCGACCGGAACGCCCTCCGGGAGGTCGGTCCAGCGGCCGCCGCGGGTGAGCGCGTTCTTCCGCACCGTGTGCGAATACGCGCCGTCGAGGAAGACCAGGCAGCGTTCCCCGTAGGTCTCGACGGACTCCAGGAACGGCTGGACGAGGAGATCGCGTTCGGACAGGAGACGGTCGAGGAGCGACTGTCCGGTCGTCGCGTCGCCCGCCGCGACGGCGTGGGTCTCCCAGGAATCGGCCGAGATCGCCGGCTTGATGATCGCCCGGGACCAGCCGCGCCCGGCCAGCAGCTCGCGGTAGGAGACGACGGTGCCGCGGCGGAGGAGGGCGGTCGGGACGACCGGGAGCCCGCGCTCTGCGAGTCCGACGAGATAGCTCTTGTGCAGGTTCCAGCGCACGACGTCGAGCGGATTCACCAGCTCGGTGCGGCTCGCGGCGTGCTCGGCCCAGGCCAGGAACTCGTCCGGGCGCCGGTAGTAGTCCCAGGGCGAGCGCAGGAAGGCCAGCCGGGGCCGCGCCCAGTCGAACTCCGGATCGTCCCAGGAAACGACGCCGACCTCGAGTCCGGCCGCACGGAGCGCGTCGCGGAGCGGCCGGTCGTCGGGGAAGAGATCGAGGAGCTCGGAATAGGTGACGAGGGCGACGTCCATCCGGATCAGTCCTTCTCTCCGCCCGGGCGGGAACCTGCCGCCCGGGCGCGGGGGTGGCTCGCGCGGTAGGCGGTGCGCAGGCGGTCGATGTCCACGTGGGTGTAGCGCTGGGTCGTGGCGAGCGACGAATGACCGAGGAGCTCCTGGATCGCGCGCAGGTCGGCGCCGCCCTCGAGCATGTCGGTCGCGAAGGTGTGACGGAGCGTGTGCGGATGGATGCCGTGGGCGAGCGCCGCCGCCCGCACGTAGCGATCGAGGATGCGCCGCACCGAGCGGTCGGAGAGCCGCTCGCCCGATCGGTTGACGAACACCGGCTCGCTGTCGGGGTGGGGCCACGAGGCGCGCGCCTCGCGCCAGGCGCGCACCGCCCGCTCGGCATGCGAGCCGAAGGGCACCATGCGCTCCTTGCCGCCCTTGCCGAGGACTCGGAGCATGCGCTCCCGGAGATCCAGGTCGCGCCAGTCGAGGCCGACGAGCTCGGCGACGCGGAGGCCCGAGGCGTAGAGGAGCTCGAGGAGGGCGCGGTCGCGGAGGCCGGCCGGCTCGGTCCCGGAGGCGGCTTCGAGGAGCTCTTCGGTCTCGCCGGACCGCAGGTGACGCGGCAGCTTGCGCGCCGTTTTCGGCGCGCGCACGGTCGAAGCGGGATTCCCCGGTGTCAGACCCTCGCGGGCGGTCCAGCGGAAGAACGTGCGGATCGCGGCGAGCGCGCGCCCGCGCGACGCGGCGGCGCTCGTCATCGAGCGCGCGGCGAGAAACGAACGCACCATCGTCGCGTCGATGCGGGCGACGTGGCGGGCGGCGAGGCGCTCGCCGTCGGCGAGCTCGAGCGCCTCGCTCTCGAGGAAGTCGGCGAAGCGTGAGAGGTCGCCGGCGTAGGCGCGCACGGTGTGGGACGAGAGCCGGCGTTCACCCGCCAGATGCTCGACGAAGCGGCCGATCAGATCGCGCATCGCTCCCGCCAGCGCGCGAGGTCGTCCGTGGCACGCCGGGCGTAGGCGGCGCGCCGCTCGTCCTTCTTCGGCAGTGGTTCGAGGGGTGTGAAGAGGCCGTGGTTGATGTTGGCCGGTTGGTAGTGCTCCGGATCGGACTCGGTGAGATGGCGCGCGAGCGCTCCGAGAGCCGTCGTCGCGGGCAGGGCGTGCTCGCCGTCGAGCACTGCACCGCGGCGTTCGAGAAGGAGGTAGAGCGCCACGGCGAGCCCGGTGGCGGCCGATTCGAGATAGCCCTCGACGCCGGTGATCTGTCCCGCGAAACGGAGACCCGGGCGCTCCCGCAGCCGGTAGAAGGCGTCGAGATGCGTGGGCGCATTGATGAAGGTGTTGCGGTGGATCTGTCCGAGGCGCACGAATTCGGCGCCGGCGAAGCCGGGGAGGGTGCGGAAGACGCGCTGCTGGTCGGGCCACTTCATCCGCGACTGGAAGCCGACGAGGTTGAACTGGCTCCGGGCGAGGTTCTCCTGGCGCAGCTGCACCACCGCCCAGGGTCGCCGGCCGTCGGGGCCGCGCAGTCCGACCGGCTTCATCGGGCCGTAGCGCAGGGTGTCCAGACCGCGCCGCGCGAGCTCCTCGATCGGCAGACAGCCTTCGAAGAACATCGTCTTCTCGAACTCGTGCAGCGGCAGCACCTCGGCTTCGAGAATGGCGCGGTGGAACGCCTCGTAGGCCTCCTTGTCGAGCGGCACGTTGAGATAGTCGTCGCCGCCGCCCTTGCCGTAACGTGAGGCCCAGAAGAGCGGCTCCATGTCGAGCGACTCGCCGTCCACGATGGGGGCGATGGCGTCGTAGAAGTAGAGATATTCGCTGCCGAGAAGCCCGCCGATCGCGGCGGCCAGCGCCGGCGAGGTGAGCGGTCCGGTGGCGAGGACACAATCGCCCTCGGGCGGCGCCTCGATCTCGCCGGTGCGTACTTCGATCCCGGGCAGAGAGCGGAGTCGCTCCGTGACCGCCGCCGCGAAGCGCGCGCGGTCGACCGCGAGCGCGCTGCCCGCGGGAACGGCGGCCTCCCTCGCCGTACCGATGATCAGCGAATCGAACGCCTCCATCTCCCGTTTGAGGAGTCCGGCGGCGTGCACCGGGTCGTCGCTGCGGAGCGAGTTCGAGCAGACGAGCTCGGCGAAGAGCCCGGTCTTGTGGGCCGGCGTCGAGCGCTCCGGCCGCATTTCGTGCAGCACGACGGGAACGCCGTGCCGCGCCAGCTGGTAGGCGCACTCGCTCCCCGCGAGCCCGGCCCCGACGACGTGGACCGGCTGCTGCGAACGCGACTCGGCGGACATGTCGGGCATTGTAGCCGCGCGGGACGGCGCAGCGCCGGCTCGATCGTGCCCGGTGCTAGGATTTCGCCGTTCTTCGCGGGCCCCGAATCGCCATGAAACGTCCGTTCCGCCGCTCCCGACCACATCGCGCCGAGCGCGAATTCGGTCTGCTGATCGGGGCGATCCTGATCCTCTTCGGCGGGATCTGGACCTACCGTGGCCGCTTCGGGTCGTGGGCGATCGCGGTCCTCACCGCCGGCTGCCTGCTGCTGCTCCTGGGCATGGTGCGACCGGAGTGGCTCGCGCTGCCGCGCCGCGGCTGGATGCGACTCGCCGAGCTCCTGGGAGGCGTCGTGACGGCCGTCGTCCTCGCTCTCGTCTACTTTCTCGTGCTGACGCCGATCGGGCTCTTCAAGCGGGCGACGGGCTGGGATCCGCTCGGGCGGCGCGCCGCGGCGGCGCGCTCGTACTGGCGGCCCTACGCGGCGCGTCCGGCCGACCCGCGCCACTTCGAGAAGATGTTCTAGGAAGGGATCATGTCGAAGAGTCAGGTCGTCTCCGAGCTCTGGCAGTTCATGCGCGAGAACAAGAAGTACTGGCTCGCGCCGATCGTCGTGGTGCTGGTGCTGATCGGCGCCCTGCTGGTCTTCGCCAAGGGATCGGCAGTCGCGCCGTTCATCTACACCCTGTTCTGATCCGCGCGTGACGAGGATCCTGGGCCTCTCGGCCTTCTTCCACGACTCGGCGGCCTGCCTCGTGGTGGACGGCGAGATCGTGGCGGCGGCGCAGGAGGAGCGCTTCAGCCGCCGCAAGCACGATGCCGGTTTTCCCGTCGCCGCGAGCCGCTATTGTCTGCGCGAGGCCGGCATCGCGGTCGAGGAGCTCGACTACGTCGGCTTCTACGAGAAGCCGCTGCTCAAGTTCGATCGCCTCCTCGAGACCTACCTCGACTTCGCGCCGCGCGGATTCCCGTCGTTCCTCAAGGCGTTGCCGGGCTGGATGAAGGAGAAGCTCTGGCTGCCCGACGTGGTGCGCCAGGGGCTGGCCGGGGTCGAAGGCTTCGACGACGAGCGCGACTGCAAACGGCGGGCGAAGGAGTTCCGTTTTCCGGTGCTCTTCGGCGATCACCACGAGAGCCACGCCGCGAGTGCCTTCTATCCCTCGCCGTTCGAGGAGGCCGCGATCCTGACCGCCGACGGCGTCGGCGAATGGGCGACGAGCTCGATCGGCGCCGGCCGCGGCGCAAAGCTCGAGCTGCTCGACGAGACGCGCTTCCCTTCCAGCCTCGGACTGCTCTACAGCGCCTTCACCTACTACACCGGCTTCCGCGTCAACAGCGGGGAGTACAAGGTGATGGGTCTGGCGCCGTACGGCGAGCCGCGCTACGTGGAGGAGATCCGCCGGATCCTCGAGGTCGCCGACGACGGCAGCATCCGCCTCGACCAGCGCTACTTCGACTACTGCTCCGGCCTGCGAATGACGAACCGGCGCTTCCACGACCTGTTCGGAGGCCCGCCACGGCGGCCGGAGAGTCGGGTCACGCAGAAGGAGATGGACCTCGCCCGCAGCATCCAGGTGATCACGGAGGAGGTCGTGGCGGCGATGGCACGGCACGCCCACGAGCGCACCGGCCTGCGGCGGCTCTGCCTGGCGGGTGGCGTGGCGCTCAACTGCGTGGCGAACGGCAGGCTTCTGCGCGACGGACCGTTCGACGATCTCTGGATCCAGCCCGCGGCGGGGGATGCCGGCGGGGCGCTCGGCGTGGCGCTGGCGATCTGGCACCGGTATCTCGACCAGCCGCGCCGGAGCGCCGAAGGCGGGGGTCGCTGGGTCTCTCGCCGGGCGGCCGCGAGCGGTGCGAACCCCGGGCTGCCGCCCTGGGCCGACGGGATGAACGGTGCCTACCTCGGGCCGCGCGACTCCGAGCCGGAGATCGACCGCTTCCTCGTCGAGCGTGGACTGCCGCACGAGAGCCTCTCGCGGTCGGAGCTCAGCACCCGGGTGGCGGAGCTCCTCGCCGCCGGAAAGGTCGTCGGATTCCACCAGGGGCGGATGGAGTTCGGTCCCCGCGCTCTGGGGGCGCGGAGCATCCTCGGCGATCCGCGCTCGCCGGCGATGCAGTCGCTGATGAATCTCAAGATCAAGTTCCGCGAGAGCTTCCGGCCGTTCGCCCCCTGCGTCCTGCGCGAGGCGGTCGCCGACTGGTTCGAGCTCGAAGGGGAGAGCCCGTACATGCTCCTCGTCGCGCCGGTGGCCGAGCGGCGCCGGGTGCCGGTGCCGCCCGGGACGGACGCGCTCGAGGGGATCGAGAAGCTGAAGGTGCCGCGCTCCGAGATTCCGGCGGTCACGCACGTCGACGGCTCGGCCCGGATCCAGACGGTGCGTGACGAGATCCAGCCCGAGCTCGCCGGTGTGTTGCGCGAATTCCACCGGCTGACCGGTTGTCCGGTGCTGGTGAACACCAGCTTCAACGTTCGCGGCGAACCGATCGTCTGCACTCCGGAAGACAGCTACCGCTGCTTCATGCGGACCGAGATCGACGCGCTGGCGCTCGAAACGCGTCTGCTGCTCAAGTCCGATCAGCCGCCGTTCGCCGAGGCCGGCGACTGGCGGGACGATTTCGCGCTCGACTGAGCGCGACGCGACTCAATCGTCGGATTCTTCTACCGCTGCGGTGTAGTCGCACTCGTCGTTCGGACAGACGAGCTCGGTACCGCGCCGTTTCGTGGTCTTCTGGGTGAGGAGCGGGTAGGCGCACTTGGGACACGGCTTCGCCACCGGCGGATTCCAGAGCGCGAACTTGCAGTCGGGGTAACGGCTGCAGGAGTAGAAGATCTTGCCGCGCCGCGATTTCTTCTCCTGGATCGTCCCTTCCTTGCACTCGGGGCAGGAGACGCCGGTCTCCCTGGGGGGAGCCGCCTGCGGTCCGGTCTTGCGGATGTTCTTGCACTCCGGGTAGCCGGTGCAGCCGAGGAAGACGCCGAAGCGGCTGCGCTTGAGCGCCATCGGCTTGCCACACTTCTCGCACGGCGGGATCTCGGCGGCTTCGGCGCCGTCGGACGTTTCGCCCTCGGCACCCGGAGGGGCGTCGACATCGCGCGTGTAGTCGCACGGCGGCTCGTTGCGGTAGGCACTGCAGCCGAGGAAGGCGCCGTAGCGGCCGAACCGCATGACCAGGTCCGAGCCGCACTTCGGGCACTTCTCGTCGACCGGGACTCCGTCCCGCTTGACGTTCGGCATGACGTCCGCCGCCGTGGCGAGATCCTTCGAGAAGCGCTCGTCGAACCTCTCGACCGCCTGCTTCCAGGGCATGTCGCCCTCCTCGATCCGGTCGAGCTCCTCCTCGAGGAGCGCGGTGTAGCCCTCGTTGACGATGTCGGCGAAGCCCTGCTGCAGCATGCTGTTGACCATCTTGCCCAGCGGCAGCGGGCGGAAGCGCCCGGCGACCTTCTCGGCGTAGTCGCGCGTGGTGAGAGTGGAGAGGATCGCGGCGTAGGTCGACGGCCGACCGATCCCGTTCTCCTCGAGCGCCTTCACCAGGGTGGCCTCGCTGAACTGGGCCGGCGGCTGGGTGAACTTCTGCTCCTTGTCGAGGCGGACGAGGCGCAGCGTCTCGCCTTCCTCGAGCGGCGGCAGCAGCCCCTCGCTCTCCTCGTCGTCGTCGGGGTCGGCCCCGCCGCGCGCCGCGCGCCGTTCGGCCGCCTCTTCCTTCGCCTCCTGGTAGACGGCGAGGAATCCGGGGCTCTTCATCACCTTGCCCGACGCCCGCAGGACGTAGTCGCCGTTGACGATGTCGACGTGCGTCACGTCGAAGACCGCCGGCAGCATCTGGCTGGCGAGGAAGCGGTCCCAGATCAGGCGATAGAGGCGGAGCTCGTCCGGTTCGAGATAGGGGGCGACCTTCTCGGGAGGCAGATCGAAGTAGGTCGGCCGGATCGCTTCGTGGGCGTCCTGCGCGCCCTTCTTGGAGGAGTAGACGTTCGGCTTCCCGGGCAGCTTGTCGGCGCCGTAGGTGGCGGCGATCGTCTCGCGCGCGCCGTCCAGCGCTTCGTTCGCGACCCGCGTGGAGTCGGTCCGCATGTAGGTGATGAGGCCGAGCTGTCCCCGATCACCGATGACTCGCCCTTCGTAGAGCCCCTGGGCGAGTCCCATGGTGCGCTTCACCGAGTAGCTGAACTTGCGCGCCGCCTCCTGCTGCAGCCGGCTGGTGATGAACGGAGGAGACGGTTTCTGCTTCGACTCCTTGCGCTCGATCGCCGCGACCCGGAAGGTGCCTTCGGAGAGCGCCTTCTCGATGCGGTTCGCCTCTTCGCCGTTCTCGACCTTCGCCTTGCTGCCGGCGATCTGGTGGAGCTTCGCCTGGAACTCCGGCGGCACCTTGCCGGCGAACCTCCCGCCCAGGTTCCAGTACTCCTCCGGCACGAACGCGTCGATCTCGGCCTGGCGCTCGCACACCATCTTGAGCGCCACCGACTGCACGCGTCCGGCGGACAATCCGCGACGCAGCTTGTCCCAGAGCAGCGGCGAGAGCTTGAAGCCCATCAGCCGGTCGACGACCCGTCGCGCCTGCTGTGCGTCGACGCGGTTGGCGTCGATCGTCGTCGGATTCGCCAGCGCCTTGTTCACCGCGCTCTTGGTGATCTCGTTGAAGGTGACGCGATGGAACTCGCCGGCGTCCTTGCCGAGGACTTCGGCGATGTGCCAGGCGATCGCCTCGCCCTCGCGGTCCGGATCGGGCGCGAGATAGATGTGCTCGGCCTTCTTCGCCGCCGCCTTCAGCTTCTTGACCACTTCCTTCTTGGTCGCGAGGACGGCGTACTTGGGCTCGAATCCGGGCCCCAGGCCCATGTCCTTCTTCGGCAGGTCGCGGATGTGTCCCACGGACGCTTCGACAGCCCAGTCGCGCCCGAGGAACTTCTTCAGGGTGCGCGTCTTGGCGGGACTTTCGACGATGATCAGGTTTTTGGCCACGGTGCTCCGAGAGGCAGGAGAACGGATACGCCACGGAGGAAATTCCAGGAGGGCGCCTCCGGGCCGCTTTTCGAGGGGCGCGACATTAGCACGGCTGTCAACTCCGACCGTCGCTGCGGAAGTGCGCGGAGCGTCGCCGGACCGGTTCCGGATCTCTCACGCGCGACGGTAACCGCCGCCCGCGGCACGCTTCGCGTGACCGGCGAGCTCGAGATCGAGCAGACCGCGCAGCACGTCGTCGATCGACCGGCCCGTCGACTGGGCGAGCTCGTCGACAGCACGTTCGCGATCGCGCTCGAGCGCGCCGAAGAGCGTCGCGAGCGCTTCGTCGAGTCCTGACGGCGGATCTTCCGACGTGGTGCCGGACGAAGGAACGCGTGTCCGGCGCAGTGTCTCCAGGAGATCGGCCGGGTGCATCACGAGCCCCGCGCCGTCGCGCAGGAGCTCGTTGGTGCCGAGCGCCAGTTCGTCGGTGATCCGGCCCGGGACGGCGAAGACGTCGCGTCCCGATTCGAGAGCCAGGCGTGCGGTGACGAGCGATCCCGAGCGCGGAGCGGCTTCGACGACGACAGTGGCCGAAGTGAGGTTGGCGATGATCCGGTTGCGGACCGGAAAGTTGCGGCGCGCCGGCGGAGTGTCGCAGGGAAACTCGGAGAGCTGTGTTCCGCGTTCGCGGATCTCCTCCGCCAGCGCGGACTGTCCACGCGGGTAGTCGACCCCCAGTCCGCACCCGAGGACGGCGACCGTGGTGCCGGACGAGACCTGCAGGGCCCCGCGATGCGCCGCCGCGTCGATGCCGCGGGCGAATCCGGAGACGATCGTGGTGCCGGCGGCAGCGAGCTCCCGGGCGAGCCAGGTCGCGACTTCAATGCCGTACGTTGTCGCCTTCCGCGAGCCGACGATCGCGATCGCGAGCGAGCCTGCCGATGTCGCGGCCCGATCGTCCGCCGTCGCCGGCGCCCGTCCCGAATAGAAGAGGACGGGAGGAGGCAGCTCGAGCTCGAGGAGCGAGGTGGGATACGCCTCGTCTCCGCGCAGACACCATCGGACGCGGCGTCTGCGGCAGATGTCTCGCTGGTCGTCGGCGAGTGCGGCGGCGCGTGTGCGCAGGTCGAGTGCCTTGGACAAGGTGTCCAGATCCATGGACAAGCGAGTCGCCAGCTCCCGGTTCGCGCCGCGGGCGCCGCGCCAGAGCGGGAGCGCGCCGGCCAGGCGACAGATCGCTCCGCGCGAGAGCCCGCGGTGCGCGTTGAGCGCCAGCAGGAGATCGCGGTCGCCGGAATCCGCTCCGTTCGGGGGTCGGTCCATGACTTGCATCGGCAGGCTCCAGAGACGCGTTCCAGGGGAAGAAACTTGCGCGCCAAGGTCGTCTCCCGGGGCCGCGTGGACGGGGAACTCGAACCGGATGATCGAAATCGCTCGTATATACTGCCGGCCGATTCGCGGCGTACGACAGACGCCCCGGCGCCCCTTGGCGGGCGGCGCCCTCGGCCGGATGGAGAGAGGGAATCTATGAACCGGCGCACGGCTTCGCAGTGGTGGCTTCCGGTGCTCCTCGCACTGATCCCGATGGCGGACGCAGGTGCAGCCGGACCTGCCACGAGCCGCAAATCGCAACTCCAGTTCGGTGTCGACATGGCGAAGCGGGGTCTGTGGAGCGAAGCGCTCTTCCGCTTCGAGCAGGCCCGCGAACTCGCTCCCGCCGACGTCGGCGTGCTCAACAATCTGGCCGTCTGCTACGAGGCCGCCGGACGCTTCGAAGAAGCTCTCGAGACGTATCGTGAGGCGCTGAAGATCGATCCGGCGAACAAGGCGCTCAAGCAGAACTATTCGCGCTTCGCCGAGTTCTACCAGAGCTACCGCCCGAAGGCCGGGACGCAGCCGAAGCCGGCCGTCCTGCCGATCGAGACTCCGCCGGCCGAGGCGGCGCCGGCGCCGCAGAACGAAGGTGGGCGATGAAGCGCGGGATGCACTGGATCGCCGCGCTGGCGGGAATTCTCTGGCTCTCCGGCAGCGTCCTGGAGGCTGCGGTCGAGGTCAAGCTGCGTCTGCCGGTGCGCGCCCGGATCGACCTCGCGAACCGGCGCACGATCGCTCCGGCGCCGTTCATCGTGGTGACGCGGGAGGGCTCGGGCGAGCGCCCCGGCGGCGGGAACCTGAACATCCAGCGCGAGTTCGAGCGCTATCTGGTCAAGGTCCTGCGCCGCGAGACGCAGCTCAAGATCCTCGACGCCGGGCCGGTCGACTACCCCTCCTACGATCTCGACGTGCTGTCGAAGAACCGGGACTTCTGGCGCGCTCTGGGCGATCGGACACAGGCCGACCTGATCGTCGCCGGCAGTCTCGACTTCGACGTCCAGGACAAGAGCGGATACCGCACCGAAGAGTACGTTTCGCCCTACGACGGGCGCGTCTACTACCGGCAGGTGCTGGTCGAGCAGACCGGTTTCGACTACGACATCCTGATGATGGTCTTCGACGGCAAGACCGGCGACCGGCTGTTCTTCGACAATTTCAAGGACTTCAAGCAGTTCGAAGGCGAGAGCGCCGATCCGCTGCGCGGCATGTTCGAGAACCTGATCTCGCTCGAGGACCGCATCGTCGGGGTCTTCACCCAGAAGACCGTCGAGACCAGCCGCTATCTCCTCACCGAGTGACCGAAAGGAGCCAGGCTTGACCCTCTCTGCTCGCAGGACTCCGGGCCGCCTCCGCGCCTCGAAGGACCTCCCCGTTTCCGTCGCCTCGACTCTGGTCGTCGTGCTCCTCGCCATCGGCGCCTGGTCGGTGGCCCTGCCGTCGCCCGCGCAGGCGCAGTTCGGCAAGAACAAGATCCAGTACCGGGACTTCGACTGGAAGATCTACCACTCGCCGCACTTCGATCTCTACTACTACGAAGACGAGGCCGGCCAGCTGGAGAAGATGGCGTCGATCGCCGAGAGCGCCTACGACCGGCTGTCGCGCGAGTTCGACCACCAGATCCAGGATCCGGTGCCGATGATCTTCTACCTCACGCACTCCGCCTTCGAGCAGAACAACATCATCCTCAACTTCATCCCCGAGGGCGTCGGAGCTTTCGCCAGCCCGGTGCGGAACCGCATGGTCCTGCCGATCGACCTCGAGGACGGTGAGCTGTTCGCGCTCGTGATGCACGAGCTCACGCACATCTTCCAGTACGACATCCTCTACCGCGGCAAGGTTTCGCGTTCGATCGCCGGCGGCGCTCCGCAGTGGGTCATGGAAGGCATGGCGAGCTACATGGCGAAGGACGAGTCGACGCAGGACAAGATGTACCTCCGCGACGCGGTGGTCAACGACTCGATTCCGTCGATCCTGCAGCGCGGGACTTCGGGATTCCTCGCCTATCGCTTCGGCCACGCCGCCTTCGACTACATCGAGGACCGCTGGGGCAAGGAGGGCTTCCGCGACTTCCTCTACGAGCTCCGCAACACCTTCGGCGGGCGCGCCGACCGCGCCGTGGAGCGCGCCTTCCGCATCGATCCGGAGGATTTCGATCTCGACTTCCGGCGCTGGCTGCGCAAGAAGTACCTGCCGCAGCTCGTGGAAACGGGCGAGCCGTCCGACTTCGGGCGGCCGTTCCGCGACGAGCGGGGCAAGATCAGCAGCGTCATCTCGCCGGCTGCGTCGCCGTCGGGCGACCTGGTCGCGGCCTTCGCCGTCACCCGCGGCGATCTCGACATCGTCCTCTACGACACCCGTACCCGGCGGCCGATCGCCAATCTGACCAAGGGCTACACGGCCGAGTACGAGTACCTGGTCTCGCAGTTCCTCACCTCGGGCGCCCGCATGGGGCGTGACCTCGCCTTCTCGGCGGACGGCAACTACCTCGCGGCCTTCGCCAAGCGCGAGAGCGGCCGCTCGCTGCTCATCTTCGACGTGCTGGATCGCAAACTGGTGAGCAAGATCGAGATGGACGTCGAACAGCAGCACAGCCCGGCGTGGAGCCCGGACGGCCGCTCGATCGTGTTCACCGGCAATCGCGGCGGCCAGTTCGACGTCTTCCAGATCGACATCGACTCGAAAGAAGTGCGGAACCTGACGAACGACCCGCCGTACCAGGGCGCGCCGGTCTTCACCCCGGACGGTCAGTCGATCGTCTACTCCGTCGCCGCGGGGGAAAAGAACGCGCACCTCTTCCGCATGGATCTCGCCGACCCTTCGAAGCGCTACCGTCTCACCGACGGCGACTGGCGCGACAAGGACGCGATCTTCTCGTCGGACGGCAAGTACCTGGTCTTCACCTCGGACCGCGGCGGTACGGACAACATCTACGGGATGGAGCTGGCGACCGGGCGGGTGCTGCAGCTCACCAACGCCGTCACCGGCTGCTTCATGCCGACGCTGCTGCGTCGCGACGGCGCCATCGACCAACTCGTCTACACCGGCTTCTGGCGCGGCCAGTTCGATCTCTACCTGGGCGACATCGACAAGCCGGTGGCCGAGACGACGGTCGACCTGCCCTCGCCCGAACCCGCGACCCCGGAATCGATCGAACAGTTCCAGCCCGACATCCAGGTGACCCTGGACGAGGCCAACAAGGACAAGTACGGCGGCTTCAAGCTGTTCATCGAGGATGCCGGAGCCTCCGTGGGAGTCACCGACGACCAGACCTTCCTCGGCTACACCTACCTGTCGCTCACGGACTATCTCGGCGACAAGCGGCTGCTGCTCAACTTCTCGTCGATCGAGAGCTTCTCCAACTTCGACGTGATCTACACCGACCTCTCCCACCGCTTCAACTGGTCGGTACACCTGTTCGACTTCCGCGATTTCTACGTGGAGTCGAATCCGCTCAATCCGCTCGAACCGGTGAATCGCCAGCAGCAGATCCAGCAGACCGGTCTGATCGCCTCCTACATCTACCCGTTCTCGCTCTACCACCGCGCCTCGTTCGGGCTCGGATACATCTACCAGAAGCAGGACGTTCCGTTCATCAACATCGATCCGGTGACCGGGCTGCCGTTCCTCGACAACATCGAGGTGAAGAACGACTATCCGACGGTCCAGGCGAGCTTCACCGGAGACAGCTCGCTGTACACGCAGTACGGACCGGTCAGCGGTCGGCGCTACCGACTGCGGGCCCAGTACGCCCCCGACCTCGACACCAGCGGCGATCTCTACACGCGGATCGATCTCGACTTCCGGCAGTACTTCGAGGTCTCGCAGCGTTCGAGCTTCGCCTTCCGGCTGTTCGGCGGATACTCGGACGGCAACCTGAACTACCCGTACTACTTCGGCGGGCTGGACGACGTGCGCGGCGTCCCGTTCCGCTCGATCGTCGGCGATCGCGCCTTCTTCGCCAACTTCGAGTACCGCTTCCCGCTCTTCGATCAGATCGCCACCCCGATCCTCTCGTTCCGCGGCATCCGCGGTCGAGTCTTCCTCGACATCGGAGGCGCCTGGTACGAGCGCCTCGGCCAGGACTTCGAGTTCTGGGACAGCGACACCAACACGCTCGCCGACGCGATCTCTTCCTACGGCTGGGGCGTGACGATCAATTTCGGCGGTCTCGCCCTCAACTGGGATTTCGCCAAGCTCTGGGATTTCAAGCACGGCCTCGGCGGCGGATTCTCGACGCAGTTCTGGGTCGGTTCGCGATTCTGAGCGGCCGGCCGTCCCGGAGCCGGTAGGGATGTCACCGTCCATCGATCTCCACGAGCGCCTCCGTGAACAGGAAGCGCTCCTCGAGATCGGACTCGAGCTCGCCGCGACGCTCGACCTGCGGCGCGTCTTCACCCTCGCACTCGAGAAGGCGGAGGAGGTCTGCCGCGCCGAGACGAGCTCCATCTGGGAGGTCGACGAGGACGCGGAGGAGCTCTTCTTCCGCGTCGTGCGCGGCGCCGCGGCTCCCGAGATCGCGCAGCTGAGGATCCCGATCGGCCAGGGAATCGTCGGCGCCGTCGCGGCGAGCGGCAAGCTCGAGCTGGTGAGCGACGTCGCGAGCGATCCGCGCTGGCGTGGCGACGCCTCCGACGCCTTCGACACACGGGCGATCCTCGCCGTACCGCTGGCGACGCGCGGCCGGGTCATCGGCGTCCTGCAGCTGCTGAACCCGGTGGGCAAGGAGACGTTCTCCGAAGACGACGCCCGGCGCATGCGGCTCTTCGCCGGGCCGCTCTCGCAGGCGCTCGACAACGCCCGCCTCTACGCTGCGCAGCAGCGTCTCTACATCGATACCGTCACCGCTCTCGCCGAGGCGGTGGAAAAGCGCGATCCGTACACGGGCGGGCACCTGCACCGCGTGGTCGCCTATTCGCTCCTGCTCGGCCGCGAGCTCGGCCTCGACGCCGACGCGCTGGAGAACCTGGCGCTCGGCGCGACCCTCCACGACATCGGCAAGATCGGAGTTCCGGACTACGTGCTGCTCAAGCCCTCGAAGCTCGAGCCCGAGGAGCTGCGGATCATGCAGCGTCACACGGTGGACGGAGCCGAGATCGTCTCGCGCATCGAGAGTCTCTCGGAGATCCTCGAGGTCGTGCGCAGCCATCACGAGCGGATGGACGGTTCGGGCTATCCGGACGGTTTGCCCGGCGAGCAGATCCCGCTGCTGGCGCGGATCGTCGCGGTCGCCGACAGCTTCGACGCGATGACGACCAGCCGCCCCTATCGCAAGGCGCTCGACGTCTCCGTGGCAGCGGAGGAGATCCGCCGCCACGCCGGGACGCAGCACTGCCCGGACGTGGTCGCCGCGTTCGCCCGGCTGTTCGGTTCCGGCCGCTTCGACGTCGAGGCCGGTCAGCTGTTGGCCAGTTCCTTGGCGGCGAAAATCGAGCGCGAGTACAATGCCTGGTAGGCGATGAAGATCGAAGTTCTCGGAAGTTACGGCGGCGAGAGCGTCGACTGCCGGATGACCTGTCTCCTGGTCAACGATACGGTTGCGCTCGATGCCGGCTCGCTGTCCCAGGTGCTGCCGATCGACCGGCAGCGTCAGGTGCAGTCGATCCTGCTTTCGCACTCGCACATGGATCACATCTCCTCGCTGCCGTTCTTCATCGAAAACGTCTTCGGCAAGATGCGCGAGGCCGTCGACGTCTACGCTTCGCCGGCGACGATCTACGCCCTGCGGCGGCACCTGTTCAACAACGACACCTGGCCGGATTTCACGCGGTTGCCGAACCACCTTCTCCCCGTGGTCCGCTTCCACGACCTGGAGGAGGAGGTTCCGATCGTCATCGGCGGCGTGCAGTTCACGCCGATCTCGGTCAATCACCTCGTCCCGACGTTCGGATTCCTGATCGAGCAGGGGGGCGCCAAAGTGCTCTGGTCGAGCGACACCGGGCCGACCCAGCGGCTCTGGGAGATCGCCAACCAGACCGCGGGTCTCCAGGGCGTGTGGGTGGACACCAGCTTCGACAACGCGCTGCAGCCGATCGCCGACGTCTCAGGGCACCTGACTCCACAGTCGCTCCAGGCCGAGCTGCGCAAGCTCGAGCGCAAGGTGCCGGTGCTCCTGCACCACCTGAAGCCGCCCTGCATCGCGCAGATCCACAGCGAAGTGAAGGCGCTCGCCAACCCCGACCTCGGTTTCGTCGAACAGGGGAAGACCTACGAGTTCTAGTCCGTTCCGGTCCGGAGCGACGACCGGTTCCGGGAGTCCCGCCGTCGGAGGATCCGCACGATGAACGGCCAGGAGATCGTCGATCTCTGCCTCGAACACACCCTCTTCTCGTGGTCGGCGACGGGAGCCGTGCCGCCGCTGCCGATTGTCCGCGCCGAAGGGGTCCATTTCCACACCGCGGACGGCCGCCGGCTGCTCGACTTCAACAGCCAGCTGATGAGCGTCAACATCGGACACTCGCACCCGCGGGTGATCGCGGCGATGAAGGAGGCGTGCGACGGACTGCTCTTCGTGCAGCCCGGCTTCGCGACCGAGGCCCGCGCGCGTCTCGCGCGCCGGCTCGCCGGGCTCTGTCCGGGCGACATCGACTCGTTCTTCTTCACCCTCGGCGGCGCCGAAGCGAACGAGAACGCGATCCGCGCGGCGAAGCTCTACACCGGCCGGCAGAAGATCCTGGCGCGGCACCGGAGCTACCACGGCGGCACCAACGCGATGCTGCAGCTCACCGGCGACCCGCGGCGCTGGGCCAACGAGCCCGGCATGCCCGGGGTCGTCCGGGTGATGGATCCGTGGCCCTACCGCTACTCGTTCGGCGACGACCCGGAGTCGGTCACCCGCAACAACCTGATCTATGTCGAAGAGCTGATCGAGATCGAGGGTCCGCAGACGATCGCAGCGATGATCGTCGAGACGGTCACCGGCACGAACGGCATCCTGATTCCGCCGCCGGGGTATCTCAAGGGCCTGAAGGAGCTCCTGGGCCGGCACGGCATCCTGCTGATCTGCGACGAGGTGATGGCCGGGTTCGGCCGCACCGGGAAGCTGTTCGCCTTCGAACACTTCGACGTCGTCCCCGATCTGGTGACGATGGCCAAGGGACTCACCTCCTCGTACGTGCCGCTCGGAGCCGTCGGTCTCTCGCGGCCGATCGCCGAACACTTCCGCGAACACGTCTTCTGGGGCGGGCTCACCTACAACGCCCATCCGTTCTGCCTGGCCGTCGCCGACGCCGCGATCGAGGTGCTCCTCGACGAAGGGATGGTCGAGAACGCGGCCCGGCTCGAGCCGGTGATGCGGGAGGAGATGGAGCGTCTCGCCGTGCGCCACCGGTCAGTGGCGACGCACCGCAACATCGGGCTCTTCGGCATCGTCGAGCTGAGGAAGGACGCCCGCGACACGCCGATCGCGCCGTACAACGGCAGCCACCCGGCGATGGGGAAGCTCTACCGTGCCCTGCTCGATGGCGGGCTCTACACGGTGGTGCGCGGCAATCACTTCATGACCAATCCGCCCCTCTCGATCACCGAGGCGGAGCTCCGCGAAGGCTTCGCGATCCTCGACCGCGCGCTGTCGATCGTCGACGAGGTGTTCGAAAGCTGAGAGACTGCGAGGCGACTTCGGGGGAGGGAACTCGCATGCATCGACTTCGGGCCGCGCTCGCCATCTTCGTTCTTTCCGCCTCGCCGGTGGCCGCGTCCGGTCTCGCCGAGGCGGTGATCGACGGGCTTTCCTGGCGGCTGATCGGTCCTTTCCGCGGCGGGCGGGTTCTGGCGGTGAGCGGCGTTCCGGGGGAGCGCGAGCACTTCTACTTCGGCAGCGTCAACGGCGGCGTCTGGGAGACGCTGGACGCCGGGCGCACCTGGAAGCCGATCTTCGACGAACAGCCGATCGCCTCGGTCGGCGCCATCGCCGTCGCTCCGTCCGACCCGAAGGTGCTCTACGTCGGGACCGGGGAAGCCGACATGCGTTCCGACATCTCGCAGGGCGAAGGGGTCTATCGCTCGACCGACGGGGGCAGCAGCTGGAGCTTCGCCGGGCTCGCCGACAGCCAGCAGATCGGACGCATCCTGGTGCACCCCGAGGACCCCCGGGTCGTCTACGTCGCCGCGCTGGGGCATCCGTACGGCCCCAATGCCGAGCGTGGCGTTTTCCGGTCCCGTGACGGCGGCATGAGCTGGGAGAAGGTGCTCGGGCCGGACGCCGACACCGGCGCGATCGACCTCGTCTTCGAGCCCGGGAATCCGCAGGTGATCTACGCCTCGCTCTGGCAGACGCGGCGCACGCCGTGGAGCATCTACCCGCCCTCGAACGGGCCGGGGAGCGGGCTCTACAAGTCGACCGACGGCGGCGATCGGTGGAGCCGTCTCGCCGGCGGTTTCCCGCAGCGTGTGGGCCGGGTCGGCCTCTCCATCGGCCGGACCGCACCCCGACGCGTCTACGCCATGGTGGACGGCGACCAGGGGGGCGTCTACCGCTCGGACGACGCCGGCGCGACCTGGACGCGGGCCAGCGACGACCGGAGGGTCTGGAATCGCGGCTGGTACTTCGGCGGGATCAAGGTCGATCCGCGCGACGCGGACGTCGTCCTGTCGCTCAATACGTCGATCTTCCGCTCGACCGACGGCGGGCACACCTTCGTTCCCGTCAAGGGGGACAACACCGGCGACGATTTCCACGAGATCTGGATCGACGAGGAAGATCCGCGCCGGCAGATCCTGGGAGTCGACCAGGGAGCGATCGTGACCCTCAACGACGGCGTCACCTGGAGCTCGTGGCACAACCAGCCGACCGGTCAGTTCTACAACGTGTCGACCGACAGCAGCTTCCCCTACTGGGTCTACGGCGCGCAGCAGGACTCGGGCGCCGCCGGTGTCCCGAGCCGCACCATCCTGCGCAACGGCATCAACATCACGCAGTTCCGCGAGAGCGCCGCCGGTGGCGAGAGCGACAACGTGGCTCCCGATCCGCGCAACCCGCGCGTGCTGTTCGGCGGGCGGGTCGACCGGCTCGACCTCGACACCGGACAGGCGCGCTCGATCGATCCGATGCTGTCGCGGCCGGAGCCGACGCGCCGCACCTGGACGTTGCCGCTGGTCTTCTCGTACCGCGATCCCCGCGCTCTCTACTTCGCCAACGAGCGGCTCTACCGCACGACCGACGACGGCGAGAGCTGGCAGGCGGTGAGCCCCGACCTGACACGCGAGGATCCGGGGACGCCGGCGAATCTCGATCCGGTCACCGCCGCCAACCATCTCCAGCTCGGGCCGCGCCGCGGTGTCATCTACGCGATCGCCACCTCACGACTGGTCGACGACGAGATCTGGGTCGGGACCGACGACGGGCTGGTCTGGAAGAGTCGCGATCTCGGCGGACAGTGGGAGAACGTGACACCGCCCGGGCTCACCGGCTGGTCGAAGATCGCCGGAATCGAGACTTCCCCGCACGACGCGAAGACCGTCTACGTCGCGGTCGACCGGCACCGGCTCGACGACTTCGCTCCCTACCTATACCGGACGCGCGACGGCGGGGCGACCTGGGAGCTCACGGTCGACGGCATCCCGCCGGGGAGATTCGTCAACGCCGTGCGCGAGGACCTCGCGCGACCGGGACTCCTCTTCGCCGGCACGGAGCGCGGCGTCTTCGTCTCGTTCGACGACGGCGGCCGGTGGCGGCCGCTGCAGACCGGACTCCCGGTCACCTCCGTGCGCGATCTGGAAGTGCACGGCGACGACCTGGTCATCGCGACGCACGGCCGCGCCTTCTGGGTGCTCGACGATCTGTCGCCCCTCCGTCAGCTGGCGGAGAGCGGCGCGGCCGGCGGGGAGCGGCTGTTCCGTCCCTCGACGGCGGTGCGTCTCCGTCCCGCGGGCTTCACCGGGACCCCGTTCCCGAAGGACGAACCGGCGGCCGCGAATCCGCCGTTCGGCGCCTTCCTCGACTATTTCCTGGCGCAGCAGCCGGAGACGCCGCTCGAGCTCGAGATCCGGGATTCAGCCGGCGATCTCGTCCGCCGGTACAGCAGCGCGATGCGGCCGGATCCGGTCGACCTCGCGAAGCTCGGCTCGGCGCCGGAGTGGGAGGAGTCGCCGGTCGCGCTCGAGAGTACACCGGGATTCCATCGCTTCGTCTGGCCTTTGCGTCGCGCCGCGACGCCGGGTCTGGTCGAGGCGGATCCGTTCGCCGACGGCGTCTGGGCGGCGCCCGGCGACTACACCGTCGAGCTGCGGTGCGACGGGCGCTCCTACCGGCAGCCGCTCGTGATCGCGCCCGACCCGCGCATCGACCTGCCGGCGAGCGCGTACGCGGCGCAGGAGGCACTGGCCCGCCGGATCGAGAACGAGCGGGCGCGGCTCGCGGTCGTCTCACGACGGATCGACGCTCTCGACAAGCGCCTCGCGAAGCTGTCGCAGGGCCCGCCGAAAATCGCCGAGTGGGCGCTCGCCGAGCGCGGGCGCCTGGCGGAGATCTCCGGCAGCGGTCCACCGGGAGCCTGGTGGCTGCCACCGAAGCGCCGCGAGACGGTGCGCTTCGTGAGCGGCGTGCTCGCGGGACTGCAGGAGGCGGTGGACGGAGCCGACGCCTCGCCTTCGCCCGATGCTCGCAAGGGAGTCGAAGAGGCTCAGCCGCTCGTCGAGGCGACGCTCGCGCTCTGGCACGAGTACGAGAGTCGCCACCTGCCGAGGCTCGAGCGACGGCTGGCGGCGGCGGAGCAGCGCTGAACGACCGGCCTGCCGGCCGCCGTCACGGCTTCAGGTACCAGCCCCAGGGCGTGTCGCTCATCCAGGTCGTGACCTGCTGGATCTCGCGATAGTTGGCCAGGCCCCAGACCCCCAGCTCGCGCCCGATCCCGCTCTCCTTGACGCCGCCCCACGGTGCCTGGCTGAAAGTCGGCTGCGAGCAGTTCACCCAGACCACACCTGCCCGCAGCCGCCGGGCCACGCTCCGGGCGCGGTCGAGATCGGCGGACATCACCGCGGCGGCCAGTCCGTAGCGGCTTTCGTTGGCGAGCGAGATCGCCTCGTCCTCGCTCTCGAACGTACGCACCGCGAGCACCGGCCCGAACACCTCTTGGCGCCAGAGCTCGGACTCCGGCGGAACGTCGACGAAGATCGTCGGCTCGAAGAAGTAGCCGCGGTCGAAGCCGGCGGGCCTGCCTCCGCCGGTGGCGAGGCGGATGCCGGCCGCTTTCGCCCGGTCGACGAATCCGCTCACCTTCGCGAGCTGTCCGGCCGAAACCAGCGGACCGAGGAGTGTCCCCGGCGTCCGCCCGTCGCCGATCGGGATCCGGCGCGCCTCCTCGGCGAGCCGTTCGACGAGGCGCGACGCGAGCGACGATTCGACGATCAGCCGTGAGGTCGCGCTGCAGACCTGCCCCTGGTTCCAGAAGATGCCGAACATCACCCATTCGACCGCGGCGTCGAGGTCGGAGTCGGCGAAGACGATGAACGGCGACTTCCCGCCGAGCTCCAGGGAGACGTTCTTGATCGACTGGGCGGCGGCGGACATGACGAGTGTCCCGGTCGGCACCGAGCCGGTGAACGCCAGCTTGTCGACCTCCGGGTGATGCGTGAGCGGCTCTCCGGCTTCGATCCCGGTGCCGGGGAGGATGTTGAGCACGCCGGGTGGCAGTCCGATCTCCTCGGCGATCGCGCCGAGCTCGAGCGCCGTGAGGACGGTGAGCTCGGACGGCTTGAGGACCGCAGTCGCGCCGGCGGCGAGCGCCGGCGCGACCTTCCAGGCCGCCATCAGGAGCGGGTAGTTCCAGGGCACGATCAGTCCGGCGACGCCGACCGGGACGCTGCGCACGACGGAGGTGAAGCGCTCGTCCGGGACGGCCACGGGGCGCTCGTCGACGTCGTCGAGCTCCCGCGCGAGGTCGGCGTACATCGCGAAGCAGCCGGCGGCGTCGTCGACGTCCCAGAGCGCTTCCGGGAGCGGCTTGCCGTTGTCGAGGACCTCGAGCTCCGCGAGCGCCTCGCGTCGGGCGGTGATGCGCGCAGCGATGGCGTCGAGGCAGGCGGCGCGGGAGGCGCCCGATGAGCTTCCCCAGCCGGCCTCGAACGCCCGCCGGGCGGCGCGGCAGGCGCGATCGACGTCGGCCGCGGTCGCCGCAGGAGCGCAACCGACGACCTCCTCCGTCGCCGGATCGACGACCGGAAGGGTCGATCCGGAGACCGGATCGACCCAGGAGCCATCGACGAAGAGCTGTCTGCGCACGGGTCCTGCTTCAGCCGCCGGCCGTCCGGCGTCGCTTGCGGCGCCCGTCGAGCGCGCCGTGGAGCCAGCAGAGCGGACCGAGCAGGCCGTAGATCCAGCCGGGGAGCGCGATCCTCAGCCCGGTGCCGGTCGCCGCCAGGGCGACCGAAAGGAGGCCGACGAGGGTGAAGAGGCCGTAGTGGCGCGACAGGAAGCGCGCCCGGTCGCGCCCCGTGGCGCCCGGGCCGGACTCCGGTGTGTGGCGTGCTGCGTGCCGGTAGAGCCAGGCGAAGAACAGGAAGATGGCGGCGAAGCCGGCGCCGTACCAGATGAACAGCTTCGCGAGGTCTGCGTAGGAGTCGACCCGCCCTCCCGCGCCCACCTGATTGCCGAAGAACATCGCTGCGATGCCACGCGACAGAAACTTCAGCGGGTAGACGTAGAAGAGCACGACGAAGAGCAGGCAGGAGTTGAGCAGGACCGTGGTGCGGTCGCCGAGCGGAAAGCGGCGGAAGAAGGAGCGGTGGACCGACCAGATCATCACCAGAGCGCCGAAGCTGAGGGCGAACGGAACGAAGCCGTAGAGCGCCAGCTGCAGCTCGCCGATCGTCGCCGGCACCTCCAGCGCGACGACGAGGAGCGTGGCGGCGAAGGCGAAGACGGCGTCCGAGAAAGCTTCGATTCTCGCCGCTGGCGACACGGACTCGGAAGGAGCCGGTCCCGGACCGGTCACGGGCGCGGTGCGCCGGCCGGTGTCCGGGTCACCCTTGCACCCGCCGGATCGTCCTCGCCGTCACGACCCATGAGCCTGCCGAGCCGGAGTGCGGCGCGGCGGGCGGCGTTGCGGGCTGCATCGGCGGAGGGTCGTCCGGTGGCGATCGCGAGCTCGCGGTAGGTGAGGTGGAGCTCCACCCGCCCGACCAGGATCTGACGGTCGGCGTCGCTCAGCCGGAGCAGTGCGCGGCGGTAGCTCCGGCGATGTTCGTCCTCGAGAACGTCGTCGAGCGGCGAGGGGCCGCGGTCCGGCGACGAGGGTGAGCCACCGTTTGCAACCTCGCCCAGCCGCGCGCGGCGGACCTCGTCGCGGATCCGGTTCTGGATGGCCGCCACGAGATAGCGGCGCAACGCCTCGGGCTCGGTGAGGTCGATCTCTCCGAGATTGCGCAGCGCGCCGAGGACCGCCTCCTGCACGACATCACCGGTGTCCATGCGGCGGCGCGCGAACGGCGGCAGGCGGCCGTGCGCCCAGCGGCGGAAAAAAGGCAGCAGAGCAGCGATCGCGCGCTCGAACAGCGCGGGCTTGCGCCCACCGACGTCCCGGGCCGGCTCGAGCGGCCCTCTCCGTGCCGATTCCCCCATGGCAGTGCTCCCGGTTTCCGCTCCCGAGTCTACGGGATCGGGCCATTTCGGGCGAGACCTGTCCGGTTTGGCCTTCTCGTTCGTTCTTCCCAGTGAACCCGTGAATTTTCGAGGAGAGAGGGATGCCCTACCGCCGTTCTTTGCTGGGAGACTTCGAGAGATCGATCGCTGACCATCCGACCTGGCCGGTCGTCGTCGCGGAGGGAGACTCGTGGTTCTCGATCGCCGACGTCATCGGACAGCTGGACGACCCACAGGACACGGGGGCGGAGAAGGACCAGAGGCACTGGGCCTTGCTGCGCCTCGAGCGCGCCGGTGACGAGATGCTGACCATCCTGTCGGGAGCGCAGCGCGCCAAGCTGCGTTGTTACCTCAAGCGCTGGGAGGTCGACGCCCTGCTCTTTTCGGCAGGGGGAAACGACATCGTCGGACCCGATCTGCTGCCGCTCCTGCGTGACTACAGGGAGGGCGCCGAGGCGCGCGATCTGGTCCAATACTCGCGCTTCGAACGCCGGCTGCACCAGATCCAGGACGGCTACCGCGAGCTGCTCGATCTCCTGAGCGACGTCGGGCAGACCTCCAAGGTGTTCGTCAACTCGTACGACTACATCGAGCCGTCGAAGAACGGAGCGGAGCTGATGGGTTTCCTCAAGGTCTCCGGTCCCTGGGTGCTGCCGTACATGAAGGAGCGTGGCATCCCCCGGGAGCTCCGGGGTCCGGTGATCCGGTTGCTGATCGACGCCTTCGCGGCTGCCGTCGACGTCGTCGCGCGCGAGCCGCGCGGCGTCGGCCGGATGATCCGGGTCGAGACGCGCGACCTGGTGAAGGGCGACTGGAAGGACGAGATCCACCCGGACCGCAAGGGGGCGCGCCGGATCGCCAAGGCGTTCGAGATGGAGCTCCGGGCGGCAGCGGTGATCTGAGGCCGCTCGCGCCTCAGGGAACGGTACGGGACCAGGCGAGCAGGCCGCCGCTCTCGAAGTCGTCGGCGAAGAGAAACTCGTCGGGATGGGTCGAGAAGCGTCGCGCGACCCGGGTGACGTTGCCCTCGCCGTCGCGCACCGCGAGCCGGACCTCCTTCTTCCAGACCAGGGGGAGCGCGCCGCCGAGATCGATCCGCCAGATCCGGTCGGGCGCTGCCCCCACCGGAACCGCGAGATCCGCAAGCGGGCTCCCCGCCGGCCGGCCCGAGACCGGAAAGTCGGCGCTCACTTCCAGCGTCGCGAGATCGATTCCCGAATTGGCGTCGGCGAGTCCGAAACGGATCTCGGTGACCGGCGAGTCGTTCCAACCCGCGCGCGGCGCGGCCAGCGCCACGGTCGGGCGGTTGTCGTCGAGGAACCAGCCTTGCGCGCCCTGGCCGTACTCCTCGCCGATGTTGATCGGACAGCCGAGGTCGATCCAGCGGGCGATGGTCATCTTCTCGTCCTCGCTGAGTGCCGGCGCGCCGCTTCCGGGAGGCGGCATGATCGTCCCGGTGAAGTCGAGGTCGGTCGAGGACAGGTCGGTTCCCGGCGGCAGGGTGGACGGATCGCCCGGCACGCTCTCGGTCGGATGGTCGGCGTTCGTCCAACCGTCGAGCCGTTCGCCGAAGATCTTCCACACCAGGAGGCTCCGCCGGCTCTGGAAGGCGCGGACGTAGCGGCTGGCGTTCGTCTGGCGCCAGGTGCCGTTGTTGATGACCGGCGGGTAGCCCCATTCCGCCGCGCCGTCGTCGGCGAGGCGCTTGTAGTCGCCAGGAAGCCCGTCGTGCAGGGCAAGGTCGTCGAGGGCCAGAGCGCCTGGAGGAGAGGGGTTCGAGGTGGTGTGGCACGAGATGCAGCTGCGCTGCAGGATCGGGCGGATGTCGCGGTAGAACTCGACATCGACCCGCGGTTGATGCATGACGATCAGTCCCGGGATCCCCTGGGCGTCACGCGTGAGGAGCGGTGTGTCGCGCGAGAGGTCGGGGACGGGATAGGTCGGCAGCGCCGCCGCCGTGACGTCGAAGGGGAGCGGCAGCTGGCTGTGGGCGTGGCAGCCGCCGCAGTTGGTGCGCATCTCGCCTGGCCGGACCTGATGCCAGGTCTGGGCCGCGTTCAGGACGAGACCCCGGCTGTCGAGCGTCTGCAGGGTCACCGGTGTGTCGGCCGGAATCTTGACCAGGAAGCTGGTGTCCGGGTGACCCTCCGGATCGAGGACCGGCTGCCCCTGCTCGTCGAACTTGCGCACCGGGATCTCGCCCAGGATCCGCATCCGCTCGCCGGCATGGCTGAAGAAATGTTTGCCCTCGTGCGGGCCGTACGAGAAGTGGGTGTTCGCTTCGAGCGCCACGATGCGGACCGCCCAGATGTCCGGATTTGTGTACTTCCCCGCGTCCGCCCCCTGCCAGATCCAGTTCGACGACTGTTCGTTCTCGTCGGTGTTGAAGGCGTCCAGGCCGTCGAAGTAGTCGTTCCAGGAGCGGACGAAGCCGGGGAAGCTCTCCCGCTTGTAGAGGCTGGAGCTCCCGAGGAGCCCGAACGGCGTCCCGGCCGGGAGCTCCGCGTGGACGGAGCCGTCGTTCGGCAGCTGCGGCAGCGCGAGCGGTTCGGAGATTCCGTGCACGGCGCTGTAGGGCACGACGGCCCGCGGCCAGGCTTCGTTGTACGCCGGGCTGTTCTTCAGCAGGACCAGCCCCTCCGGCCCGTCGACCGTCTCGCCGCCGGGCAGGAGATAGATCCCGCCGTCGTAGTAGGGCAGCGGGGTCGGTCGGGCGAGATCATTCGCCGGTCCCGGAGTCCAGACCACCAGCAGGTCGTCGTCCGGCGCCGCCGACGGGTGGGTGAACTTGCCGACCCGGACGCCGCCCGCGCCAACCGGTGCGGCCTCGTCCTGGGAATGGGTGAACGGCGTGATCGAGCGCATCCCCCGCGGCGTGAACGCCATCTGGAACGGGTAGTGGAAACCGCCACCGACGGTCTGGTCGATCGGCGGATTTTCGTCGGGGAAGGCGCTGTGGAACCGGGGAGTGCCGGGAGGGGGAGCGAGCGGGAAGCGGTAGAGCGCGCCGAAGCCGTTGTTGTTCAGGTTGTAGTAGTCGGTGACGACGAGGTCGCCGCTCGACAGCTGCGTCATGAAGTGGAACGCCTGTGGGCTGTGGAAGGCGGAGACGACCGGTTCCCAGGCACGGCCGTCCGGCTGGATCGCCCAGATTCCCCAGAGCCGGGTGTCACGGAGGCCCTGATCCTCGTGAGTCGAGAAGAGCAGCCGGCCGTCGGCGAGGATCGTCGGGTGGAGCGCCGACGAAACCGTCATCGGAGCAATCGGAGTGACGTTCGAGCCGTCCTCGTCCATGACGTAGAGCTGCAGCGTCGGCGCGGTGTATCCCTTCTGCGGCCAGAAGCCGTTCCGGTTCGAGGTGAAGGCGATGCGCCCCCCGGGGAGCGGGCAGGGCCCCAGGTTCAGGATGCCGTACCCCAGACGGTCGAACCCGGCCGGCGGATCGACCGGATTGCTCTCGTCCCAGTTGCCGGTGCCGGTGTTGGGCGTGAACTCGCCGTGGGTGAGCCGCTGGATCTGGCGGGTGGCGAGGTGGATGCGGTAGATGTCGGCGCCGGCGTACGGAAGCCAGTCCCTCTGGTAGTTCAGCGCGGCCGTGCGGACGTCGGGAAAAAAGGCGTAGTAGATCCACCGGGCGTCGAACGAGACGAACGGATCGGTGACCGCTCCGTTGCCGCCGACGACGAGCACCTCTTCGCTGCCGTCGGGGTGCAGCAGCATGAGATCGGCACCCGGCTCGACTCTCGCCGGGTGGAACACCTCGGGCCAGATGGTGTTCTGGCTGTCGCCGTAGCGCGGCTGGCGGACGTAGACGATGTCGTAGCTGACGGCCTGGGAGGCCGTCGCGATCAGCAGCGACAGGGCGAAGAGTCTTGCGGCTCGCATGGGTGAACCGGCCTCATCCTCGCCGCTGTGGCAGCAGAAGTCCGTGAGGTGATCCACACGGAGGGAGAGTCGCCCGGCCTCGTCCGGGTGGCTGCGCGGCAGACTGGATCGGCGTAGAGTCTTGGTCCTGTGCCGGGGTACTCGGGGACGCCGCTGGCGGCGAAGTTGGGGATTCGCGAGGGGGGAAGGATCTTCCTGCTCTCGGCGCCGAAGAGCTATCGCGACCTCGTCGCGCCGTTGCCCGAGGGCGTCGTCTTCGCACGGGCTCTGGACGAGCGGGCGGATCTCGTGCATCTCTTCGTGACCGAGCGGGCGAAGCTGATCGATGGGCTCGCGACGACGCTGCCGAAGATCCGCCCCGACGCCGCCATCTGGGTGTCGTGGCCGAAGAAGGCGGCGAAGGTGCGGACGGACATCACCGAGGACACGATCCGCGAGGTGGCGCTGCCGATGGGGCTGGTCGACATCAAGGTCTGCGCCGTCGACGAGACCTGGTCGGGACTCAAGCTCGTGGTGCGCAAGGAGCTTCGTCGACCGGCCAAGCGGTAGCCGGTACAATGGCCGACCCGGTTCGCGCGACGGACCGGGCGCTTCGATCCGAGGGCTGCCGATGACTGAACGAAAGATCTGGAGTCGTCTGGCCGTTGGGCTGGTCGCGACGCTCGCGGCCGGCTGCGCGGGGCAGGGTCCGGCGCCGGTCGTCCCGCCGCTCGCCGCCGAAGAGACCGCCCCGGCGCCGCCGGCCGAACCGCTGACCCCGACCTCCGCGACGCAGGAGATGCCGGCTCCCGCCGGAGATCCTTCGGTCGTCCCCGGCGAGCTCAGCCCCGACGACGAGCTGGCGCTCGACGAGAACGAAGCGACTTCGGCCGAGACGGAGCCCGAGCCGGCGACCCTGCTCCACGAGTCACTCGACCGGTTCGAGAGCTCGAAGAGCCTCTGGGAGCAGGGCGACCTCGACGGGGCGTTCGCCGCGCTCGACGACGCCTATGCCCTGATGGCGAAGGTGCCGCCGAGCGACGACGCACTGCTTGCCCAGGAGAAGGAGAATCTGCGGCAGCTGATCTCGCGCCGTGTGGTCGAGATCTACGCTTCGCGGCAGACCGCCGTGGGCAATCCCAACGCCTCGATTCCGCTGGTCATCAACGACGACGTCGAACGCGAGATCCGCAGCTTCCAGGGGCACGAACGCTCGTTCTTCCTCGACTCGTACGCCCGCTCGGGCCTCTACCGGCCGATGATCGTGCGCGAGCTTGCGGCGCTCGGCCTCCCCGAGCAGCTCTCCTGGCTGCCGCTCGTCGAGAGCGGATTCAAGGAGCGGGCTCTCTCGTCGGCGCGCGCCCTGGGTCTCTGGCAGTTCATCGCTTCGACCGGGTACCGCTACGGACTCGATCGCTCCGACTGGATCGACGAACGGATGGACCCGGAGAAGTCGACCCGGGCCGCGATCGCCTATCTGACGGCGCTCCACGATCTGTTCGGTGATTGGCTGCCGGCGCTCGCCGCCTACAACTGCGGTGAAGGGCAGGTCCTGCGGCAGATCAACCGCCAGAGCGAGGGCTACTTCGACCAGTTCTGGGACCTCTATGCCCGGCTGCCTTCGGAGACGCGGCGCTACGTGCCGCGCTTTCTCGCCACGCTCGCCATCCTCGACGATCCCGCGAAGTACGGTTTCGAGCTCCCCGAGCCGATGACGCCGGTCGAAACCGAGACGATTCCGGTTACCCGGGCGGCGAAGCTCGAGAGCCTCGACGCCACGCTCGGCTTCGAGAAGGGCACCCTGGCGAAGCTGAATCCCGAGCTGCGCCGCAACGCGACGCCGAAGACGACCTACGAGCTGCGGGTGCCGAAGGGACAGGGGGAGACCCTGGTCGCGCAGATCGAGAGCATCCCCGAGTGGACGCCGCCCAAGGTCGAGGTCGGAACCCATCGCGTCCGTTCCGGTGAGACGCTGGGCCAGATTGCCGCGCGCTACCGTACGAGCGTCAAGACCCTGCAGTCGATGAACAACCTGCGCAGTGCCAATCGACTGTCGATCGGACAGATCCTCCGGGTGCCGGTCTCCGGCGGTGCGTCGCGCACGGCTTCGAGCAAGAGTGCGACCCGGGCGTCCACCTCCCGGGAGCGGATCGCCAACGGCGAGACAGTCCAGTACCGCGTCCGCGAAGGCGACAGCCTGTGGAAGATCGCCGTGCGCTACGGCACCACCGCCGAGCGGATCCGCGCCGATAACAACCTGACCTCGAATCTGCTCCGCGTGGGGCAGCTCCTCGTCATCCGCGCCGGCGCCGAACGCGTCGGGGGCTAGCCGCCACCTCCCCGCCGGGCGCTCGTTCCGGGGTGGAAGGTGCGCCAGGAGTGCCAGAACTCCTGGTAGGCGCGGAGCGGCGCCAGACGGGTGCCGCTCTCCGGTCCGTCGAGCGCCGTCCCGTCGGAGCCCCAGGTCGACCCGGTGGCCGGATCGCGCAGCCGGTCGGGGGCGTCCGTCGTCTCCAGCACGAGTGGCCCGGCGCGGCCGGCGAGGCGCGCATCGAACGCGTGAAAGGTCGCACCGTCGGCCTCCAGAGTGACGAGGATCGGCGTCTCTCCGACGCGATCGGAGATCACCCGCGCGGCATCGAGCTCGTTCCAGTCGAAGGCGCGCGCCTGGTCGCCTACCAGGACGCCGACGACCCACGACTTCTCCTCCCAACTCCCGGGATCGCGGCCGGTGAGTCCTCCGCGCCGGCTGCCGTCGTCGAAGTCGGCGAGCCCGTCGTACTCCTCGGCGAACGCGGGGTCGGGCTCCATGACGGTCGTATCGGGATGGAGTGCGCTCCACGCCGCCCAGGACATCTGCCGGGACGGGATCTCCTCGAGGCGCTTTCCGGCGAGCGGGCCGACGATCGCCTCGCCGGTGGCCTGACGCCACCAGCTGCCGGTGCCGGCGTCCTCGAACATCGCATTCCAGCGGTCCATCCCGACGAGGCGGAAATCGGCCGGCGTGCCGTCGACCAGCGGCCGGAAGATCCGACCGGTCCGGCAGACGGTGCAGTACGTCGCCATCACGGGCTGACCCGCGACGACGTCGCGGACCTGATGATGGTGGCCGAGAAAGCGCACCGGATAGGCGCGGGATTCCGGCGCGGCTCCCTCCCGTTCGAGCGTGATGCCGATCACCAGCGAATGCGGATCGAGGGTCGCGGCTCCGCGGGGGGCAAACCGGAGCTGGTGCGGCTGGCGGAACATGACGTCGGCCGACATCGGTCCGTTCGCCTGCCAGACGACGAGCGCGAGAAGCAGCAGTCCGAGGGGCACGGCGATCCGGGCAGCGCGCCCTCCGCGGCGCAGGCAGGCGACGGCCGACAGGAGGACGATGGTGCCGAGCACGGCGCGGACCGGCCAGATGGCCCGATCGAGCGCCCAGGCCCAGGCGACCGTGCCGCCCTGCTGGCTCCCGGGGAACGGCATGATCCAGTAAACCCGCAGAACCTCCGCCAGCAGGAGGCAGAGGAGTGCGACGGCGAACGTCCAGCGGATCGGGCGGGCTGCGGTCGGCATGAGGTCCGGGGGGATGTTATCTCCGGCCCCGTTCGCCGGGCGGCGCGACCGAAACCCCGGCCACCCACCGGCCGTTAGTAGGATGTTTCCTTACTGGAGGTGACCATGTACGAGAACCGTTCCGCCCGCACACGCTTCGTCTCCCCCTTCGCGACTGCCGTCCTGGCCCTGGCTCTGTCCGCCGCGGCCGCGTTCGCCGTGCCGCCGACTTCGGCGACCGCCACCGCCGTCCCCGAGATCGCCTTCGAGAAGTACACGCTGCCCAACGGGCTGCAGGTGATCCTGCACGTCGACCGGAAGCTGCCGATCGTGCACGTCAACCAGTGGTACCACGTCGGATCCAAGAACGAGGTCGAGGGGCGGACCGGATTCGCCCATCTGTTCGAGCATCTGATGTTCCAGGGCTCGAAGAACGTTCCGGGAGAGTACTTCACGATCGTCGAGAAGCTGGGTGCGAACCTCCGCGAGGGGGGCGTCAACGGCACGACGAACAGCGACCGCACGAACTACTTCGCTACCGTCCCTTCGGGGAATCTCGAGAAGCTCCTCTGGCTCGAGTCCGACCGGCTGGCGACCCTCGCCGAGGTCACCGACCAGGCCAAGCTCGACAACCAGCGCGACGTGGTCAAGAACGAGCGTCGCCAGGGGCTGGAGAACCAGCCGTACGGGCGCTGGTTCGAACTGCTCGCCACCGAGCTCTTCCCGGCGGGTCACCCGTACTCCTGGCCGGTGATCGGCAGCATGCGCGACCTGTCGGCGGCGTCGCTCGAGGACGTCCAGGAGTTCTTCCGCACCTACTACGCTCCGAACAACCTCTCGCTCGTGATCGCCGGCGACTTCGAACCGGCGGAAGCCAAACGTCTGGTCGAGAAGTATTTCGGCTCGATCCCCCCGGGGCCGGCGCTGGCCCGGCCCGCGGTCGACACCGTGGCCCTCGCGACCGGCAAGATCTTCGAGGTCGCCGATCGCGTGCCTCAGGACCGGGTCTATCTCGCCTGGCCGTCGCCGGGCTTCTACAAACCGGGAGATGCGGCTCTCGACCTCGCCGGTCTGATCCTCTCCGACGGCCTCGCCTCCCGCCTGTCGAAGGCGCTGGTCTACGACGCGCAGAAAGCGACCGACGTCAACGCCTTCCAGTTGAGTCAGGAGATCGCCGGCGCCTTCGTCGTGATCGCCACCGCGCGGCCCGGTGTCGAGCTCCCGGAGCTCGAGACGATGATCGACGCCGAGCTCGCCAAGCTGGCGACGACCGGTCCGACGGCGGCGGAGCTCCTGCGGGCGAAGAACAAGCAGGAGACCAACTACATCTCCGGGCTCGAGCGGATCGGCGGCTTCGGCGGCAAGGCCGATCTGCTCAATCAGTACAACACCTTCCTCGGTGACCCGGGCAAGTTCGCCTGGGATCTCGCGCGCTGGCGCGATGCGACGGCGGACGACGTCCGGCAGGCGGTGAAGCGCTACGTCGTCACCGACAAGCGGCTCACGCTGCGCTTCCACCCCGAGGCGTCCAGCCGTCCGGCCGCCGGCGATCTCGATCGCGCCCTGGTTCCGGCGGACGGCGCCGAGAAGCGCTTCGTGGCGCCGCCGGTCGCGATGCGCGCGCTCGCCAACGGACTCCAGGTCTACGTCGTCGAGCGCCGCGAGCTTCCCAAGGTGGCCGTCCGGTTCGAGACCCGGGCCGGCAGCGAGGCCGATCCGGCCGGTGCCGCGGGTACCGCGAATCTGATGCTCACGACGATCGACCTCGGGACCACCAAGCACACGGCGCTCGAGATCGAGTCGGCGCTCGGCGATCTCGGAACCCAGCTCGCGGGAGGCGCGGGGCGCGAGTCGGCGAACCTCAACTTCGAGGTGCTGACCCGCAACGCCGACGCCGCACTCGGCATCGTCGCCGAGGTCATCCGCAGCCCTACGTTCCCCGAGGCGGAGGTGGCACGTGAGCGCCAGCGCCTGCTCGACAATCTGAAGCAGCAGGACAACAACCCGAACGCCGTCGCCGGACGGGTGCGGAGCTTGCTCGCCTTCGGGCCGGAGCATCCGTACGGCCGGCCGGCGCAGGGCCTGCCGTCGACCGTTTCGGGACTGACGCGCGAAAACCTCGCGCACTTCTGGCAGGAGCGCTTCCGGCCGGGCTCCTCGATCCTGGTCTTCGTCGGCGGTCTGACGCTCGACGAAGCCGTCGCCCTGGCAGAGAAGCACTTCGGCAGCTGGTCGGGAGGGGCCGCGGCTCCCGTCGCCATCCCCGAACCGCAGCCAGCGCCTGCCGGGAAGATTTATCTGATCGACCGTCAGGACGCAGCGCAATCGGTCGTGACCCAGTTCCTGCCGGCACCGGCGATCGGCGACCCGCAGGACGACGCGCTGACCCTGGCGGATTCGGTCTGGGGCGGCGGAGGGTTCGGCACGCGCCTCAATCTCAATTTGCGGGAGGACAAGGGGTATTCCTACGGTGTCTTCTCGCGGCTTCTGCAGTACCGCGACGGCGGCGTCTGGTACGGCGGTGGCGGAGTCCAGACGGACAAGACGGCGGAGTCGGTGACCGAGTTCGTCAAGGAGCTCGAGGACTTCCACGGCCGGCGGCCGATCGGCGACGACGAGCTCGAGAGCTCGCGACTGCGACGCCTGCGCGGAACTTCGCAGGAGTACGAGTCGTACTCGGGCGTGGCCGGAAAGATCGCCGGCCTCTGGTCCGAGGACCGTCCGCTCTCGGAGCTCCAGGCCGAGCCCGACCGGATCGCCGGCGTTTCGCTCGCCGCGACGCGGGCGGCGGCCGCGGAGTGGGCGGATCCGGCGAAGGCGTCGATCCTGGTCGTCGGCGACCGCGGCAAGGTGGAGGAGAAGCTCGAGGCGCTCGGGGTCGGTGAGATCGTCCTCCTCGACGTCGAGGGCCGACCGGCGAAGTAGGCGGACTCGCGCGGCGGTGCCGCCCGCCGCGAGGAGGAAACGAGGCTTCCCGGCCGCGCTACCGACCGGTGGCGCGGCCTCGATGCCCGCCGAACGTGCCCGCTCGCCGGTCCCGGGGCTGCGATAAACTCGCCTTCGCCGTGCAGTCCACCCTCCAGTTCGAGGACTCCCCAGCGTCATCCCCTCCCTTGCGAGCCGTCGTTCTCGGTTCGGGGAGCGGCGGCAACGCGGTGGTGGTCGAGTCGGGTTCGTTCCGGCTGCTGATCGACGCCGGTTTCTCCTGTCGCGAGCTCGAGAAGCGGATGCGCCTGGTCGGCGTCGAGCCGGAGTCGATCCGTGCGCTCCTGCTGACGCACGAGCACGAGGATCACGTGCGCGGCGCCGATCGCTTCGCGCGCAAACACGAGCTGCCGGTCTACCTCACCGGTGGCACACGGCTGGGCACGGCGCTCGGCGACGAAGTCGCGGCGCGGGTCACGCGCATCGAATCGGGCCGGCCTTTCGAGGTCGGCCCGTTCGGTATCGAGGCGTTCGAGATCCCGCACGACGCGCGCGAGCCGGTCGGCTTCGTGCTCCAGGACGGCGGCGGTCACCGGCTCGGCCTGGTCTCCGACATCGGCTGCCAGACGCAGCTCGCCTGGGGCCGGCTCTTCGAGCTCGACTTGCTGATCCTCGAGACGAACCACGATCTCGAGATGCTGCGCAACGGTCCGTATCCCTGGCCACTCAAGCAGCGTGTCGCCTCGCGGCACGGACATCTCTCGAACCGCGAAGCTGCGGACGGTCTCCCCGAGCTGTTGTCCGATCGCCTCCGAGCGGTGGTGCTCTACCACCTTTCCCGCACCAACAACTCCCCGGCGCTCGCCGCGGCGGAGATCGCGGAGACACTGGTCCGCGAAGGCTCTTCCGCGGAGGTCGTCATCACCGGTCAGTTCGAACCGACCGCCTGGCTGGAGGTAGCCACTTGAAAGCGAAAGTCACCGTCTATCCGCGTCGCGAGATCCTCGACCCGCAGGGCAAGGCGATCCGCGCCGCGCTCGAGCGCAGCGGCTTCGCCGGCGTCCGCGACGTCCGCGCCGGCAAGAGCTTCGAGATCGACCTCGGAGAAATCGACGCGCACGAGGCGGCGGAACGCGTCGCCCGGATGTGCGAACAGCTGCTCGCCAACACGGTGGTCGAGGAATACGCCATCGAGGTGCTCGCCGGAGACGCCGCATGAAATGCGGTGTGGTCCTCTTCCCCGGTTCGAACTGCGACCACGACGTCTACCACGTCCTGAAGCACGTCCTCGAACAGGAAGTGACCTTTCTCTGGCACGAGGAGCGATCCCTCAGAGCGTGCGACCTGATCGTCCTCCCCGGAGGCTGGTCGTACGGCGACTACCTCAGGGGCGGCGCCATGGCGGCGCTCTCGCCGGTCATGCAGGCGGTCCGCGAGCACGCCGCGAACGGCGGACCGGTGCTCGGGATCTGCAACGGCTTCCAGGTGCTGACCGAGGCGCACATGCTCCCGGGTGCGCTGCGACGCAACGCCGGGCTGGCGTTCGAATGCCTCGACGTCTACCTGCGTGTCGAACGCACCGACCTGCCGTACACGTCCAGATATCGCCAGGGGCAGGTACTGAAGCTGCCGATCGCCCACGGCGAGGGAAACTACGAACATTTCGACGCGGAGCTCGACCGCCTCGAAGCCGAGCGGCGGATCGTCTTCCGCTACGTCAATCCGCAGGGTGAGCTCGACCCGGCATGGAACGTCAACGGTTCGGCGCGCGCCATCGCCGGTGTCTGCAACGAGACGGGCAACGTCCTCGGTCTGATGCCGCATCCGGAGCGCTCCGCCGAAGAGATGATGGGTTCGACCGACGGACTCGACCTCTTCCGCGGCGTGGTGGAGATGGTGGTTCCGAAGGCGGCCGGGGCACCGCGAAAGATGATCGGGGTCGCGCGATGACCGCCTCGACGCCGGCCCCGGCGCGCGCTGCGAAGGCGGAGGAGCCGACCGTCGACGCGGCGCTCGCCGCCGAGCACGGGCTCTCGGCGGAGGAGTGGGAGCGGCTGCGCGGTTTCCTCGGCCGCACGCCGACGATCACCGAGCTCGGGATCACCTCGGCGCTCTGGTCCGAGCACTGCTCGTACAAGTCGTCCAAGATCTATCTGCGCGAGTTCCCGACCTCCGGGCCGCGCGTGCTCCAGGGCCCGGGCGAGAACGCCGGCGTCGTCGACATCGGCCACGGCTGGGTGGCGGTCTTCAAGATGGAGTCCCACAACCATCCGAGCTTCATCGAGCCGTTCCAGGGCGCCGCAACCGGTGTCGGCGGCATCCTGCGCGATGTCTTCACGATGGGAGCACGGCCGATCGCCTGCATGGATTCGCTCTCGTTCGGCGAGATCGACGCGCCGCGCATGCGGTCGCTCGTCGACGGCGTCGTGCGCGGCATCGGAACCTACGGCAACTGCGTCGGAATCCCGACCGTCGGCGGCGAGACCCGGTTCCACAAGGCGTACAACCAGAACATCCTGGTCAACGCGTTCGCGCTCGGCGTCGCGCGGCGCGAGCGCATCTTCCGCGCCAAGGCGGCGGGGCCCGGCAACCCGATCCTCTACGCCGGCAGCCGGACCGGGCGCGACGGGATCCACGGCGCGACGATGTCGTCCGAGGCGTTCGACAACGAGAGCCAGAAGAAGAAGCCGACGGTCCAGGTTGGCGATCCGTTCGTCGAGAAGATCGTGCTCGAGGCCTGCCTCGAGGCGATGCGGCTGACATCGATCGTCGCCATCCAGGACATGGGTGCGGCCGGTCTCACCAGCTCCGTTTTCGAGATGGCGTCGCGCGGATCGGTCGGTTTCACCATGGATCTCGATCAGGTGCCGCTGCGCGAGCCCGGTCTCACGCCGTACGAGATGATGCTCTCCGAATCGCAGGAGCGCATGGTTCTGGTAGTGCAGCGCGGCAAGGAAGAAGAGGTGAACCACGTCTTCCGCAAGTGGGGCCTGGAGGTCGCGAAGATCGGCGAGGTGCGTAACGGCGGTCGCGCCGAGATCCGGCACCGCGGCAAGGTCGTCGCCGATCTGCCGATCGCCCCGCTGACCGACGATGCGCCGGTCTACGAGCGGCCCGTGCGGGAGCCGGGATCTCTCGCCGCGCGCCAGGCTCCGCCGGTCGTGCCGTCGGTCGCGGATCCCGGCGGGGTGCTCCGGTCGCTCCTCGCGATGCCGGAGCTCGCCAGCAAGGAGTGGATCTGGAGGCAATACGACTACACCGTGCGCACCAACACGGTGATCGGTCCCGGCGGCGACGCCGCCGTCCTGCGGCTCAAGGGGACCCCGTCGGGTCTCGCGATGACCTCGGACGTCAATCCGGTCTACTGCTCGCTCGACCCCCGCGAGGGCGGGCGGCAGGCGATCGCCGAGGCCGTGCGGAACCTCGCCTGCGTGGGCGCCGTACCGGTCGGCGTGACCGACTGCCTCAACTTCGGAAGCCCGGAGAATCCGGAGATCCTCTGGCAGTTCCGCGAGGCGGTGCGCGGCCTCGCCGAGGCCTGCCGGGCCTTCGAGGTGCCGGTGATCTCGGGCAACGTCTCGCTCTACAACGAGACCGAGGGCAGTGCGATCCTCCCGACGCCGACGGTCGGAATGGTCGGGTTGATCGACAATCTGGGGGAGGTGCCGACGTCGCACTTCCGACGCGCCGGCGATCGCATCGTCCTGCTGGGCAGGGACGCGAGCGAATTCGGCGGCTCGGTCTATCTGCGGCTGCTGCACGGCATCGAACAGGGGAGACCACCGGCGGTGGATCTCGCGGCGGAGGCGCGGCTCGCGAAGCTGCTCCGGGATTCGATCGCGGCAGGACATCTCCGCACCGCCCATGACCTGTCCGAGGGAGGCCTGGCGCTGGCGCTCGCGGAGGCGACCTTCGGTGCCGGGCTCGGAGCCGACGTCCGGGTGGAGCTCTCGGCGACGGACCTTTTCTCGGAGTCGCAGGGACGGGCGCTCGTGGCGCTGTCGCCCGGCCACGTCGGGCGCTTCCTCGAGATGGCGGAGCGGGCGCAGGTGGCGGCCACCGAGATCGGCGACGTCGGCGGTGAGGACTTGAAGTTGCGTTTCGACGGCGGTACGTTGCAGCTCGCGGTCGCGAAGATGCGGGAGACCTGGTCCACGGCCCTGCCGCGGGCCCTGGGACTCTAGGAATTCCGGGAGATCGGATCGGGCAAATGTGCGGAATCTTCGGCATCGAAGGAGCGGACGACGCGTCGAACCTGGCGTACCTGGGGCTCTACGCGCTGCAGCACCGGGGGCAGGAGAGCTCCGGCATGTGTGCCTGGGACGGCGAGCGGATGCACGTCGAACGCGGGATGGGGCACGTCGCCGACATCTTCCCGGCCAAGGTCCTGGCCCGCCTCCCCGGACGACGTGCGATGGGGCACACACGGTATTCGACCGCGGGGTCGTCGGTCGTCGCGAATGCCCAGCCGATCGTCGTCAAGACGTCGATGGGTCCCATCGGCGTCGTGCACAACGGCAACCTGACGAACGCGGCGGGAATCCGCGCCGACCTCGAGCGGCAGGGGTCAATCTTCCAGACCACCAGCGACACCGAAGTGATCCTCCACCTGATGGCGCGCAGCCCGCGAACGGACGTCGTCGAATCGCTGCTCGCCGCGTTGTCCGAGGTCGAGGGCGCCTACTCGCTGCTGCTGGTCACCGACGGCTGCCTCATCGCCGCGCGCGATCCCCACGGCTTCCGTCCTCTGGCGATGGCGGAGCTCGACGGAGCCACCTGTTTCGCTTCGGAGTCGTGCGCCTTCGACCTGCTCGGCGCGCGCAAGACGCGTGAGCTCGCTCCGGGCGAGGTCGTCGTCGCCCGGCGCGGGGGGCTCGAAACGCACCGCATGGCGCAGGATGCGCTCCCGGCCCGCTGCATCTTCGAACACGTCTACTTCGCCCGGCCCGACAGCTCCGTCTTCGGCGACTCGGTGGCGCAGGTGCGCGAGCGCCTCGGCGCCGTCCTGGCGCGGGAGGCGCCGGCGATCGCCGACGTCGTCGTCCCGGTGCCCGACAGCGGCCTCTACGCCGCGCTGGGCTACAGCCGGGAGTCCGGCCTGCCGTTCGAGCTCGGGCTGACCCGCAATCACTACGTCGGGCGCACGTTCATCGAGCCACGCCAGTCGATCCGCAACTTCGGTGTCAAGGTGAAGCTCAATCCGGTGCGGCCGATCATCGAGGGCAAGCGGGTGGTGTTGATCGACGACTCGATCGTCCGCGGCACCACGTCGCGCAAGATCGTCCACATGATGCGCGAGGCCGGCGCCGCCGAGGTGCATCTGCGGATCTCCTCGCCGCCGACGCGCTGGTCCTGCTACTACGGGATCGACACGCCGAGCCGGGGGGAGCTCATCGCGGCACAGAAGAGCGAGGAGGAGATCTGCCGCTTCGTCGAAGCGGATTCGCTCGGCTACCTCTCTCTGCCCGGACTGCTCTCCTGTGTCGGAGGAACTCCGGCGAGCTACTGCACGGCCTGTTGGAGTGGCGAGTACCGCGTACCGATCACGGCGTTCGACCGCCGGCAGGCCGAGCTCTTCCCGATCCGCAGCGACGAAGAGACCTGAAGAGCGCCGTCGCGGCGCCGGAACCGTTCAGACGATGCGCGAGCCGCGAGCCGCTCCGGCGGCTTCGAGCGTGATCTCCCCCGACCAGAGGGCGATGCGGTAGAAGGCACGCACCAGGACGCCGAGCTCGACGAGCGACAGCGCGAGCAGGACGAGCAGTGCTCCGTCTGCGGTGAAGCCAATGCGCGCCGCGTAGAGGAGCGCGCCCGCGAGGCCGAAGGGAAGGGCGAGTCCGAGCCAGAGAACGAGCGGGCGGAGTGGCCGTCGCAGGACCTGGCCAAGGGTGCGGAAGTAGGTCCGCACGGCGCGCCGGCCGGAGGTCCTGGCGATCCGGATGCGGGCGAGGTCGAGAGCGAGCCACGAGAGCAGGAGACCGAACAGAAACGCCAGGCTGCCGGCGAACGCGAGGCAGAATTTCGCCCCTTCGGCACGGAAGTCGAGCGCTCCGCGTGCGATCCAGAAAGGTGCCGACAGCAGCCCGCCGAGGAGCAGGGCGGTCGCGATCGCGGCAGCGCCCATGCGGACGAAGCGCCCGAAGTGGCGCCCGCCGCCGCGTCCGAAGCGCATCGCGAGCGAACGGTGGTCGGGGAACAGGAGCACTTCGAGCGCGCCGCCGGCGCAGAACGCGTTGGCGAGCAGAGCGAGCAGGGCGAGGGCGCCGATCACCGGACGCAGCACGAGGAGTGCGGCGCCGTCCATGAACAGGACGTTCGTCATCAGCACCAGACTGAAGCGCTGCAGGAACAGGTCGCCCTCGGGGAAGCGCGAAAGCTCGGCCTGGAGGAATCCCGCGATCGGCAGCGCGGCCGGAACGGCGAGAACGAGTTGCACGAACCAGAGCGCCAGGGCCAGACGCCAGTTCCTGCGGGCGCTGCCGATCGCGGACGGGACGAGTCGCAGGGTTCGCATCGTCAGAGCCCCAGTCCCGCGAGCAGACGCACGACCGCGGACAGGAAGCGCACGCTCAGGGCGTGCGCTGCCCGGTCGTCGTCGAACGTCCGCCGTGCGTTGTTCATCCGGTTCGCGTCGAGAGGCATCTTGCCGTCGGGATCGAGGCGCGCGGAGAGCAGGCGTTCGGGCCGCTCCCAGGTCCAGACTTCCCACCGCCGATCCCCCTGCCATACCCGCCGCTCCGGCTCCCGGTTCTCGAACTGGAGCTCGACCTCGACCGGAAGCTCGACTTCGCCGAGCTGCCGGAGCTCGATCTCGCTGTGCCAGTTTCGGCGGCCTTCCTCGTCCGCCGCCCGTTCGGCCTTCCGCACCTCTTCCTCGCTGACGATCCCGGGCTCCTTTGCCGATTCGTCGCGACCGCGATACTCCTCGGCGCCGCGGCTCAAGATGCGGGTGACCGCCGGGTCGAAGACGCCGGGACCGCGAACGACCTGATCGAAGTAGAAGTCGAGGTCGCGGCCCGCGATCTCCGAGGCGACTGCCATGAACTCCTCACCGCTCGGATGTCCGTAGCGGTAGCGCTCGTGGTACGTCCGGAGGATGCGCGCCATCGTCTCCTCGCCCACGATCCCCTCGAGCGTTTCGAGGACCAGCGCCGGTCGCGAATAGGAGCTGAAGGAGTACTGGCCGCGGGCGAACTTCCAGGACGGCGTCGCGATCCGGTCGACCCGCCGTGAGCGGTTGTTGACCATCTGGTCCACTTCGGCGGTGCCGAGTGCGAAGCCGGGTAAGTCGATCAGGGAGCGGTCCCGTCCGTAGCCGAGATCCATGACCTTGGCGGTCGAGTAGGTGTTGAATCCCTCGTCGAGCCAGGCTTCCTCGAATTCGTTCGAACCGACCAGGCCGTACCAGAACTGGTGACCGAACTCGTGGACGATGGTCACTTCGCCGAGCCGCAGCTTCGAGAACGGCCAGTAGTTGGCGACGAACGACGTCCCGCCGAAGAAGAGGGTCGGGTACTCGACGCCCGCGGCACCGCGCGCTTCCCCGGGCGGGTCGATGATCGTCAGGGTCGGGTACGGGTAGGCGCCGTACCAGAGCCCGAACCATTTCAGCGCCAGTTTGACCGCGTCGAGCTGGCTGCGGATCTGCGGCCGGTGCGCCGGCTGCATGAGGAGGTGAATCTCCACGTCCCGGAGGCGGACCTCGCCCGGCGGGCGATCGACCAGACGGGCTGCCGCGGCGAGTTCGGCATCCGAGACCTCGTCTCCCGCGACGAACGTCTCGACGACCTCCTCGAAGCGCGGGTCGGCGGACCAGGCGAAGTCGTGGACGTCGCTCTGCTCGTGAACGTAGGTGGTCGTTCCGTCGCCGTTGTCGGTGGTCGCGAGCCGGGGGCCGGTGGCGCCGACAACGAACTGCGACGGCACGGTCATCTCGACCCGGAAACGACCGTAGTCGGCGTAGAACTCGGAGTTGGCGTGGTACTGATGGCAGTTCCAGCCGCCCGCTTCTCGTCCCCGGAACCCGGCAGGTTCGTAGACGCCCAGCTTCGGAAACCACTGCGTCACGGCGAAGAAGTCACCCATGTATCCGGCGCGTGCGTAGACCCTGGGCACGCGGCCGCGGAAGCGGAGCTCGAGCTCGATCTCCTCCCCGGGCTCGACGGGCCGCGGCAGGACCACCCGCGCCACGGTGCGGTCCTCGCCGTTGTCGTCGTCCGGATGTTCGAAGGTGAGACTCGGCAGCAGATCGTCGCCCTCGGCCAGCGTGAACCCTTCGAGGTCGATCCAGCCCCAGCTGTCCGCCGGCGCCGCGTCGCCTCGCAGCTGGCCGCCGGACTCGACGTAGAACGTGCTGCGATTGTTGCGGAAGGCGTTCCAGTAGAGGTGAATCCAGAGATCGCCGACGACGTCGGTCGATCTGTTCCTCCACTTCACTTTCTCGACCCCGGAGATCTCCTTCTTCTCGGGATCGAGCCGGACCGAGATCGCGTAGTCCACGACCCGCTCGGAGTGTTCCGGGAGAGCTGCAAACAGTGGCGTGGCGATGGCGAGGGCTGCGACGAGGCAGCCGGAAACGAGCCGGTCCCGGGAGGTCATTGCCCCGGAGTCTCCCGTTCCCGGCCGGCCGCTGTCAACGAGCGGGAGCCGGAGCCTGCCGGCGGCAGGAGCGATGGTCCTGGTTCCGGTTTGACAAAGTTCCTGGTGTCTGTTTCGATCCCTCGAGGGCTTTCGAGGAACGGGGGCGCAATGAACATCGCCTTTCTCAAGGCACCGATCGGGGGCATCCTCGGACTGGAGATGCTCACCTTCGTCGAACCGCTCGGGTTGATCTGCGTGGCCGGCGGGCTCGAAGAGGCCGGCCACCGGTGCTCGATCCACGATCTCCGGATCGACGGTGAAGAGGAGGGGCTCGAGGCGTGCAAGAGGAACTCGCCCGAGATCGTCGGATTGCAATGCAACTTCACGACCGAACGGAGGCGCGCTCTCCGACTGGCCCGGCGGGTCAAGCGTGAGCTGCCGGGCACTTTCGTCGTCATGGGAGGCCACGACGCATCGCGCGAGCCGGACTGGTTCGCGGACCCGGCGATCGACGCGATCGCGGTCGGCGATGGCGAGGAGATCATGCCGCCGCTCGTCGACGCGCTCGAGCACGGACGGGATCTGGCGCAGGTCCCGGGCCTCGTCCTCAACCGGGCGGGAGGGCAGGTGGCGACGGGACATGCTCCTGCCCGGCGAGAGCTCGACAGCCTGCCGATGCCGGCTCGTCACCTGATCGCACGGTACGCACCGCACTACTACATCAACTTCCGCAAGCCCCTCGCCCTCTTCGAGACCGCCCGCGGCTGTCCCTTCAAGTGCAACTTCTGCTCGGTCTGGAAGTTCCACGAATCGACCTTCCGCGAGAAGTCGCCGGAGCGGGTCGTCGCCGAGCTGAAGGCGATCGACGCGCCGAACATCTTCATCACCGACGACATCTTCTGGATGAACGTGAAGCGCGGCGAGGAGCTCGCCAAGGCGATCAAGGCCGCCGGGATCCGCAAGTACTTCACGGTCCAGACGCGCACCGACATCATCTGCAAGTTCCCCCATCTCATCGAGATGTGGAAGGAGTGCGGCGACCTCGCGATTTTCCTCGGCCTCGAGTCGATCACCGACGAAGGGCTCGAACGCGTCAACAAGAAGAACACCGCCGCCAACAACGAGAACGCGATCGGAATCCTGAAGGAGCTGGGGGTCGGCTTCACGCCGAACTTCATCGTCGACCCCGCCTGGGATCACGAGGATTTCGCGCGACTTCGGGAATGGATCTCCCGCACCGGTGCCTACAACAGCGGCTTCTCCGTCCTGACGCCCCTCCCGGGGACCGATCTCTGGCGCGAGGCGAGCTCGAAGGTCACGACCGACGACTGGGAGATGTTCGACATCATCCACGCGGTGCTGCCCACCCGGCTCTCCCTCGAAGACTTCTACGCGGAGTACGCCAATCTCTGGCAGCACGTGCTGGACGTCCGCTACCGGATCCGGGGAAAGGCGCGCACCTACATCCAGCTGGGGGCGGCGCTCGCGACCGGCAAGGTCGATCTCGCCTCGGTGAAGAAGGGGATGAACATGGCGAAGGTCTTCAGCCGGCCCGAGACGTTTCTCGCGGCGCACCGTCGCCCGCAGGCGCCGCCGGCCTGAGAGCGGGTCGCGAGCCGGGGTAGCGCCGGACCCGCGACCGGTCGCGACACCTCGCGCTAGGATTCCCGGCGACCATGAAACAGAAAGAGCGCAGCGCCTACTCCGTCGCCGGCGTCGACATCGAAGCGCAGAACGAGGGACTGCGGGAGGTGAAGAAGCTCGCGAAGTCGACCTTCACCAGCGGCGTCCTGTCCGACATCGGCTCGTTCGGCGCACTCTTCCGGCCCGAGTTCGGACAGCTCGCAGATCCGGTACTGGTTGCCTCCGCCGACGGCGTGGGAACCAAGCTCTCGGTGGCGAAATTGGCGAACGACCTCACGACGGTCGGGCGGGACCTCGTCAACCACTGCGTCAACGACATTCTCGTGCAGGGTGCGAAGCCTCTCTTCTTCCTCGACTACGTCGGAGCCGGAGTCCTCGAGCCGGCGAAGCTGGTCGACCTCGTACGGGGTGTCACCGACGGATGCCGCGCCAACGGCTGCGCGCTCATCGGCGGGGAGACGGCGGAGATGCCCGGTTTCTACCAGGCTGGGGACTACGAGCTGGTCGGTTTCATCGTCGGTGTGGTGGATCGCGGCGCCATACTCGACGGTACGCGTGTGGCCGCGGGGGACGTCCTGGTCGGACTTCCTTCCGCCGGCATGCACACGAACGGCTACACCCTCGCCCGGCGGATCTTCTTCGACGAGATGGGTCTGAAGATCAGGGACCGGATCCCCGGCACCAAGAGCAAACTCCGTGTGGGGGAGTGGCTGCTCCAGCCCCACCTCTCCTATCTCGAGCCGCTCTCGCCGCTGCTGGGACACCCGGGCCTCCACGCCCTGGCGCACATCACCGGCGGGGGGCTCACGGACAACGTGCCGCGGATCCTCCCGGCCGGGCTCGCGGCCGAGATCCGGGTCGGCAGCTGGGAGATCCCGGAGCCGTTCCGTGTCCTCCAGGACAAGGGCGACGTCGAGCTCGAGGAGATGCTGCGCGTCTTCAACATGGGAATCGGCATGGTCGCGGTCGTCGCACCGGACGCCCTGGCGGAGATCAGTCGATCCCTTGCCCAGGCCGGACAGCGCGCCCTGCCGATCGGCAAGGTCGTTCCGGGAGACGGACGTGTGGTCTACGACCTGGGTCTCCTGCCGAACGGCGAAGAGGCGATCTGAGCGCACCCGCGCGGATCGCCGTCCTGCTTTCCGGCAGGGGAAGCAACTTCCTGGCGCTCGCATCGGCGATCGCCGAGGGAACCGTTCCGGCACAGATCGTTCTCGTCCTGTCGAACGTCGACGGCGCGCCCGGTATCGATCGCGCCCGGGAGCTCGGGCTGCCGACGATCGTCGTGCCGAGCCGCGGTCTGTCGCGCGTCGAACACGAGGCGCGGGTGCGCGAGGCGGTGGCTGCGGCGCGAGCGGACTGGGTCTGCCTGGCGGGATACATGCGGCTGCTTTCGGCCGACTTCGTCGAGGCGTTTCCGTCGCGGATCCTCAACATCCATCCGAGTCTCCTGCCGTCGTTTCCCGGCCTCCATCCGCAGCGGCAGGCGCTCGCGGCGGGGGTCCGCATTTCGGGTTGCACGGTCCACCTGGTCGACGCCGGGCTCGACAGCGGGCCGATCGTCTGGCAGCGGTGGGTGCCGGTCCTGGACGGGGACGACGAGGCGGCGCTGGCCGCCCGGATCCTCGTCGAGGAGCACCTGGCCTACCCCGAGGCGCTCGCGGCGCTCCTCACCCGGCCGTGGCGGATCGAGGGCCGGAGGGTGGTTTTCGAAAATCCTCCCGCAGGGGCTTGACAGCCGTTCACGACTCTCCTATTCTCTCGCTCCCGGTCGGCCCTGAAGAGGGTCATCGGGAAGCGAAACCGGCAGTTCTGCAGCGTCCCCCGTAGAGCTTCAGCGCTCCTGAGGAACAGCAGCAGTCGGCGAACCGGTCGAAGCGAGATGTTTCAGCTTCGGGTGTTGACTCGGGTCGTTCGCTACTATAAGATCGCAAATCCGCAGCCGAAAGGTGACGCGGTTGCAGCAAAGCAGTGCCGGTTCTTTGAAAACTGAACAGAGGAAGTGCCAACGTCAAATTCCGCTTGTTTTCGGACAAGCGACAAAAGCATCAAATCTCCGTTCCGAGTCCTTAGCCGGCTCGGGCGGTACAGGTTCAAACTGGAGAGTTTGATCCTGGCTCAGAATGAACGCTGGCGGCGTGCTTAACACATGCAAGTCGTGCGCGAAAGCGGCTTCGGCCGCGTGTAGAGCGGCGAACGGGTGAGTAACACGTGGACAACCTGCCCAAGAGTTGGGGATAACCTGGGGAAACTCGGGCTAATACCGAATACGTTTCCGGGGCTTCGGCTTCGGAAGGAAAGATGGCCTCTACTTGTAAGCCATCGCTCCTGGAGGGGTCCGCGCCTGATTAGCTAGTTGGCGGGGTAACGGCCCACCAAGGCGACGATCAGTAGCCGGCCTGAGAGGGTGATCGGCCACACTGGAACTGAGACACGGTCCAGACTCCTACGGGAGGCAGCAGTGGGGAATATTGGACAATGGGGGAAACCCTGATCCAGCAACGCCGCGTGGAGGATGAAGGTCTTCGGATTGTAAACTCCTGTTAGGGGGGGCGAAGGGTCGCTGGTGAATATCCAGCGGACTTGACGGTACCCCCAGAGGAAGCCCCGGCTAACTCTGTGCCAGCAGCCGCGGTAATACAGAGGGGGCAAGCGTTATTCGGAATTATTGGGCGTAAAGGGCGCGTAGGCGGCCTTGTAAGTCTTGGGTGAAATCCCTCAGCTCAACTGAGGAACTGCCTCGGATACTGCAGGGCTTGAGGCCGGGAGAGGGTAGTGGAATTCCCAGTGTAGCGGTGAAATGCGTAGATATTGGGAGGAACACCGGTGGCGAAGGCGGCTACCTGGACCGGTTCTGACGCTGATGCGCGAAAGCGTGGGGAGCAAACAGGATTAGATACCCTGGTAGTCCACGCTGTAAACGATGGGTGCTCGGTGTCGCGGGTATCGACCCCTGCGGTGCCTTAGCTAACGCGTTAAGCACCCCGCCTGGGGAGTACGGTCGCAAGGCTGAAACTCAAAGGAATTGACGGGGGCCCGCACAAGCGGTGGAGCATGTGGTTTAATTCGATGCAACGCGAAGAACCTTACCTGGGCTCGAACGGTGATGGACAGCGGTAGAAATACCGTCTCTCCTTCGGGAGTCGTCATCGAGGTGCTGCATGGCTGTCGTCAGCTCGTGTCGTGAGATGTTGGGTTAAGTCCCGCAACGAGCGCAACCCCTATCTTTAGTTGCTAACGAGTGATGTCGAGCACTCTAAAGAGACTGCCTCGGAAATCGAGGAGGAGGGTGGGGATGACGTCAAGTCCTCATGGCCTTTATGTCCAGGGCTACACACGTGCTACAATGGGCGGTACAGAGGGTCGCAAAGCCGCGAGGTAGAGCTAATCCCACAAAACCGTCCTCAGTTCGGATTGCAGTCTGCAACTCGACTGCATGAAGCTGGAATCGCTAGTAATCCCGGATCAGCACGCCGGGGTGAATACGTTCCCGGGCCTTGTACACACCGCCCGTCACATCACGAAAGCCGGTTGTACCGGAAGTCGGTTCGCTAACCGCAAGGAGGCAACTGCCCATGGTATGGTCGGTGATTGGGGTGAAGTCGTAACAAGGTAGCTGTAGGAGAACCTGCGGCTGGATCACCTCCTTTCTAAGGGATGTTCCCGCGGTTGCCCCGAGCTCGCTCGGAGCAGGTCGCGCGGATCCACCTAGGTCGATCGTTGGCACACCTCTGTTCAGTTTCCAGGGAATCGGCAGATTCCTGGACTGGGCCTATAGCTCAGTTGGTTAGAGCGCACGCCTGATAAGCGTGAGGTCGGTAGTTCAAGTCTACCTAGGCCCACCATCAGAGCACGGCGCTCTGGTCGCGAGTCGATGGCAAGCGGGGCTGTAGCTCAGTTGGGAGAGCACCTGCTTTGCAAGCAGGGGGTCGTCGGTTCGATCCCGATCAGCTCCACCAGGCTCGTCGGGGCGATGGGATGTCGGTTCTTTCACAGTGTGGGCGGAAGCGCCGGGATGCGCGGTAGTGAGCCGGGTTGGCTCATCAGCGCGGATCCCAGTGATCCGATGGACCCGACCGGGTCCGGAAACACTGGTTCTTTGACAACTGAATCGAATTTGTAGCGACAAGATTCGCCGGTTAGTAAGACACTCAAGTTTGGTCAAGCTATTAAGGGTGTACGGTGGATGCCTTGGCGCAGAGAGGCGATGAAGGACGTGGCAAGCTGCGATAAGCCTCGGGGAGCCGCAAGCAGGCTTTGATCCGGGGATGTCCGAATGGGGGAACCCAGCTGGAGTTATGTCCAGTTATCCAGGAGTGAATGCATAGCTCCTGGAAGCCAACGAGGGGAAGTGAACCATCTCAGTACCCTCAGGAAGAGAAAGCAAATGCGATTCCGTCAGTAGCGGCGAGCGAACGCGGAACAGCCCAAACCGGTAAGGTGCCAAGCCCACAGGCGTTGCCTTATCGGTGTTGTGGGGCACTCTGTGATCCGATTGTGGTCGGGTCGGGGAGTTATCAACTACCTGTCTAGTCGAAGGTGCCTGGAAAGGCCAGCCAAAGAGGGTGAAAGCCCCGTAGGCGAAAGACACGGTAGCTCCCTATGAGTGTTCCCGAGTACCACGGGGCACGTGAAACCCCGTGGGAATCCGGGTAGACCATTACCCAAGGCTAAATACTCCTCTGCGACCGATAGTGAACCAGTACCGTGAGGGAAAGGTGAAAAGCAC